>JBKHWB010000005.1:3647-42525 GCA_046566745.1 Gammaproteobacteria bacterium
GCGGCGGCTGCCGCAAGACAGGCCATCGGGAAGAAGAAAGGACCGGTCGGGAGAGTGGGACGACCGGTCCTCTCAAAGGCTGGTGCCGTGCCTCAGTCTGCCTGGCGACGCAGGAAGGCCGGGATGTTCAGCAGGTTGGCATCCGTTGAGCGCGGAGCCGTCCCGCCATTGGCCACCTTCTGGTTGCGCAAGTAGGCCGGGGTGTCGTAGTCGTAGCTGCTGCCTGCCACCTGACCGGCGCCCGCCGCGGCAACGGGAGCAGTCTGGCTGACGGGAGCCTGGACCGGGGTCGGCGCCGACTGGCCTGGCACCAGGCGCACCGGCGGAGCGGAACTGGCACGGGCAGACTTGGGCAGGCCGGTGGCGACCACCGTCACACGCAGCTCGTCGCCCAGATCGGGATCGAGCACAGTACCGATGACCACCGTGGCTTCCGGCGAGGCAAACTGGTGAACGATTTCACCCACCGTGGAGAACTCGTCCAGCCCGAGGTCTTCGTTGGCCGCGATCGACACCAGCACACCGCGGGCACCCTCGAGGCGAATGTCATCCAGCAACGGGCTGTGAATGGCCATTTCAGTCGCCAGGCGGGCACGGTCATCGCCCTTGCCGGAGCCGGTACCCATCATGGCCAAACCCTGCTCGGACATCACGGTACGCACGTCGGCGAAGTCGACGTTGATCACGCCCGGCTGCAGGATCATGTCGGCAATCCCCTGCACGGCATTCTTCAGCACGTTATTGGCGGCGCGGAACGCCTCGATCATGGACACCTTGCCCAGCACGGCCTGCAGGCGGTGGTTGGGGATGGTGATAAGGGAATCGACATACTGCGACAGGTTGTCGATGCCGGCATCGGCCACATCCATGCGACGCTTGCCCTCGAACAGGAAGGGCTTGGTGACGACACCCACGGTGAGAATGCCCATTTCCTTGGCCACTTCCGCCACCACTGGCGCACCGCCGGTACCGGTTCCACCGCCCATGCCGGCGGTGATGAAGACCATGTCGGCACCATTCAGGGCTTCACGGATGCGATCGCGATCTTCAACGGCAGCCTGGCGCCCCACTTCGGGGTTCGCACCTGCCCCGAGACCACGGGTGACCCCCTGACCCAGCTGCAGATGAGTGCGGGCACGCATCTTCGTCAGTGCTTGCAAATCGGTGTTCGCGCAAATGAACTCCACGCCCTCCACCTGACTGGACACCATGTGCTCAACGGCATTGCCACCGCCGCCACCCACACCGATGACCTTGATCACCGCTGCGCCGTGCTGCGGAACGCTGTCCGCCAACTCGAAAATCGCCATTCTCACTCTCCTTCGCTCAAAAATAATTACCGCTTTTTGTTGCTTTTGCCGGGAAATCCGCTTGCCCGGTCATCCTTCAGAAGTTCTGTGCCAGCCAGCCACGAATTTTCTGAACGATACTTCCTGCGTCAAACACCGGCTTGCGTGCCGGCTCCTGTCCCATCCCTTTCTCCAGCTGCTTGCTCCTGCCGTACATCAGCAAGCCGACACCAGTGGAATAGATGGGATTACGCAGAACCTCGCCCATGCCCCCCACCTTGAGGGACTGGGGCATACCGATACGAACCGGCATGTGAAAAATGGATTCGGCCAGTGCCGTGGCTTCTTCGATCTTGGCCGAGCCACCGGTCAGCACGATGCCGGCCGCAAGCTTGCCCATGTAGCCGCCACGCTCGATTTCCTTCATGACCAGCGTAAACAGCTCGTCGTAACGGGGCTCGACCACCGCCGCAAGCGTCTGCCGCGACATGCGGCGTGCGGGGCGATCCCCCATGCCGGGAACATTGATGCTGTCTTCGGGGTTGACCTGCTGTGCCACGGCACAGGCGTACTTGATCTTGATCTCGTCAGCATCCTGGGTCGGCGTGTGCAAGGCCATGGCGATGTCGTTCGTCACCTGGTCGCCGGCAATCGGAATCACCGCGGTATGACGAATGGCTCCCCGACTGAAGATGGCCACGTCGGTGGTACCGCCGCCGATGTCGACCAGGCAGACGCCGTGTTCCTTTTCATCTTCGGTCAGCACGGCATGGCTGCAGGCGAGCTGGTCCAGCACCACTTCGTCGATCTCGATGTTGCAGCCGCGCACACACTTCTCGAGGTTCTGCATGGCATTGGCCGAGCAGGTCACCAGGTGAACGTGACCTTCCAGGCGCACACCGGACATGCCAAGCGGATCACGGACATCGCCCTGATCATCCACCTGGAATTCCTGGGGCAGGATGTGCAGGATGCGCTGGTCGGCAGGAATGGGGCCGGATTTGGCGGCATCGATCACGCGCTCGATATCGCCCTGCTGCACTTCCCCTTCACGGATGGCGACGACGGCCTGCGAGTTGCGACCGCCGATATGGGAACCGGCAATGCCGATGTAGGCGGAATGGATGTGGCAGTCCGCCATGAGTTCGGCTTCAGCAACGGCCCCCTGGATGGACTGGATGGTCTGCTCGATATTGACGACCACGCCTTTTTTCATGCCGCGGGAGGGTTTCATGCCAACGCCGACAATCTCCAGCTCACCATCGGCGTTGATCTGGCCGACGAGCGCCACCACCTTGGAGGTGCCGACATCGATACCTACGATCATCGGGTTGTTTGCTGCGCTTGCCATCTTGTCCCTACCCACTTTGCGGGGAGCATTCCGCGTCACGAAATGCCATCCCCAATCTTAAATTTTCTGCAGAAAAAATTACACACTCGGCGTGATGTTTTTCAGATTTTTTTGCTCTTTCCAACCCACCGCCACGCCGTTCCGGTAACGCAAATCAATGCTGGCAATATTGTCTACGTCAGGCTTGAGCTGACGCTCGTACAAATAGGCAAAACGCTGCAGCTTTTCGATGGTGTCGACCTGGTCGATCACCAGCCGGATGCCGTTGTCGAGACGCAAGAACCAGCTCATTCTCTCCGTCAGTTCGAGCTCCACAATGGTCATACCAAGCCCGCGCAAGATGGTATTCATGGCACGATACTGCTCCATCACGTGCACCGACTTGGTGGCCGGACCAAACAGCACAGGCAACCCTTCCATGCCGCCCGCTGCGCCGGGCGCAAACAGTTCGCCACGCGAACTGATAAGGCCGACCTGCCCCCAACGGGCGACCGGCTGCTTTTCGCGTACATGGATGCGTATTCCGTCAGGCCATCGCCGACTCACGCGCACTTCGTCCACCCAGGGCGATGCCGACACAACATCGTGAATGGCGACCAGATCCACGGTGAAATAGTTGCCCTTCACGATCGGTGCCAGTTGCGCGGCAACGGCCCGCTTGTCGACCCGCTGCAGGTCGCCATCGACCTGGACAGCGGCGATTGGCGGATGCGCAACCCACCCCTGCAGCGCACGTACCGCACCTGCCATGAACAGGATGGCTGCCACCACTACGAGCAACACGGAAGCAATACGCAGCACGGTGTCGCGGCCGGGCAACTCCAGCATGGGCGTAGCAACTACCGGGCGGCGGCTGGCCTGCATCATGGCTGCGGCTCCTCAAGGGTCTGGGCCAGAATGGTGAGTACCAACTCCTGGAAGCCCATGCCTTCGGCACGGGCGGCCATCGGCACCAGAGAGTGATCCGTCATGCCGGGGACGGTGTTGACTTCCAGCAGCCAGAAGCGGCCGGCCTCGTCCATCATGGCGTCGATACGGCCCCAGCCGCGTGCGCCGACCGTGCGGAAGGCTTCCAGAGCCAGCGCCTGCAGTTCCTTTTCCTTCTCTTGCGGCAGGCCGCACGGGCATAGGTACTGTGTGTCGTGCGACTGGTACTTGGCCTCAAAATCGTAAAAGTTGCGGTCGGTCTGCAGCCGGATGACGGGCAATGCTCGGTCACCCAGAACGACAACGGTGTATTCGCTGCCGGTAATCCAGCGCTCGGCAATAACCTCGCTGTCATAGGCAGCGGCAGCGGCATAGCCCTGCGGCAACTCGTCAGCGTTCATCACCTTGCACATGCCGATGCTGGAGCCTTCATGCGCCGGCTTTATCATCAACGGCAGCCCGAGGTCGGCAACTACTTTGCCGAAATCCGTGTCTGCCCGCAGGTGCCGATAGGCTGGCGTGGGCAAGCCGGCACCCAGCCACATCAGCTTGGTGCGGGCCTTGTCCATGCCGACCGCCGATGCCAGCACCCCACTGCCGGTGTAAGGAATCTTCATCAGTTCCAGCAAGCCCTGCATGGTGCCGTCTTCACCACCACGTCCATGCAGCACGATGAAGGCGCGGTCATAGCCGGCCAGTTCGGCCACGCTACGCTCGGCCGGATCGAATGCCTCGGCATCAACGCCCGCCGAATGCAACGCCTTGAGCACCTCGCCACCGCTGATCAGCGATATGGGGCGCTCTGCCGCAGTACCGCCGAAGAGAACCGCCACACGACCAAAACGGCGGACATCCATCACTGCATTCATCTTGTTGCTCGTCTCTGCGTTCATGTTGCCGGCCCCTTGAGGTAAAGGCCGTTCTGCGACAACTCCATGGCCACCGCTCCGACAGTACCGGCGCCCTGCGTAAGCAGGACATCGCCAGGCTTGAGTACGTGCTGCAACAGGACTGACAACTCGGCAGCGTTCTCGATAAACACCGGATCCACTACGCCGCGGGTGCGGATGCTGCGGGCCAAGGCTCGTCCGTCCGCCCCCGGAATCGGCTTTTCGCCAGCGCTATACACATCCAGCAGCAACAGGGCATCGACAGTGGACAGCACGTGCACGAAATCGTCGAAGCAATCACGGGTGCGGGTGTAGCGGTGCGGCTGGAACATCATCACCAGGCGTCGGCCCGGGAAGCTCTGACGAGCCGCCTTGATGGTGGCATCGACCTCGCGGGGGTGGTGGCCATAGTCATCCACCAGCCGCACGCTGCCATCCGCCAGCGGGAAATCGCCATACTGCTGGAAGCGGCGACCTACGCCCTGGAATCCGGCCAGCGCCCGTAGAATGGCTGCATCGGAAGCCTTTTCGTCCGTAGCCACCGCGATTGCCGCCAGCGCATTCTGGACGTTGTGCAGGCCCGGCAGATTTAGCGTTACCGGCAGCGGCTCCATGCCGTTGCGCAATAGGGTGAAGTGCGTACGCAGGCCATCCTGGCGAATATCGACGGCACGCACGTCGTTACCTTCTTGCAGGCCGTAGGTGATGATGGGGCGGGCCACATCCGGCATGATGTCGTGAATGACGGGATCATCACCACACAACACAGCCAGCCCGTAGAACGGAAGGTTGTGCAGGAACTCCACAAACGTCTGTTTCAGCCTGTCAAAGGAGCCGCCATAGGTATCCATGTGGTCGGCATCGATATTGGTCACCACCGCTACCATGGGCTGCAAGTGCAGGAAGGATGCATCACTTTCATCGGCCTCGGCCACGAAGTAACGGCTGTCGCCCAGTCGCGCATTGGTGCCGGCACTGTTGAGCAAGCCCCCGATCACAAAAGTAGGGTCGCGGCCGTCTTCACCGAGGATGGATGCAATCAGGCTTGTCGTCGTGGTCTTGCCATGTGTGCCGGCGATCGCGATGCCATGGCGGTAGCGCATCAGCTCTCCGAGCATTTCGGCGCGACGCACTATTGGCAACCGCGCCTCGCGGGCCGCGATGATTTCCGGATTCTCGGCATCAATCGCCGTCGAGACCACCACGACATCCGCACCGACAATATTCCCGGCACGATGGCCGATAAACACTTTCGCACCACGCGACTCAAGATCGGCAGTTGTCTTGCCAGCCTTGATGTCCGAGCCACTGATGTCATACCCCTGGTTCAGCAGCACCTCGGCAATCCCGCACATGCCTGCGCCACCAATGCCGATGAAATGCAGACGCCGTATGCGGCGCATTTCAGGGATTTCAATCAATCGCGAACGACTGGCCGGCTTGTTCATTTTCCACTCCTGAGACAGGCCATCACGACGGTGTCCGTTGATTCGGGTTGAGCCTTGGCCCGTGCCTTGCGGGCCATGTCCAGCAGCACCGGGCGCTGCATCAACGGCCGCAGCGCGTCCGCCAGCATTTCAGCCGTCAACTCCTGTTGCCGGAAAAGCAGGGCCGCGCCGGCTTCACTGAGATAACGGGCATTGGCGGTCTGGTGGTCGTCCACGGCAAACGGGTAAGGGATCAGCACGGACGCCACGCCCGCGGCGGCCAGCTCGGATACGGTCAGGGCTCCGGCACGACAGATCACCAGGTCAGCCCAGCCATAAATGCCGGCCATATCGCTGATGAACGGCAACACATCGGCGGCGACGTTCACATCACGGTAACGGGCGGCCGCCTTGTCCAGGTTTTTCTTTCCTGCCTGATGCCGGATGTCGAGCGGGATGTGGCGGGCAAGTATTGCCAGCGCCGACGGCACCAGCTCGTTCAGCGCCACGGCACCCTGGCTTCCGCCCATTACCAGCACCCGCAGCGGTCCTTCACGACCGGCAAAGCGCAGCTCGGGAATGGGCAACGCCGCAATGTCGGCTCGGACCGGATTCCCAACGCAACTCACCTTTGACGACACCGGGAACGCCCCGGGAAATGCCTCAAGTACGCGCGTGGCAATGCGCGACAGCATGCGGTTGGTAAAACCTGCCACGGCATTCTGTTCGTGGATGAACAAGGGCTTGCCCAGCAAACGGGCTGCCACGCCACCCGGCCCCGTGACGTAGCCGCCAAGACCAATAACACAATCAGCCTCCACGGCGCGCAGTACACGCATGGCAGCAAGCACGGCGCGCACAATCTTGAAGGGCGCCAGCAGCAGACGGACAACGCCCTGGCCGCGCACGCCACTGACGTCGAGGTAGCTGATGTCGAAGTGTCGTGCCGGCACCAACTCGGCTTCGATCCCGGCACGCGTTCCCAACCAGTGGATTCGAATGCCGCGTGCCCGCAATGCCTCTGCCACCGCGAGTGCCGGGAAGACATGCCCACCGGTCCCGCCCGCCATCACCACAACACTTCTGACCGGAGCTGTCATGACGACCTCCCCGCACGCGACGGCACGGAAGCCATCCGGTTCTCGGTGTCGATGCGCAACAGGATGCCCAGCATCACGAAGACCATGACCAGACTGGAGCCACCATAACTCACCAGTGGCAGGGTAAGTCCCTTGGTGGGAAACAGCCCCATGTTCACGCCGATGTTGAAAAGCGTCTGCACACCGATGAGCACGGCGATACCGTAGGCTACGTAGGCGCCATAAAGCTTGCCGCCCAGTTCGGCAGCCTGGCCGATGCGAATAGCCGACCGTACCAGCACCCAGAACAGACCAATCATGAGCACAACGCCAGCCAAACCAAACTCTTCCGCATACACGGCAAACACGAAATCGGTGTGCGCTTCCGGCAGATAGGACAACTTTTGCACGCTGCGGCCAAGACCCACGCCGAACCACTCGCCGCGTCCGAACGCAATCAGGCTTTGCGACAACTGGTAACCGGAGTTGAACTGGTCTGCCCATGGATCGGTAAAGGAGAGAAGACGTTTCAGGCGATAGGGTTCTGCCACGGCAACCACCGCAGCCGATGCAGTTGCAAGCACGAACATCACGCCAAAGGTCAGCAACGGTGTGCCCGCGAGGAACAACATCGCCATGGCGGCCGCCACCATCACGACACTGGCACCGAAGTCGGGCTCCGCCAACAGCAACGCCACGCCGATCAACACAACGGCCATCGGCTTGGCGAAGCCCCACCACCCGGTACGCACTTCGTCCTGACGTCGCATCAGGTAAGACCCCATGTAAAGCACCACCGCCAGCTTGGCCAACTCGGATGGCTGGAACGTCAGCGGACCGAAGCCGATCCAGCGCATGCTGCCGTTGATGCGGCGCCCGATACCGGGTACCAGCACCAGCACCAGCAGCAGCGCTGCCAGCCCGAGAAAAACCAATGCGTACCGTTGCAGCAGTGCGACCGGAAAGCGCATGGCGACCGCACCGGCACACAGGGCGATAACCATCCAGAACAGGTGACGACCAAGGAAATAGAAGGTGCTGCCGTATTTCGTCTCACCAACCACCATGGAGGCCGACGACACCATGACCAGGCCGAGACAGCAGAGAATACCGGCGGCCAGCATGAGCAGATGACGCGAGGTAACACCGCTCATCACGTCAGGCATGGCTGCAGGCATCGTCAGGACTTTCACCTCAACCTCCGGTCGCGTCATGGACGGCAGCGACAAACTGCTCACCGCGATCTTCGTAGTGCTTGAACATGTCGAAACTGGCGCAGGCAGGCGACAACAGCACGGCATCGCCTTCCCGCGCCGCCATCTTTGCACGAACCACGGCATCGACCAGGGACGTCGCGACAATCTTCTGCACATCGTCCGGTACGGCGGCTCCGATCCGGGGTCCGTCTTCACCGATCAGCACGAGCGCTCTTGCATAACGCGCCAGCGGTTCGGAAAGCGGCGTGAAATCCTGGCCTTTGCCCACTCCACCTGCGATCAATATCAGCTTGCCTTTGATCGCGGCTCCAAGACCGTTAATGGCTGCCAGTGTTGCGCCCACGTTGGTTCCCTTGGAGTCGTTGTACCAGGACACGCCCTGCGCCTCGCTGACCAGCTCGCAGCGATGCCGCAATCCCGGAAACGAACGCAGCGTCTCCAGCATTGCCGCCATCGGCAAGCCGGCCGCATGCCCCAGCGCCAGGCAGGCCAGCGCGTTGGCCACGTTGTGGTCGCCGCGAATTCTCATCTCGCTGACAGGCATCAGGAGGACATCGCCCTGCGCAAGGAATTTCTCGCCATCACGAACCAGCACACCAAACTCGGTGGCTGCCGGGGCACCCAGGCCAAAACTGGTCACCGGCAGGCCCTGAACCATCGAGGGCGCCGTCAGCGCATCATCACGATTGACGACCGCATGCCGGCAGCCATTAAAGATGCGATACTTGGCATCGCAATACGCCCGCATGGAGTCATAGCGATCCATGTGGTCTTCGCTGATGTTCAGCACCACGGCGACTGCAGCACGCAAGGAGTGTGTCGTCTCCAGCTGGAAACTGGACAATTCCAGCACGTACAACTGTTGCTCGCCATGCTCGCGCAACATGTCCAGCACTGGCAGGCCGAGATTGCCGCCGACACCGACATCCAGACCGGCGTGTTGCGCCATCAGCCCCACGAGAGTCGTGACAGTGCTCTTGGCGTTTGAACCGGTAATGGCAATGACAGGCGCCTTCACCTCGCGACAAAACAGCTCGACATCCCCCGCCACTGGCACACCCGAGGCGCGGGTAGCGGCAAGCAGTTCCGGTTCATTGATGGAAATCCCGGGACTTGCGATGATTTCACCGGCACGAGCCAGCAACGCCGCATCCAGCCCGCCCAGGCTCACCTCTATATCCGGAAACTCCGCCTTTAGCTCTGCCAGACCCGGCGGCAGCGCACGCGTATCGTTCACGGCAACCGCGTAACCGCGACTTTTCAGAAAGCGCACGCAGGAGAGGCCGGTCTTGCCCAGACCTACCACCACCTTCAGTTCCTTGCGCTCATCACGTTGCGTCATGGTTGTGTCACCGCAGCTTCAGAGTGGAAAGACCGACCAGCACCAGCATGAAGCTGATGATCCAGAAACGAACTACCACCTTGGTCTCCGGCCAGCCCTTCAGCTCGTAATGGTGATGAATTGGCGCCATGCGGAAGATGCGGCGCCCGGTCAGCTTGAACGATGCCACCTGCAACATCACCGACACCGTCTCCATCACGAAAACACCGCCCATGATGAACAGCACGATTTCCTGTCGCACGATCACGGCTATGACGCCGAGCACAGCACCCAGTGCCAGTGCACCCACGTCCCCCATGAACACCTGCGCCGGATAGGCGTTGAACCAGAGGAAGCCGAGTCCTGCACCAATGATGGAACCGCAGATCACCACCAGCTCGCCCGAGCCCGCCACGTAGGGAATATGCAGATAAGATGCAAAATTCACGTTTCCGCTGAGATAGGCAAAAACCGCCAGCGCACCGGCCACCATGACGGTCGGCATGATTGCCAGGCCATCAAGGCCATCAGTCAGGTTCACCGCATTGCTGGTGCCCACGATGACAAAATAGGTGAGTACTACATAGAAGACACCGAGTGGAATCACGATGTTCTTGAACAGCGGCACGATCAGGCTGGTCTCGATTGGTGTACGGGCGTGGTAGTACAGGAAGATCGCCGCACCAATGCCGGCCACCGATTGCCAGAGGTACTTCCATCGCCCAGGCAGACCGCGAGGATTTTTCTCCACCACCTTGCGGTAGTCATCAACCCAGCCTACGGCACCAAACACTGCCATGACAGCCAAGACTACCCAGACATAGGGATTCTTGAGATTGGCCCACAACAGCGTCGACATCCCGATCGCCACGAGAATCAACACGCCCCCCATCGTCGGCGTACCCGTCTTTGCCAGATGCGATTGCGGACCATCCGTGCGAATCGCCTGGCCGAATTTCATCACGCGCAGGCGCTCGATCATCCACGGCCCCCACCACAGCGACAGCCCGAGCGCGGTTGCAACGCCCAGCATTGCGCGCAGAGTCAGGTACTGGAAAACCAGAAAACCCTTTTCGTACTGTGCGAGAAATTCTGCCAACCAGAGCAGCATCGATCAGGACTCCTTCTTGTCCGTCAGCGCGTTCACCACATGCTCCATACGAGCAGAACGCGAACCTTTCACGAGCAGGGTGACCACACCCTCAAGCTCTTTTTCCAGCTCTTCGATTAGCAACTGCTTGTCCTGGAAGGCACGTGCTTCCGTGCCAAAGCTGTTAGCTGCGAAATGGCCAAACTGTCCAACCGTGTAGAGCGCATCTATTTTTTTCATTCTTGCGTACTCCCCCACCTCTTCATGGCCAGATTGCGTGGCCTCGCCCAACTCCCCCATGTCGCCCAGCACCAGCACGCGACGCCCTGGAAGATCTGCCAGCACATCAATCGCGGCCTTCACCGAACCGGGATTCGCGTTGTAGGTGTCGTCGATCACCACGGCCATCCCGGCCGATTTCGTCACCAGTCGACCGGCAAACGGGCGGGTCGATTCAAGTCCGCGCACAATGGCCGCCAGCGATGCACCGACGGCATGCGCCAAGGCTGCCGCTGCCAGCGCATTCATGACATTGTGGCGACCCAGAAGCTGCAGCTGCACCGGCGCCGACTCTCCAGCCACATGAAGATCAAAGGCCCAGGCGTGGTTGGTCCCCATGCGCGCATTGGCAGCATGCACCTCCACCGGTTCGGACATGGAAAACGCGATCTGCCGGCGATCGGAGGTCAGCTCACGCCAGTAGCCGGCAAACTCGTCATCATGATTGACGACCGCCACGCCACCCGACACCAGCCCCCCGTAGATTTCACCCTTGGCTTCTGCAATGCCGCGACGCGATCCAAAGCCTTCCAGATGAGCCGTCCCCACATTCGTGATCACGGCCGCATGCGGTGCCACCAGCCCGCTTGTATAGGCAATCTCACCCTTATGGTTGGCTCCAAGCTCGAACACACCGAATCGGTGTGCATCACTCAGGCGCAGCAGCGTGAGCGGAACGCCGATCTCATTGTTCTTGTTACCCAGCGTTGCCAGGGTAGTTCCCATGCCTTCGAAAATGCTGGCCACCATCTCCTTCGTTGTGGTCTTGCCGGCGCTCCCGGTCATGGCGACCCGCGTCAACTGGAACTGTTCGCGCCACGCCTTGGCCAACTGCCCCAGCGCCACGAACGTGTCAGGCACCAGCACCTGCGGAATGCCTGCGGCCGGATCCACGCGACTCACCAGCGCTGCCGACGCGCCTGCCTCCGCGGCGCGCGCTACAAAATCATTGGCATCAAAGTTGGGACCCGACAGGGCGATGAACATGTCGCCCTCTGCAATCGTGCGGGTATCGGTCGAGAAGCTGCCGATTCCGGCATCCAGCCCGACCAGCTCACCACCAACAATCGACGCGATCCGAGAGAGCCTCATGCCTGCCTCCACGATGCAAGCGCCGCCCTGACTTCATGCATGTCACTAAAGGGATGACGCACCCCGGCAATCTCCTGGTAATCCTCATGCCCCTTGCCGGCCACGAGTACGATGTCGTCGGCAGATGCACCGTGAACGGCGAGACGAATGGCGCGATGCCGGTCCCGCTCGATCTTTACTGGTGCATTTCCTGTGCCGGCAGCGATATCGGCAATGATGGCGTCAGCCGATTCCGAGCGCGGATTATCCGACGTGATCACCACAGCATCAGCCAGACGCACGGCGATGGCGCCCATCTGGGCACGCTTGCCGGAATCACGGTCACCGCCGCAGCCAAACACGCAGACCAAGCGCCCGCGCACGTGCTCGCGCAGGCTGGAGAGCACTTTCTCCAGCGCATCCGGCGTATGGGCGTAATCAACCACCACTGTCGGATGATCGCCGGCAATGCTTTCCATGCGTCCTGGCACCGGCTGTGCCGCCCTCAGGGCAGACGCAATGTCGGCAACAGGGATACCGATGGCATGCAGACTTCCCACCACGGCCAGGATATTGCTGACATTGAAGCGCCCCAGCAGCGGTACATCCATTGCGAACTCGCCATCTCCCAGCGCCACGCGCAGCGACAGACCCGTCAGCGAAGGCACCACACTGACCGCCTTGATCTCGGCGTCGGCCGAGGGGTCCTGGCTGTAACGCAAGCACGCGACATGCCCTTGCAGCGCCGCCGCATAACGACAACCAACGGCGTCGTCCACGTTCACCACTGCCGCCCGCAACCCCGGCCAGCGAAACAGAATCTGCTTTGCTGCGGCGTAGGCCTCCATGTCACCGTGGTAATCCAGATGGTCGCGCGTCAGGTTGGTGAAGACAGCCACATCAATCGACGTACCATTCAGGCGCCCCTGCTGCAGACCGTGGGAACTGGCTTCCATGGCCACCACCTGCGCACCGTCCTGACGAAAGCCGGCCAGCAGCGCTTGCAGGCTGACGGCATCAAGCGTGGTGTGAGTCGATTTTTCCAGAGCACCAAACAATCCGTTGCCGATGGTGCCCAGCACGGCAGCCTTGTCACCCAGACGTGCCAACGCACCCGCAATCAGGTTGGACACGCTGGTCTTTCCATTCGTTCCAGTGACAGCAATCACTTTCATCCGTGCCGACGGATCATCATGAAACCGTGCGGCGATATGGCCAACCTGTTGGTCAAGCCGATCCACCACGATGACCGGCACGCCCGCCACCACGCGCGAGGCCGGCCAGTCCGCATCCTTGTCGGCAAACACCACGGCGGCCCCGGCTTCGATCACGGCTGGAATGAAGCCCCGTCCATCACGACTACGCCCCTTCAACGCCACGAAGGCCATGCCTGGCCTCACCAGACGGCTGTCCAGCGTCAGCGCCGACACGCCAATGGCGGCCAACTCAGGCGATACATCCGGCCACAGGGCAGCAAGCGTCTTCATGCGCCATCCCCCTCTGCTGCTACACGCAAAGGCAGACGCCCCTGCTGTGCCAGATGTTCGGCACTGCGGTCCGGTTCAATATTCATCATGCGCAGCGTCTCGGCCATGATGCGCGAGAACACCGGCGCTGCGACCAGACCGCCGAAGTGCTGTCCCTTGCGGGGACTGTCCACGACCACGGCCAGCACGACCTTGGGCCGGCTCGCTGGCGCCATGCCGATAAACGTCGACATGTATTCATCCGCTGCATAGCCACCTGCCACCGCCTTGTGCGCCGTTCCGGTCTTGCCGGCGATGCGGTAGCCCGGCACAGCGGCGCGCATGGCCGTGCCATCCTGCGTCACCACCGACTCCATCATCGGAATCAGCTTCCGCGCGATGTCCTCTGCAATGACCCGCTCGCCTCTCACCGGACCGTCCACGCGCGTAAAGCTGACGGGGCGCGCAATCCCGCCACTGGCCAGCGTGGCGTAGCCATGGGCCAACTGCAGCGCTGTCGTGGTCAAACCATAGCCGTAGGACATGGTGGCGATTTCCACCGGACGCCAGCGCTCCGGCGGCTGTAGCCGCCCTGCGCTTTCACCCGGGAACCCCGAGCCGGTGGTCTTGCCGAAGCCGAAGCGGGCGAAAAAAGTCGGCAACGTATCCGCCGGTAACGACAAGGCAATCTGCGTCGTGCCAACGTTGCTGGACTTGGTGATGATGGTGCCCAGATCAATCACGCCGTAATCGTGATGATCCGTGATCACCTTGTTGTGCACGCGGTAACTGCCGGGATGCGTATTGAACTGGCTGCGCGTCGTATACTTGCCGCTCTCCAGGGCCACCGCGACCGTGAACGGCTTCATGGTCGAGCCCGGCTCAAACATGTCCGTGACGGCGCGGTTGCGCAACTCCTCCGGCTTGAGTCGCGTCCGGTTGTTGGGGTTGAACGAAGGCTGGTTGGCCATCGCCAACACCTCGCCCGTCTCCACGTCCAGCGCCACGGCCGTTCCGGCCCTGGCGCCACTCTGCTCGATGGCCTGGGCCAACTCGCGATACGCCAGATACTGAGTGCGCGCATCAAAGCTCAGGCGGACATCCTGACCGGGCCGAGCCTGACGTAGCAACGCGACATCCTTGACCTTGCGCCCCTTCTGATCGCGCAGCACGCGCTTCAATCCCGGCACACCCCGCAGCTTGTCGTCCAGCGCCAGCTCCAGGCCCTCCTGACCCACATCGTCCAGATTGGTAAAACCAAGCAAGTGCGACGTCACCTCCCCTTCCGGGTAAAAGCGACGGTACTCGGTCATGCCATAGACGCCGGGAAATTCGTTGGCGAGCACAGCCTCTGCCGCCTCCGGTGAAAGGTGCCGCTTCACATACAAGAACTCGCGCTTGGCGCTGGCAGCAATGCGTTGCCTGACTCCGGCCGGATCAAGATCAAGGGCCGCAGCCAGCGCACGAATATCCAACTGTTGTGCCAGGGCCTCCTTCGGGTTCACCCAAATCGACACTACGGGTGTGCTCACCGCCAATGGCAGGCCGTTGCGATCCTTGAGAATGCCGCGATGCGCTGCAATCGGCTCTTCGCGGAGCATGCGGGCATCTCCCTGCCGGCGCAGGAACTCCTTGTCGATCACATGCAGGTAAACAGCACGTGTCGCCAGCCCGCCAAAGCAGAGCGTCATGACGACCAGAACGGTCACATGCCTCCAGGCAAACATGAGCTTGCGATCATCCGTCATTGCCGCACCATGATGATTTCCGTCGGCGCAGGGTTGCGCATCTGCAACTGCTCGGTGGCCAATCGGCCAATGCGTCCGTAGGCACCCCAGGCATGCTGCTCCAGCAGCAACTGCCCCCATTCGGTCTCCAGCCGGTTGCGTTCGGCCTGCAGCTTCTGCAACTCATGCAGATACTGCCGGGACTTGTGCACGCTATAGGTGACCGCAATGGCGGAGCTCACCAGCGTCATCACCACGAGTACCGCCAGAAACGGCCCCTGGACAAAGGCCGGCATGATCCGGGAGACCCACTGGGCAGACGGCTGCATCATGCTGCCTCCGCGATCTTTTCCGCCACGCGCAGGCGCGCGCTTCGGGCACGTGGATTGGCATCCACCTCCGAGGCCGACGGATCAACAGCCTTGCCGACAACCTTCAGCGTGGGCCTCAGCATGTCGACCGTGACAGGCAGGCCGGGCGGAAAATTGTCGCCCTTCGCTTCTTTCTGGAAAAACTGCTTCACCAACCGGTCTTCCAGCGAGTGGAAGCTGATCACGGCCAAACGCCCGCCCGGCTTGAGCACCCGCAAGGCATCGCGCAGGAATTGCTGGATGTCACCCAACTCGTTATTGATATAAATACGGATAGCCTGAAAGGAACGAGTCGCCGGATGCTTGTGCTTTTCCCAGGCCGGATGCGCTTCCGCCACAATGTCCGCGAGCTGCCGGGTACGAGTGATCGGCATTTCCGCACGAACCCGCACGATGGCACGGGCAATGCGGCGTGAGTACCGCTCTTCGCCGAATTCGAACAACACGCGCGCCAGATCGTCTTCGGCAACATCCGCAATCCATTCGGCTGCACTCTGGCCGCGCGTGACATCCATGCGCATGTCGAGCGGACCGTCATTCATGAAACTGAAACCGCGGTCCGCATCATCCAGCTGCGGCGACGACACCCCAAGATCCGCCAGTACGCCATCGACCCGGCCGGCCAGACCCATGCGGGTCATGACATCGAAGATCGAGGCAAATGAATCATGCACAATTGAAAAGCGGCCATCTTCGGCCGCCAGCACCTGACCCGCCGCGATGGCCTGGGGATCCTTGTCGAACCCTATCACCCGGGCACCAGCATCCAGTTGCGCCAGCAGGTGGCGCGTATGGCCGCCACGCCCGAAAGTCGCATCCACATAGATGCCACCACGCGTTCCCAACACCGACACGACCGCCTCATTCAGGAGCACGGTCTGGTGGACGAAGGTATTCATGATTACAAGGCCAGACTGTCGAGGGCGGCGGCAAGCTCCGGCGCGGAGAAATCCGCCTGGCCGGTTTCAGCCTGGAGCGTATCCCAGGCCTGCTTGTCCCAGACTTCACACTTCTTGCCCTGCCCGGTCAGCACGATGGCCTTTTCCAGCCCTGCAAAGGCCCGCAGTTCGGGGCTGATGAGCAGGCGCCCGGTGGCGTCAAGACTGACTTCAGTGGCATGACCGATCAGGCGGCGCTTGATCTTGGAGGAGTTCGGATTGCTGACCGGCAGTTTGTTCAGGCCAGCCTCGATGGCCTCCCACTCCGGCAGGGGATACATCACCAGGCAGTTTTCCGTCAGATCGACCGTGATGACGAACTTGCCCTGGCAGGCGGCGAGCACACGCTCGTGGTAGCGCGTCGGCAAACCGATGCGCCCCTTGGCGTCCATATTAAGCTCGTCGTAACCTCTGAACACGATGCGTCATCCACTCGCTTGGAGTTTTCTTCCAGAATTCGCCACAAAACTGCACTTTTCACCACTTGCAGCGAACTATAGATAGCCGGGCGCTGGAGCGTCAAGGAAGCGCACGGTCGCAGATGAACGACATAAAACCCTTATAAATCATGTAGTTATGAACTACTGTGCGGAATAACAGCAAAGATCAAGGCCTTAGAAAACAATGGGTTGCAAACACGTCTTAAAGCCAAATATGACGCTTTTCCTTCTTAAGATTTTTTAGTTATTTCGACAGATAGTGGCAAAAACAAGCCGCACTACCGCCTCAGGGCATGAAACACTCGCACGCCGGCATTGCACCGGCATGAGCACTATCGAGTCTGCCCGAGAAAAAAGTGGAGTCGGCCTGTAAGCCGGGTTCTGTCGAGGACGGTCATTCCTCTAGGCCCACCGTCGCCGATGGGCTCAAGCAACCTACCCGGTTCCCGCGCGGGCCGCGCGTATGGAACCCTATTTGGTCTTGCTCCAGGTGGGGTTTGCCGTGCCGGTCTGTTGCCAGACTCGCGGTGCGCTCTTACCGCACCGTTTCACCCTTACCACGCGCCCCGCTCGCCTTTCGACGGTGCAGGAGCACTATGTCGCCCTTGCGGACGACAAGTGCCCCCACACACGCGGGACCGTTCGGCGGTCTGCTCTCTGTTGCACTTTCCGTCGGCTCACGCCGCCCAGGCGTTACCTGGCACCTTGCCCTGCGGAGCCCGGACTTTCCTCCCCTGCCTTGCAGCAGCAGCGACCGTCCGGCCGACTCCGGCGCGGAGATTACGCAGGAGCCCCCTCCATGACAAGGGAAATCGGACCCGACGGCTCAACCTTTAAGAGCCAGCGCCCGCTCATACAAGGCATTTTTCTTCAAGCCGGTGATACCGGCGGCCAGCGCCGCCGCCTGCTTGACCGGCAACTCGGCCAGCAGCAACCCCAGCACCCGATCCACCTCGGTCCAGTCCTGCTCCCCGACCAACTCCGGCATCCCCTCCAGAACCAGCACGATCTCGCCCCGCTGCTGGTCCGGGTCACTCTCCACCCAAGCCAGCATATCGGTAAGTGAGTGCTGACGTACCGTTTCATAGGCCTTGGTCAGCTCCCGTGCCAGCACCACACGGCGCTCACCACCCACCACCGCCACCATGTCCTCCAGACACTCGACGATGCGGTGCGGTGCCTCATAAAACAACAACGTGCGGGCCTCGCTTCGTAACTGCTGCAGCCGCTCGCGCCGCGCCGCCGTTCGGGCCGGCAGGAAGCCTTCGAAGATGAAACGGTCCGACGGCAGTCCCGCTGCCGACAGCGCAGCAATCGCCGCACACGCGCCAGGCACCGGCACCACCTTCAATCCCGCCGCCTGTGCCGCGGCAACCAGGCGATAACCCGGGTCGCTGATCAGCGGCGTACCGGCATCCGAAATCAGCGCAATGTCCTCCCCCGCCTCCAACTGGGCCAACAGGCCCTGTACCCGTCCGGCCTCATTGTGGTCATGCACCGCCACCAGCCGTGTCGGAATGGCAAAGTGCTGCAACAGGCGCCCGGAATGACGGGTATCCTCGGCGGCGACGACCGATACCGTCTTCAGCGTGGCAATGGCCCGCGGACTCCAGTCTTCCAGATTGCCAATCGGCGTCGCGACCACATACAGTACGCCCTTCTTTTGCATCGTTGCTCCTGCCACCCATGGTTTCCAGACTCGCCAGAACGCTCAGCCTGCTCGTTGCCACCGTCTGCCTGACGCTGCCCCCGACCGTCAACGCGCAGGAGTCGATTGCCGTGCTGCTGCCCCAGAAAGGGCGGTTGATGCAGGTCGGGCAAAGCATTCGCGACGGCTTGCTCGCCGCCTATTATCAGGACAGTCTCGGCCATCCCGATACCCCCAGCCTGCGTTTTTACGACAGCAGTGACGTACCGGCGCGCGACCTCGTCGCTTTGGCGGCACAAAACGGTGCCCGCCTCGTCATCGGTCCGCTCGATCGCGACCAGGTGCAGGACCTGCTGGACGCCGGCAGCCCTCCCGTCACCGTCATCGCGCTGAACCAGGGCGAGGGGCAACATCCCAACCTGATCCAGATGGCCCTTTCCCCCGAGGACGAAATCGGTGCACTAGCCCACTGGATGCACCAGCGTGGCCTGCACCGGCCGCTGATCCTGCTGCAACCGAACGACACCAGCGGCGACCGTCATGCGGCGCTGTTTGCCGCTCACTGGGCGAGCCTGAACAGCGCCCATGCCCCTGCCACGCACCTGCTCGACAACCGGCAGAAAGGCGGCGTGGCCGCCGCCATACAACAGCTGTCAAAGGGGGCGGGGCAGACCGACAGCCTGTTTCTCGCCAGCCCCTCCCTCGCCAACCAGGTACAACCCGCCCTGATCTACTATGCGCAGGCGCTGCCGCTATTCTCACTGTCATCTGCCTGGGATCCCGGCTCCGCAGAATCGCAGCGAGACCTTGAAGGCATGGGCTTCTGCGGCCTGCCCTGGATGCTGGACGGCGACAGGCCGGAGCAACGCACGCTGTACCGCATCCAGGGACGACCTGCAGCGAGCCACGACCGACTTCATGCCCTGGGGGCCGACGCCTGGACGGTGTCGCGATCCCTGGACACCCTGCGCAGGGGCGACAGTCTCGCCCTGCGCACCGGCACACTGACCCTTCACCAGGACGGCCACCTCAACCGCCGCCCGGCTTGCGCGGAGATTCGCCATGGAACGGCAACCCTTGTCCCAGCATCCAGCCCTGGCCCGACCGCGAACTAGCGGGAACGATGCGGAACAGATCGCCCGCCGCTTCCTTGAGCAGTCTGGCTGCCATCTGCTAGCGGCCAACTACCGAACCCGCCAGGGCGAGATCGACCTCGTCATGCGCGAGGGTCAGAGACTCCTGTTCGTGGAAGTCAGGGCACGCCGTCACGACATGTTCGGTGGTGCGCTGGCCAGCGTCACCTTTCGCAAGCAACAAAAAATCATTGCAAGCGCCAGGGCTTTTCTCCACCATCATCCGCACTTTCAAGACCTCGACTGCCGCTTCGACGTGGTGACCTTGCAGTGCCAGCAGGGACGTTGGCAGATCGAATGGTTGCCCGGCGCCTTTACTCCCTGAATCTGCGCATGCAAGAACGAATCCTGACCCTCACCGGCGACAGCCTGCAAACCCTGACCGCCATCGCCGAAACCCGCATCAATGAAGTGGCGGCCCTCGCCCGCTTGATTGTGGATGGCCTCATGCAGGATCAGCGCATCTTCTGCTGCGGTAACGGTGCCTCGGCCGCCAACGGACTGAGCTTCGTCAGCAAGCTGGCCAACCGCTATGAGCGCGAGCGCCCGGCATTTCCCGTGATCATGCTGGGCCAGGACAGCGCCGTACTGACCGCCATCGCTGCAGACGTGCGATTCCAGGATGTGTTTGCACGTCCCCTGCAGGCACTGGCCCGCCCAGGCGATCTGCTACTGGCCCTGAGCGCCAGTGGCAATGCTCCCAATGTCGCGCAGGCAGCCCGCGCCATGCAGGATGCCGGTGGCCGCGTCCTCGCACTAACCGGAGAGGACGGCGGCGAACTCGGCCGCACCCTGTCGGACCACGACCTGCACCTGCGACTGCCCGGCAACAGCCTGGCACGCATCCACGAAGCACAACTGTTCGTCCTGAACTGCTGTTGCGACCTGATTGACCGGGAATTTTTTGGAGCAAACGATGTCTAGACTTCTGGCAGTTGCCGCCATCGGCCTGCTGCTGCAAGGTTGCAGTAGCCTGATTGCACGCACAACAGGCTCCGAACCGATCGGCAAGGCACCCGGGGAGCGCACCCTGAGCATGTCGCTGCAGGACAACAGCATCGAGACAACCGCCGAGGTCAACATCCTCAAAGCCGATCCCCGCTTTCGCGAGGCCAACGTGAACGTCGTCAGCTTTTACGGCAGCGTCCTGCTGGCAGGCCAGGTGCAGAACGACGAACTCAAGCAAAAGGCGGAGCAGATCGTGCGCAACATCGCCGAGGTCAGGCAGGTCCACAACGAACTGACCGTCGGCAACGTCAGCTACTACGGGGAGCGCACCAGCGATGGACTGATCTCTACCACCGTCCGCACCCGTCTCACCCTTGAAAAGGGGTTTCCGTCATCGCGCACGAAAGTCTTCACCGTGGCAGGTACCGTTTACCTGCTGGGCAAACTGACGCCGACCGAGGCCGACAAAGCCGTACTGATTGCCAGTCAGGCCAGCGGCGTGAAGAAAATCGTGAAAATGCTGGATTACCTGCCCGAGCCCCAGTCCACACCAGCGACCACCGGCCGCTGACACAAAACGGCCCGCTTAAGCAGGCCGTTTTGTTCAGACAACACGCGACTCACTTAACAACGCGCAAGGCCGGGCGGGCGGGCTTCTCGGGTTCTGGCGGGCGGTCACCTCCGTCATCCTCCGGCGGAAAGTCTTCATTCTCGTCAAAGAACATGCCCTGGCCATTCTCGCGGGCATAGATGGCAAGCACGGCGCTCATCGGCACATGAACCAGCATCGGGGTGCCGCCAAAGCGCGCCGAGAAACTCAAGGCCTCGTTACGGATGAACAGGTCGCGCACAGCACCGGGCGCGACGTTCAGGACAATCCTGCCATCCTGCACATACCCAGCCGGTACCTGCACACCGGGACGCGTGGCATCCACCAACACATGTGGCGTCAGGTTGTTGTCCACCAGCCACTCGTTGATTGCCCGCACCAGATAAGGTCTGCTCGGTGTCACCGTCTTTCACCCTCAATAATCTCATGACGCAATGATGAAAAAGGGATGGCAAACGCCATCCCCTCATGTCGATCCACACGTCAGGACCGGTCATGCATTCCGGATGTCACGCTCGGCATCGGAAAGACTCGCCAGGAACGCCTCTCGTGCAAAAATGCGATCCATGTACTTGAGCATGTGACGACACTGCTTTTCGGGCAACTCGATATCCATGGCGGGCAGGCGCCAGAAAATGGGTGCCGCAATGCAGTCCACCAACGTGAACTCGTCACTCATGAAAAACGGCTTTTCCGAAAAGATCGGTGCAATGGTCACCAGGCTGTCGCGCAAATCCTTGCGCGCCTTGGCCGTCGCAGCCGTATCCTTGCCCCGGTTGGCCATCAACAGGTCGACATTGGGACACCAGTCGCGCTCGATGCGATAGGCCAGCAAGCGGTTCTGGGCGCGCGCCACCGGATAGACCGGCAACAGCGGCGGATGGGGAAAACGCTCGTCCAGGTACTCCATCATGATCTTGGTTTCGTAGAGCGACAACTCACGATCCACCAGTGTCGGCAACGAGTTATACGGATTGAGATCCGCGAGGTCCTCGGGCTTGTTGGCGCCCGTGGCATTGATCACATCAACGGACACACCCTTTTCGGCCAGCACGATGCGGACACGATGGCTGTAATGATCCGAACCATCCGAATAGAAGGTCATCGAGGAACGGCGGGTAACCACACCCATGCTTGCACTCCAGTTCTACGCGGGGACCCCGAGCGGAGACCCCGAAAAACACAAAAAGGGCGGCGACCTTGTCGCGCCCCTGTCACTGCCCGACCTGCCCGAAACACAGGCGCCCGAGACGAAACGCCCGGGCATGCCCGGGCGCTCGTGACGTTACTTGATGTCCTTCCAGTATTCCTTGTTCAGGAACCACACCGGAATCAACAGGATGAACAGGAAGAACAACACCCACACGCCAAGGCTCTCGCGTTCATTCTTGACGGGGTCGCCCATGTAGGACATGAAGTTCACCAGGTCACCCACGGCCTGCTTGTAATCCTCAGGCTTGAGATCGGCCTCCAGATCGGCCAGCACATGCGGCATGGCGACATCCTTGAACACCTTGTTGTTCACGCCATACGGACGCGCGGCATCCGGATAGAACGACAACAGGTAGGAGTACACCCAGTCCGGCGAACGCAGACGCGTTTCCAGACTCAGGTCGGGAGGTGGTGCACCGAACCACTTGGCCTGATCCTTCGCGGGCGTCTTCGGATCAATGGTGTCACCGATCTTGTCGCCGGCGAACATCATGTACTCTTCGACCAGCTTGGGATCAATGCGCAAGTCATTGGCCATGCGCTCGTAACGGATGTACTTGGCACTGTGGCAGCCGGCGCAGTAACTGAGGAACAGCTTGGCGCCGTTCTGCAGCGACACGATGTCCTGTGAATTCACCGGAGCGTGCAGGCAGTGCTTGAGGTCACCGCAGGCGCCGCCACCGGCGGCCTGGGCCACCAGCGGGGACAGGGCAAAAAGGACGAGAGCAAACAGCTTTTTCATCAGTGGCTCCCTCCGGTCAGACGCTCGGGTACCGGCTTGCACTTTTCAATGGACGTATAAATGGGCATGAGCAGGAAGTACAGGAAGTACAGCACGGTCAGCACCTGGGCCAACGGCGTGTTGGGAATGCCCAGCGTCGTGCCACTGGACGGCACTACGCCAAGATAACCCAGCACGACAAAGCTCACCACGAAGATCGCCAGCCACACCTTGCTCATCCAGCCCTTGTAGCGGATGGACTTGACCGGGCTGCGATCCAGCCACGGCAGCACGAACATGATGGCAATGGCACCCCCCATCACGATGACACCCGGGAAGGCGGAACCTGCAATCGACGGCGTCGCACGCAACATCGCGTAGAACGGCGTGTAGTACCACACCGGGGCAATGTGCGCCGGGGTCTTGAGCGGGTTAGCCGGCTCGAAGTTCGGGCGCTCGAGGAAGTAGCCGCCACCATCCGGGAAGAAGAAGATGACGGCACTGAACACCATCAGGAAAACCACGATACCCACCAGGTCATGCACGGTGTAGTAGGGATGGAAAGGAATGCCGTCCAGCGGCTTGCCATCCGGGCCCTTGTTCTTCTTGATCTCGATGCCATCCGGGTTGTTGGAGCCGACGTGATGCAGCGCCACCAGATGCATGAACACCAGCGCCACCAGCACCAGCGGAATCGCCACCACGTGCAGTGCGAAGAAACGGTTCAGCGTAGCACCCGAAATCAGGTAGTCCCCGCGCACCCACTCCACCAGCTCCGGGCCGATAAACGGCACGGTCGCCGCCAGGTTCACGATGACCTGGGCGCCCCAGTAGGACATGTTGCCCCAGGGCAGGACGTATCCGAAGAAGCCTTCCGCCATGAGGCAGAGGTAGATCAGCATGCCGAAGATCCACAGCAGCTCGCGCGGCTTGCGATACGAGCCGTACAGCAATCCGCGGAACATGTGCAGGTACACCACTACGAAGAAGGCCGACGCCCCTGTGGAGTGCATGTAGCGCAGCAGCCAGCCGTACTCGACGTCGTACATGATGTAGCCGGCAACCGCATCATAGGCGGTACTGCCGTCCGGCGTGTAGAACATGGTCAGCCAGATGCCGGTGGCCAGCTGGTTGACCAGCACCACCATGGACAGCACGCCGAAGAAGTACCAGAAGTTGAAGTTCTTCGGCGCATAGTACTTCGACATGTGGTATTCGTAGGTTTCAGTCGCGGGGAAGCGCGCATCCACCCAGCCCATCACATTCTTGAAGAGCTTGTTCATCAGGCGGCCCCCTTCTCGACACCAATGGTCAGCACCGTGTCAGATTCGTAGCTGTGTGGCGGGACTTCCAGGTTCTTGGGTGCCGGAACGCCCTTGTACACGCGGCCAGCCAGGTCGAATTTGGAGCCGTGGCACGGGCAATAGAAGCCACCGTGCCAGTTGGTGACCGCAGCCCCCTGGATCTTGCCCTCTTCCGGCTCATAGAGCGGGGAGCAACCCAGATGGGTGCAGATACCGGTCAGCACGGCATACTCGGGATTGATGGAGCGATGGCCATTGCGGGCATACGCCGGCTGTTGCCCCTCGTCCGCGGAGCCCGGATCCAGCAAGTCGCCTTCCACCTTCTTCAGGCCTTCCAACATGGCTGGCGTGCGACGGACCACCCAGACGGGTTTGCCACGCCACTCCACCACGACCTTCTGACCCGGCTCAAGCTGACCGACATCTGCAGTCACCGGAGCACCCGCTGCCTTGGCTTTGGCACTGGGTGTCCAGGACTTCACAAACGGTACGGCCACACCGGCAACGCCCACCGCCCCCACCGCTCCGGTGAGACCGATCAGCAGCCGCCGACGTCCGACATTCACGCCGTCTGTACTCATCAAGTACGCTCCAAACGAATAACCGAAGACGCCCGACCGCACCATGAGGGCAGCCGAACCTCAAAAAAATAGCCTGCGGATGATAATGAAATCACACAGTTGTTACAAGGACAGAACAGTTTCCCGACCAAGGAAATCAGCAGGCGGCCCCCGCATCCCGCGCAGACGGGTAACGCAAAAAAAATGCCTCCGGGGGTAACCCGGAGGCATTTTTTCGCCATTGGCTGGGGAACTAGGATTTGAACCTAGACAGACGGAGTCAGAGTCCGTAGTCCTACCGTTAGACGATTCCCCAACAATCGGACTGCCTGCCGAACCAAACGGATGGTCCGGCAGACCGATACCTCGAAAGGTATTAACGCTTGGAGTACTGCGGACGCTTGCGCGCCTTGCGCAGACCCACCTTCTTACGCTCGACTTCACGCGCATCACGCGTCACGAAACCAGCCTTGCGCAGAGGGGACTTCAACTCTTCGCTGAACTCGATCAGCGCACGAGTGATACCGTGACGGATCGCGCCAGCCTGACCACCGATGCCACCGCCGGCCACCGTGATCTTGAGGTCGAACTTTTCCAGCATCTCGACCAGCTCCAGCGGCTGGCGCACGATCATGCGGGCCGTTTCGCGACCGAAATAGTTTTCCAGCGTACGGTCGTTAACCGTGATCTTGCCGGTGCCAGCGCTGAGGAAAACGCGGGCGGTTGCCGTCTTGCGACGACCAGTACCGTAATTGGCTTGTGCAGTCATGGTTTACGACTCAAATCTTCAGTTCTTGAGGCTGCTGGGCAGCATGCGGGTGCTCACCACCGGCATACACCTTCAGCTTGGCCAGCATGGCGCGACCCAGCGGGCCCTTCGGGAGCATGCCCTTGACGGCGATCTCGATGGGCTTTTCCGGCTTGGCAGCGAGCAGCTTTTCAAAGCTGACACTCTTCAGACCACCCGGAAAACCGGTGTGGTGGTGATACATCTTGGCCTGAGCCTTGTTACCGGTCACGGCAACCTTGTCGGCATTCACGACAACGATGTAGTCACCGGTATCCACGTGCGGGGTATATTCCGGCTTGTGCTTGCCGCGCAGGCGCAGGGCCACTTCGGTCGCCAGGCGACCCAGGGTCTTGCCATTGGCATCGATCACAAACCAGTCACGCTTCACCGTTTCCGGCTTGGCACTGAAAGTCTTCATTGCATTAACGCCTGTAACATAGGGGCAGATGACGAACCCCGCTACCCGGCAAAAGGTAGGGCCTCGTCAAAGAGGACGCGAATCTTACCCAAGTGGTTCCGCTTTTACAACTGCCCTTTCCGGGAAAATTCCGGGGTGCCGAAGCACCCCGGGGATGGCCACCCCGCCGGGGGTAGAGAAATCAGGCCAGCACCGACCGGGCAATAATGGTCTTCATGATCTCGTTGGTGCCCCCGTATATCCGCTGGACGCGGGCATCCGCCCACATGCGGGCGATCGGGTACTCCCACATATAACCATACCCGCCATGCAGCTGCACGCACTCGTCGATCACCTCGCACTGCAGGTCGGTGATCATGTACTTGGCCGCAGCCGCCGTCGGCACATCCAGCTTGCCCTGCATGTGCAGCTCCAGGCAACGGTCGACAAATACCCGGCCCTGCATGACTTTTGAGTGCAGCTCGGCCAGCTTGAACTGGGTGTTCTGGAAGTCGGCAATATGCTTGCCAAAGGCCTTGCGCTCCTTGACATAGTCAATGGTCAACTTCAGGGCCCCCTCAGCCATGGCAATGCCGTTGACCGCGATGCCGAGGCGCTCCTGCGGCAGCTCCTGCATCAGGTAGATGAAGCCCATGCCTTCCTTGCCGAGGCAGTTGGACACCGGCACCCGCACATCCTGAAAGAACAGCTCGGAGGTATCCTGGGCCTTCATGCCCACCTTGTGCAGGTTGCGTCCCTTGGTGAAACCCGGCGTGCCGGCCTCGACGATGATCAGGGAGGTGCCCTTGGCGCCGGCTGCCGGATCGGTCTTGGCCACCACGACCACGATGTCGGCATGCTGGCCGTTGGTAATGAAGGTCTTGGAGCCGTTGATGATGTAGTGGTCGCCGTCGCGCACCGCTGTGGTACGCACACCCTGCAGGTCGGATCCGGCGCCCGGCTCGGTCATGGCAATGGCACCCACCAGCTCGCCGGTGACCATCTTGGGCAAGTACTTCTGCCTCATCTCCTCGCTACCGTAGTGCTCGATGTACGGTGCAACGATGTCGGTATGCAGGCCGAACCCGATACCGGTCAGGCCGAGACGCGAAATCTCCTCCATGACAATGGCGGAATACAGGTAGTCGGCACCCACACCGCCGTACTGTTCCGGCAGGCAGGGGCACAGCATGCCCTGCTCGCCAGCCTTGTTCCAGAGCGCGCGGTCAATCTGGCCGTCCTCTTCCCACTGGGCATGGAAAGGCACCGCCTCCTTTTCCAGGAACTTGACCACCATGTCACGAAACGCTTCATGGTCGGAGTTGAAAATACTGCGCGGAATCATGTCGGTTCTCCAGTTGGTTGCATCTTTCTCGTTATCGTAAGCCCCGCTCTGGTCACCGTCCCGTTCAAGGACGATGCTCGCGGGCCAGATAGTCGTGCGACTGCATTTCCAGCAGACGCGACTGCGTACGCTGAAACTCGAACGCCAGTTTCTTGCCCTGGTACAGCGAATCGATCGGCGCGTCCGCTGACACGATCAGCTTGACGCAGCGATCGTAAAACTCATCCACCAGATTGATGAACCGGCGCGCCGCATCATCCAGCTTTTCGGTCATCACCGGCACATTGGCCAACAAGACCGAGTGGTACTCCCGCGCCAACTCGATGTAGTCGGCCGCCGAGCGTGGCGCAATGCAAAGCTCGGCAAACGTCACCCACAGCACGTCATCCGTACAGGCCAGCACATCCACATGACGATCATTGATGACAATAGGATGGCTTTCGACGTGCAGCCCGGCGCTCAACTCGCCAAAACTTTTCGCCAGACTGGCTTCGGCCGTATCATCCAGCGGACAGTGGTACAGCTCGGCCTGCTCCAGCACACGCAGACGGTAGTCCACGCCCGAGTCCACATTGAGCACGTCGCAGTACTGCTTCAGCATGGCAATCGCGGGCAGGAAGCGCTCACGCTGCAACCCGTTCTCATAGAGCCGGTCCGGCACGATGTTGCTGGTGGCCACCAGCGTTACGCCACGCGCGAACAGCTTTTCAAACAAGCCGCCGAGCAGCATGGCATCGGTGATGTCCGTGACGAAAAACTCGTCAAAGCAGATCACGACCGCCTCCTCCTGCAATTTGTCCGCCACGATGTCCAGTGGATCCTGTGTCCCCCTGAGTGCATTGAGTTCCTTGTGCACGCGCTGCATGAAGCGATGGAAGTGAATGCGCATCTTGCGCCGGAATGGCAGCGACTCAAAGAAAAGGTCCATCAGGTAAGTCTTGCCCCGGCCTACGCCACCCCACATGTACAGCCCCTGCACCGGCCGGCGCTGCTGCTTCTGCAGCTTGATGCGTCCCAGCCCGCGAGCGGCTTTCGACGCCTCGTAGCGTGCCGTCAGCTCGTCCTTGACGCGCTGCAGCTGGCGAACGGCATTGGCCTGGGCTTCATCATGGCGGAAGTCCGGGCGGGCGAGGTCTTGCTGGTAACGTTGCTGGGGCATGACGAGTTACTGCGGAAAAAGTCGAGACTGATCGGTCAGGAGCGGCAGTTTACCCGCTTGTCCGACCTGCGCAACTCCAAAAAGACTGAACAACAATACAGCGGTCAGGCGCATCAGGAGGCCAGCAGGCCGGCTACTTCGGCCTTGAGTTCGGCCAGACGCCCGTGAAAAAAGTGTCCCGCCCCGGAAAATACCTGCAAGCGGCAAGGCTCCTGACGGGAAGTGGCCCAGTCCTGCATTGCATCCGGGTCCACCACTTCATCCTGGTCCCCCATCATCACCACTGTGCCGGGGGGCGTCTGCAGCCCCTGGAAGCCCTCGTAGTGGACGGGAGGAGCCACCAGGAGGAGCCGCTCCAACCGCAGGTCCCGGGGCCAGCGTGCCGACGCCGCGGCGCACACCCAGGCACCGAAGGAAAACCCCGCCAGGCTGACCTGCAGGGCCTGTTGCGACTGTCGCAGCCAGGCCAGCACCGCCAGCAGGTCATCCACCTCGCCCCTGCCGTGGTCATGCACGCCCTCGCTACTGCCGGCACCCCGGAAATTGAAGCGCAGGACAGGGAATCCCTGGTCCCGGAAGGCCCTGGCGATCGTCGTCACCACCTTGTTGTTCATGGTGCCGCCATGCAAGGGGTGGGGATGACACACCACGGCGACGTGCGCCGATGGGGTGTCGGCGGGCTGCCAGACGGCTTGTAGCCCCCCGGCCGGCCCCGGGATCATCAAGTCGACTTCAGCATGAGAGGGCATGACGAAAATTCCTTCTGGCGGCTTGGCGGGGCGGGACAATGCTATAGACTAGCGGCAGACGAATAAATGCCCGGTTACCGAACCGGGAGAGCGGCACAGGGGGAATCGCATGGGCTGGCTGGTTTATCTGATCGTGTTTGCACTGGGCGGACTGGGTGGCTGGCTGCTGGCCCGCTCCCGCAACCCCGACACCCGGATGCGCGAACTGGAGGCCCACCTGACGGACCTGCAGGGCAAGTACGACCACTATCAGGATGCGGTCACCCAGCACTTCGCCACCACGGCCCAGCTGGCCAACGCCCTGACCACCAGCTTCCGAGAACTGCACCAGCACATGCAGGTGGGCGCGCAGGACCTCTGCGCCGACAGCAAGCGACACGGCAGCAGCAACCCCGCCAATGCCTTCATCAGCCTGGAAGCTCCGCGCAACGGACTGGGGCATGCAGCCCTCCTGAACGACGACGCCTACCTGTCGAGCGTGGAGCCGCCGCGCGATTACGCCACCAAGAAACCCAGCGACAAGGGAACCCTGGACGAAGACTTCGGCTTTCGCGACTGACGCCCGCCACGCCCGCATCCAGCCTGCTCAAGCACCCCGTTCATCATCGTCATCGGGAGACCGGTGCTTCCGACAATGCTCCGGCACGCTTCCTGACCGGGCTTCCGCAAGGCTGACGGCACGGGCAAAAAGAGCGAGCAAGACAATTTTCATGTGACACCTCCCTGACTGACAGCGCTCATCATGGCGCAGGCACATGGGCCCCGGCCAATTGATTCCCCGGGCACTTGCCATTGCACTACGCTATCGCGGACAGCTACTCAGGCGGGATTGTCGATATCGACAAACTCGACTTCTATCCCGGTCTGCTGCCCGAGGAACTCCCCAAGCGCCTTGATACCGTAACGCTCGGTGGCATGATGGCCGCAGGCCAGGTAATGGATGCCGCACTCCCGGGCCGTATGCACGGTCTGCTCGGAGATCTCGCCACTGATGAAGGCGTCCAGACCCAGCGCCACCGCCTGGTCAATGTACCCCTGCGCACCACCGGTACAGAGCCCGATCCGGCGGATCAGGCCCGGGCCGCCCGGAACGAGCAGCGGCGTGCGCGCGAGGCGAGCAGCCACCAGTCCGGACAGCGCCTCAGCCGTCATGGGCTCGGGCAACACGGCCGTGTTGCCGATGCTGCGGGGATTTCCCGGCTCCAGCGCGCCATCGATGGCAAAGCCAAGTACCCGCGCCAGTTGCGCGTTGTTGCCCAGTTCGGGATGGGCATCCAGCGGCAAATGGTAGGCCAGTAAAGACATGTCACTATCGAGCAGGCGCTTCAGCCGCACCCGCTTCATACCGGTCACGCAGGCGTCCTCCCCCTTCCAGAAATAGCCATGATGAACCAGCAGCGCATCCGCGCCGCGCGCCTGGGCGGCATCAATCAGCGCCTGTGAGGCGGTCACGCCGGTAACCACCTTGCGAACCTCGGCGCGCCCCTCGACCTGGAGACCGTTGGGGCAGTAGTCGTTGAAGCGGCCGGGCTCCAGCGTCTGGTCGAGCAGGGCCAGGACATCACGCAATAAAGTCATACAAAGACCGGGGTTGAGGGCATGAAGCGGGACCCCATAATGTCTCGGGTAACGTCACGAAGGAACCCCCCATGCGCTTCAAGACCCTGCTGCCCTGGATATTGCTGGCCGGCGCGCTGGCCTGGCTCTGGACCCTCTACAATCCCTCCGTGCTTCCGGCATCGGCACCGACGCTGCCTCCGGAACGCGCGCCAGCCGCGGCAGTTCCGGCCGTGAGCGGCCCCGCTTCCTACGCGGCTGCCGTGCAGGTAGCAGCGCCGGCAGTGGTCAACATCTATACCACCCAGAAGATTGAGCGACAGTTGCATCCCTTGATGCAAGACCCCTTTTTCCGCCGCTTTTTCGGTGACGGGCAGCCGGACGAGCGCATGGAGTCCAGCCTGGGGTCTGGGGTGATCGTCAGCCCGGAAGGTTACGTGCTGACCAACAACCATGTGGTGGCGCAAGCGGATGAGATCCGTGTGGCGCTGAAGGATGGCCGCGAAACCACGGCGACCGTGGTGGGCACGGACCCGGGCACCGACATTGCCGTACTGAAAGTCAGTCTGGACAAACTGCCGGTGCTGCCCTTCCGAGCGTCCGCCGTGGCGGTGGGAGACGTGGTGCTGGCCATCGGCAACCCCTTCGGCGTGGGCCAGACGGTTACCCAAGGGATCGTGTCGGCCCTCGGGCGCCAGGGACTGGGCATCACGACTTTCGAGGACTTCATCCAGACCGATGCCGCCATCAACCCGGGCAACTCAGGCGGCGCGCTCGTTGATGTCAGCGGCAATCTCGTCGGCGTGAATTCGGCCATCTACTCCCGTACCGGCGGGAACCAGGGCATCGGCTTCGCCATTCCCGCCCATCTCGCGCGCAGCGTCATGCAGGCCATCATCAAGGACGGCAAGGTGATCCGCGGCTGGCTGGGGATCGAGGTACGGACCATGGACGAGGCCCTGGCCCAGCGCATCGGCAGCAAGGTCACCAAGGGGGTGGCGGTGGCCGGCATAGTGCGTGGCGGCCCGGCGCACGCGGGCGGCATGGAGCCGGGCGACATCCTGACATCCATCAACGGCGAGGCCATCCCTGATGCGCCCACCGCCATCAACCGCATCGCAGCGCTGAAGCCGGGCACCGAGATGCGCGCAGTCGTGCTACGCCAGAACCGGGAGGTGGAACTCAAGCTCCGCATCGGCGAGCGTCCGACAGAAACCGGAACGCCGGGACGTTAATCGATGTGAAAAGGCACCCTCCAGGGTGCCTTTTCATTTGCCGTGACGATCCAGCAGGTGAAAGCGCGGCAGAGAGAAATGCCAGCGAATGGCGGCAAGCCGGACCAGCAAGACCACCAACATCGCCAGTCCCGCCGCCCCGCCCCCTGGCAAAGCCAGCTCGCGCAGGGCGATAAACACCAGCGACCCGGCGATGCAGGCAGTGGCATAGATTTCCTTCTGGAAGATGAGAGGGATCTCGTTGCAGATCACATCCCGCATGACACCGCCGGCCACGCCAGTCATCACGCCCATGATCACGGCCGTACTGATCGGCGTGCCGTGCTGCAGCGCGACCTCCGTACCGATAACGGTGAACACCGCCAGCCCGAAGGCATCCGCCACCAGCAATCCGGTCTCGTGAATCGGTTTGGTGAAACGTACCCATGCCACGGTTGCCAACGCCGCCAGTGATGCCACCAGGATATAGGTATCGTTGCGGATCCAGCTCACCGGATGATTGTCGAGGATGAGGTCGCGCAGGGTACCGCCACCCAGTGCCGTGATGATGGCAATCACCAGTACACCGAACAGGTCCATGGACTTGCGCCCGGCCATCAGCGCCCCGGTAATGGCGAATACACCGACGCCAAACAGGTCCGAAAAATAGAAGAGCTGCTCCATGGCGCCTCCCGCGCTACAGGATGTCTTTCAGTGCCACCACCAATGCCGCGTTCTGCTCCGGCGTGCCGATGGTGATGCGCAGGAACTGCTCGATACGCGGAACGCGGAAGTGGCGGACGATCACGGCACGCTCGCGCAGCAGCGAGGCCAGGGCACTGCCCTCGCGTTGCGGATGCCGTGCAAAGACGAAATTGGCCGCCGAGGGCAACACTTCAAACCCCATGTCCCGGAGTTCACCCACCAACTGCTCGCGGCTGTCGATCACGGCCTGGCAGGTTCGTTTGAAGTACTCGCGATCCGCAAAAGCGGCAGCCGCACCGGCAATCGCCATGCGCCCCAAGGGATAGGAGTTGAAGCTGTTCTTGATGCGTTCCAGCGCCTCGATCAGGTCAGGATGCCCGACCGCCAACCCTACTCGCAGCCCGGCCAGCGAGCGTGACTTGGACAAGGTCTGCGTCACCAGCAGGTTGGGATACTTGTTCACCAGCGCGATGGCAGTCTCGCCACCGAAATCGACATAGGCCTCGTCCACCACCACGACCGACTCCGCATTTCGCTGCAACAGCGCCTCGATGGCGGCCAGCGGCGTCAGGATACCCGTCGGCGCATTCGGATTGGGAAAGATGATGCCGCCGTTGGGCTGCGCATAATCATCCAGGTCAATTTCGAAATTCGCATTCAGCATGACCTGCCGGAAAGGCACGCCATACAGGCCGCAGTACACCGGATAAAAGCTGTAAGTGATATCGGGAAACAGGATCGGCAGATGATGCTTGAGCAGGCCATGAAAGACGTGCGCCAGCACCTCGTCAGACCCGTTGCCCACAAACACGCAGGCCTTCGCAACACCGTAGAAGTCCGCAATCGCTTCCTTCAGGAGATCCGAATTGGGATCGGGATAGAGACGCAAGTCATCCGAGAGGGCCGCCTGCATGGCCGACAGCGCCCGCGGTGACGGGCCATAGGGATTCTCGTTGGTGTTGAGCTTGACGAGATTGGCCATCTTCGGCTGCTCACCCGGCACATAGGGGACGAGATCGTTGACGAAAGCACTCCAGAACTTGCTCATGAACATTGTCCGCCAGGATCACGGGAATACCCTTGTACTGCTGGCAGCAAGGGCATTCCCGACAGGATTATTTGATGATGCGGTATTCCGCCGAGCGTGCGTGCGCTTCCAGGCTTTCGCCACGCGCCAGCACGGACGCCACCTGACCCAGCACCGAGGCGCCGGCCGGCGAACAGCCGATCAGGCTGGTGCGCTTCTGGAAGTCATACACGCCAAGCGGCGAGGAAAAGCGCGCGGTACCCGAGGTTGGCAACACATGATTGGGGCCGGCGCAGTAATCACCCAGCGCTTCCGGCGTGTGGCGCCCCATGAAAATGGCGCCGGCATGGCGGATTTGCGGCAGCAAGGCTTCCGGCTGGTCCACCGACAACTCCAGATGCTCCGGTGCGATACGGTTGATCAACGCCAGCGCCTCCTCGCGGTCGCGCACGCGAATCAGCGCACCACGACGCGACAGCGACACACGGGCAATGTCCTGCCGCGCCAAGGTCGGCAGCAACCGCTCAATGCTGGCATACACCGCCGCGAGAAACGCCTCGTCTTCCGACAACAGGATCGCCTGCGCCTGCTCGTCATGCTCGGCCTGCGAGAACAGATCCATGGCAATCCAGTCCGGGTCGGTCTTGCCGTCGCAATAAATGAGGATTTCCGACGGTCCCGCAATCATGTCGATACCGACCTGACCAAACACCATGCGCTTGGCGGTAGCAACGTAGATATTGCCCGGGCCGACGATCTTGTCGACACGCGGCACGGTCTCGGTACCGTAGGCCAGAGCGGCCACCGCCTGCGCCCCGCCGATGGTAAATACACGGTCCACGCCAGCCAGATGGGCGGCGGCGAACACGAGTTCATTAACTTCGCCCCGAGGTGTCGGCACCACCATGATGATTTCCTGCACGCCGGCGACCTTGGCGGGCATGGCGTTCATCAGCACGGACGAGGGGTACGAGGCCTTGCCTCCGGGCACGTAGATGCCGACACGGTCCAACGGGGTAATCTGCTGCCCCAGCACCGTGCCATCCGCTTCGGTGTACTGCCAGGAGTCCTGACGCTGCTTCTCATGATAGGCCCGCACGCGGTCACGGGCAGCCGTCAACGCCTCGCGCTGCACCGGCGGCAAGCCATCCAGCGCGGTCTTCAGGCGCTGGCGCGGCACCTCCAGATGCACCGCATCGGTGGCACCCAGTCCGTCAAAACGGTTGCTGTACTCCAGCAAGGCACGGTCACCTTCGCGCCGCACACGTCCCACGATTTCCTCTACGGCCGCCTGCACGCCGGCATCACTCACCCCTTCCCAGGCGAGCAGGGACTCAAGGCGACGTTCGAAACCGGTCTCGGCCGTATCCAGACGGGGAATGAGTTCGCTCACATCAGACTCCAGGACTTCACTTCAGGCCGTCGCTTTTTCACGACGGGCCACGGCAGACTCCAGCTGGTCAATCACCGGCTGGATCAGGGCATGCTTCATCTTCATGGCGGCCTTGTTCACGATCAGGCGCGACGTGACATGCGCAATCAGCTCGGTGGGCTCCAGGCCGTTCTCCTTCAGCGTCTTGCCGGTGTCCACCACATCCACGATGCGATCGGCCAGCCCCATCAGCGGCGCCAGCTCCATGGAGCCGTACAGCTTGATCAGTTCGACCTGCTCGCCCTTTTCGGCGTAATAGCGCTGCGTCACATTCACGAACTTGGTGGCCACACGCAAACGTCCGGTCACTGCAGGCGCATTCACCGGCCCCGCCACCATCAGGCGACAGCGCGCAATGTGCAGATCCAGCGGCTCGTACACGCCGCTGGCACCATGTTCCATCAGCACATCCTTGCCGGCGACACCGATATCGGCCGCACCGTTCTCCACATAGGTCGGCACGTCGGTGGCGCGCACGATAACGATTCGCACTTCAGGGTGGGTGGTCGGAAAGATCAGCTTGCGCGACTTTTCAGGATCGTCGAGCAGGTCGATCCCGGCCTCACGCAGCAACGGTAACGTATCGTTGAGGATGCGACCCTTGGACAGGGCAATGACAATCCCGCTCATGCTTCACCTCGGCCAGAGACCCGGCGGATCTTCGCACCCAGTCCCTGCAGTTTTTCTTCCACGCGCTCATAGCCGCGATCAATGTGATAGATGCGATCCACCAGGGTATCGCCCTCGGCCGCCAGCGCGGCAATGACCAGCGACATGGACGCGCGCAGGTCCGTCGCCATCACCGGGGCGGCCTGCAGTTTCTCCACGCCCGTGACAATCGCCGTGTGGCCATCCACGGCAATTTTTGCGCCCAGCCGGTTGAGCTCGGGCACGTGCATGAAACGGTTTTCGAAGATGGTCTCGATGATGGTACCCGTACCCTCTGCCAGCACGTTCACCGTCATGAACTGTGCCTGCATGTCGGTCGGGAACGCGGGATGCGGTGCCGTGCGAAAATTCACGGCCTTGGGGCGGCGGCCTTCCATGTCCAGCTCGATCCAGTCAGGGCCGGTCGTGATCCTGGCACCGGCTTCCTGGAACTTGAGCAACACCGCATCGAGCAGGCCTGGTTCGGTATCCAGGGTTTTCACACGGCCGCCGGTCACCGCCGCCGCCGCCAGGTAAGACCCGGTTTCAATGCGGTCGGCGATGACGCGGAACGTGCAACCATTGAGCGACTCGACGCCGTGCACGGTGATGGTGTCGGTCCCCGCACCCTCGATCTTCGCCCCCATGGCCGTCAGCAGGCCGGCCAGGTTGACGATCTCCGGCTCGCGTGCCGCGTTCTCGATCACTGTCGTACCTTCTGCCAGCGTCGCCGCCATCAGCAGGTTTTCCGTGCCGCCCACCGTCACCATGTCGAAGACAAACCGCGCTCCCTTGAGCCGGCCGTTGACCTTGCCATGCACATAGCCATTCTCAACCTGGATATCGGCACCCAGCGCGATCAGGCCCTTGAGGTGCTGGTCCACCGGACGCGAACCGATGGCACAACCGCCCGGCAGGGATACGGACGCCTCTCCAAACCGCGCCAGCAGCGGGCCCAACACGAAAATCGACGCGCGCATGGTGCGCACCAGCTCGTAGGGGGCCACCGCCGTGGTCAGGGTATTGGCATTCACCTGCACCTGGCACTGCTCGCCGATCTCCACGCTGACGCCCATGTTGGCAAGAATCTGGATTAGCGTGGTGATGTCCTTCAAATGCGGCACATTGGTCAGTGTCACTGGCGTTTTGGCCAGCAGGGTCGCCGCCAGCAACGGCAGCGCCGCGTTCTTGGCCCCGGAAATCCTTACCTCGCCATCAAGGCGCGTACCACCGGTAATCAGCAACTTGTCCATCAGGGCTCTCAGCAAAATGCGTTAAAAAACCGTTTCCCAGAAACGAAAACGTCCGACACGAAGTCGGACAGGTACTCACCACGGTCCCGGCGGACGCCGGGGCCTTCAGGAAAAGAGCTTGATCTTGCGCCACTCTTCCCGCGTCAGGGTCCGCATGGTCACGGCATGAATTTCGCCTGTGGCGATATGCGGATTCAGTGGCCCGTACACCAACTGCTGCTTGGCCACCGGACGCATGCCCTCGAAGCGGTCCGTCACCACCGTGACGGTGTACTTGCCGCCCGTTCCTTCCACCAGGATTTCCGCATCGGGGATGCCAGCCTCCAGCAGGGCCTTGATCTCATCAACCGTCATTACTTCACTTCACTCTCGACAAAACAGGGGTCACCGCTCGGGCAAGGCGTCGGACAAACCGCTTACCCGGACAATCGCACGACACCGCTCCGGCACATGCGCCAACTGCAAATGCTGACCGCGCGCGGCCGCGGCCCGCGCCCAGCGCAACAGCACCGCCACCACCAGGCTGCTGGCGCCGGTCAGTCCGGCCAGATCCACCACCGGCTGGGGACCCGTCTGGGCCAGCAGCGCCATGCCCTCGGCACAAAGTCCGTCGGCATTGTCGTAATTGATGTCGCCACTCAGTCGCAGCACATCCCCCTCACGGAGCAACGCGCTCATTGCCGGGCCGTCTTGTTGGCCGTTCCGGCACCAGCCGGGGCCGCTTCCGGCACCTTGACCTCCGGCGACCAGCCGGCAATTGCCTTGTCAAGGTTGCCGCGATGGGACTCGACAGCCGAGCCGAACTGGTTGCGGAACGTCAAACCCAGGTTGATGCCATTCAGAATCAGGTTACGCACTTTCCACTGGCCGCTCTTGTCCAGTTGCATCTGGAAGGTGACCGGGTAGATCTGGCCCCCGTCACCATGCACGTCGACATTAACCTGCGCCTTCTGCGGATCGGTCCCGGCCTTGTAGGGCTTGAACACGATCTTCTGATCCTCGTAGGAGGTCAGGCCCTTGGCGTAGGTGCGCACGAGCGATTGCTTGAACACACGGGCAAACTCTTTCTGCTGCGCCGGGGTGGCCTGGCGGAAGTATTGTCCCATGACGCTGCGGGCTATGCCGTCGACATCGACAAACGGCGTGATGTTCTCTTCCACCACGCGAAAAAGGGCCGCTTCGTCCTTCATCAGGACCGCCCTTTCCTTGGTGATGCGGGTGAGCAGGGCATCCGTGGCTTCCTGCACCACGACCTGCGGATTGCCGGCTGCGGTCGCCACTACCGGCAGCACCAGCACGAGGATTGCAGTCAGTCGTTGCCAAATTTTCATCATGGTCTCCGGAAAACGCTCAGGACTCAGAAGCTGTCATCAGCGGCCGCAGGTGCCGCCGGGGCGGCCGGCTTGCTGGCCTGGCTGGACAGGAACTTGCCAATCAGATCTTCCAGCACCAGGGAGGACTGCGTCTGTTCGATTTCGTCACCATTCTTGAGATATGTGTCATCGGCGCCGGGCACGATGCCGATGTATTTCTCACCAATCATGCCGGCCGTCAGGATGGAGGCCACGGCATCGGTATCGATG
>JBKHWB010000006.1:0-11421 GCA_046566745.1 Gammaproteobacteria bacterium
AACGTCCTGTCGGGCGGAAGGCCGCCGCACGGGCGGTTTCCGTTTACTTGATGTGGGCGAGAATGCCGTCCAGCTCATCCAGCGTATTGTAGTTGATGACCAGGCGGCCCTTGCCCTTGGCGTTGTATTCGATCTGTACCGGCGCGCCAATTTTTTCGGCCAACTCATCCTGCAGCTTGCGTACGTTCGGGTCCAGCGCCTTGTCGGTACTGCTGCTGTCGTTTTTCTGCGCGAGCAGCGCACGCACCATGGCTTCGGTCTGGCGTACGGACAAGTCCTTGGCGACCACCGCGCGGGCTGCCTTGCCCTGCAGGTTGTCGGGCAGGCCAAGCAAGGCCTTGGCATGGCCCATTTCCAGGTCCCCATGTTCCAGCAGGGACTTGGCTTCGGCATTGAGCGACATCAAGCGCAGCAGGTTGGACACGGTGGCGCGCGACTTGCCCACGGCATCGGCGATCTGCTGGTGCGTGAACTGGAACTCGTCGGCAAAGCGCTGCATGGCGATCGCTTCTTCCATCGGGTTCAGGTTCTCGCGCTGGATGTTCTCGATGAGCGCCATGGCAATGGCGGTTTCATCGGGAATGTCGCGGATGATGACCGGGATGGTATCAATGCCGGCCAGCTGTGTGGCGCGCCAGCGGCGCTCACCGGCAATGATCTCGTACTTGTTTACGCCAATCGGGCGCACCACGATGGGCTGCATGACCCCCTGCAACTTGATGGAGTCGGCTAGCTCCTGGAGCGCCGCCGGGTCCATGTCGCGGCGCGGCTGGTAGCGGCCGCGCTGCAGGAATTCGACGGGCAGCACCTTGAGCTCGCCATCGACCGGGACCTTGCCCTCTTCGACGGCTGCCACTGTGTCCTGTACCTGCTTCACGCCGGAGAGCAGGGCATTCAGGCCACGGCCGCCACCGAGTCCGCGCTTCTTGGTTGTTGTCATATCCATTTCACCATTACCCCTTTCCCGATCAGGAAGGGAAAAACAAAAAATCAGACGGCTTCGGGGGCCGTTTCGCGAACGGCATCCTGACGGCGCAGCAACTCTGCGGCCAGGGCCAGGTAGGACATGGCGCCACGCGAGGCCTTGTCATAAAGCAGTACCGGCATGCCGTGCGCCGGCGCTTCGGCCAGACGCACGTTGCGCGGGATGATGGTTTCAAACACGCGGTCCGGGAAATGCGCCAGCAATTCGGCCGACACGTCGGTGGCCAGGGTGTTGCGCGGGTCGAACATGGTGCGCAGGATACCGGTGACATGCAGCTTGGGATTTACCGTCTGCGTGACTTGGTCGATGGTGTCCATCAGGGCCGCCAGGCCTTCCAGGGCGAAGTATTCGCACTGCATGGGAATGACAACGCCGTCAGCGGCGACCAGACCGTTCACGGTGAGCATGCTCAGCGAGGGTGCACAGTCGATAATGATGTAGTCGTAACGATCCTTCACGGCATCGAGCGCCTGCTTCAACCGAAGCTCGCGACCGATGGCGTTCATCAGCTCGACTTCGGCGGCGACCAGGTCGCCGTTGGCGCCGATCACGTGATAGCCGCCTTCAAGCCCGGTGACGATGGCCTGCTCGGCCGTGCACTGGCGGGTGAGCACGTCATACACGCTGTGCGCGAGCTCGTGCTTGTCGATGCCCGAGCCCATCGTCGCATTGCCCTGCGGATCAAGATCGATCAGCAGCACGCGGCGCTTGGTCGCAGCCAGTGAGGCGGCCAGGTTGACGCTGGTGGTCGTCTTGCCCACGCCACCTTTCTGATTGGTCACGGCCAGTATCTTGTCCATGTCTTCCCCACTGTCTTGTTTTCCGTCGCCCCAACACGGGGATACGGATCAATTGCGCACGATACGCACCAGGTGCCGCTCTTCGTCCAGGAATGGCACCGTGAGCGGTACTACGTCCCGCACCGAAAATCCTTCCGGCAGGGCCACGATTTCTTCTGTCGGGTGTACACCCTTCATGGCGAGAAACTCGCCATTCTCCGCCAGCAATTGCCGGCTGCCGTTGACCATGTCGGCCAGCGTGGCAAACGCGCGGCTGCTGACCAGATCAAACTGGCGGTCGAACTCTTCCACGCGCATCTGTACCGCGTTGGCATTGCAGATCTTCAAATCCGCAATCACCTGACGCAGAAACCGCACTTTCTTGCCGTTGCTGTCGAGCAGCGTCACGTCCAGTTCCGGCTTGACGATGGCCAGCACCAGGCCGGGCAAGCCGGCACCGGTGCCCACGTCAATCAGCGAGCCGCCCTGCACATAAGGCACGATGCTCAGGCTGTCGAGCAGGTGCTTGATCACCATCTGTTCCGGATCGCGGATGGCGGTCAGGTTGTACGCGCCATTCCATTTCACCAGCAGCGCCAGATAGGCCAGCAGCTTGTCCATCGCCCCTTCCGGCAGCGACAGCGACAATTTTTCCACGCCGGCCCGCAGCCGGCTTTCGGGTGATGCACTCACGAGGCCGCCTGTTCCGTCACGTGGGCACTCACGCCGTTTTTCTTCATCCAGATCATCAGCAACGACACGGCGGCCGGGGTCACACCGGGAATGCGCGCGGCCTGGGCCAGCGTTTCCGGCCGCACCTGCTTGAGCTTGGCACGCACTTCGTTCGACAAGCCGCTGACACGGTCGTAATCAAAACCGTCCGGCAGACGGGTTTCTTCATGACGCTTGAGGCGTTCGATTTCCTCGGCCTGGCGATCGATATAGCCGGCATAGCGCGCCATGATTTCAATCTGCTCGCCCACCGCCTCGCTAACCTCGCTGCCGCCGAGCGCCTGGATCTGCGCATAGCTCACCTGCGGACGACGCAGCAGGTCCATCAGCGAATATTCACGCGACAGTTCCTGGCCGGTGCCACTGATGAAGGCCTCGGCCATGGCCGAGCCCGGGTGCACCCAGGTGGACTTCAGGCGCTGTGTTTCGCGTTCGATGGCGTCCATCTTTTCGCAGTACGCGGCCCAGCGCACGTCATCAACCAGGCCGAGTTCACGGCCCTTGGCCGTCAGGCGCTGGTCGGCATTGTCCTCACGCAGCATCAGGCGGTATTCCGCGCGCGAGGTGAACATGCGGTAGGGCTCTTTCGTGCCCAGCGTGATGAGGTCGTCGACCAGCACGCCGAGATAGGCCTCGTCACGCGTCGGGTACCAGCCGTCCTTGTCCTGCGCGCGCAGGCCGGCATTGAGACCGGCGAGCAGGCCTTGCGCCCCGGCTTCTTCATAACCGGTGGTGCCGTTGATCTGGCCGGCAAAGAACAGGTTGGCGATGACCTTGGTTTCCAGCGTGTGCTTGAGATCACGCGGATCGAAATAGTCGTACTCGATGGCATAGCCCGGACGCGTGATGTGCGCGTTTTCAAGTCCACGGATGGAGCGCACCAGATTCAGCTGCACATCAAAGGGCAAGGACGTGGAAATGCCGTTGGGATACAGCTCGTGTGTCGTCAGGCCTTCGGGCTCGATGAAAATCTGGTGCGAGTCCTTGTCAGCAAAACGGTGAATCTTGTCTTCGATCGACGGGCAATAACGCGGGCCCACGCCGTCAATCACGCCGGTATACATCGGCGAACGGTCCAGACCGCCACGGATGATGTCGTGCGTTTGCAGATTGGTCTGCGTGATCCAGCAGTTCACCTGCTGCGGGTGCATCTCGCGCGAGCCCATGAAGGACATCACCGGCGTCGGCGTGTCACCCGGCTGCGCCTTCATCACGGAGAAATCGACCGAGCGGGCATCGATGCGCGGCGGCGTGCCGGTCTTGAGGCGGCCGACATTCGGCAGCAATTCACGCAGCCGATGGGCCAGCGCAATCGAGGGCGGATCACCGGCACGGCCGCCGCGATGGTTCTGCAAGCCGATGTGGATGGTGCCGCCGAGGAAAGTGCCGGTGGTGAGCACCACTGCCCTGGCGTCAAAACGGATGCCAGTCTGGGTGACCACGCCACGCACAGCCCCGCCCTCCACGATGAGGTCGTCGGCGGCCTGCTGGAAGATGTCGAGGTTGGGCTGGTTTTCCAGCATGGCGCGGATGGCGGCCTTGTACAGCACGCGGTCGGCCTGGGCACGGGTGGCACGCACGGCCGGGCCCTTGCTGGAATTGAGGATGCGGAACTGGATGCCGCCCCGGTCGGTAGCCAGCGCCATGGCGCCACCCAGGGCATCGATCTCGCGCACCAGATGCGACTTGCCGATACCACCGATGGCCGGGTTACAGCTCATCTGCCCCAGCGTTTCCACATTGTGGGTGAGCAGCAGCGTGCGACAGCCCATGCGTGCAGCCGCGAGCGCGGCTTCGGTGCCGGCATGGCCACCGCCGATCACGATCACGTCATAGGGAGTCGGGTAACGCATGGTCGCCGGGCTTCACGAAAAAAAGGGGGAACGTAGTATACGGGTTGACCGGGCAAAAAGAACCGGGGCGGTCACTTTTTGACCAGCCATTGCGTCATTTTCAGCGGATCTTCGCGGTGAGTGAGTGCCTACTTCGTTCATTAGCCCCCAGCGTGTCTCGCTGCCGGTGGCGTGGCGGCGGGATCCTCTTTCCGACAGGCGTCATCGCTTTCCCTCCCTGATGCAACTCGCCGCCTTGTTTCGACGGCACGTCGGTGCTAAGAATCGACAGTACGCCTTCACTGCTTCAGGAAAACAACAATGTCCAGCCAGAAGCCTGCCGCATTCGACTCTTTCCCGGCTGATTTCACCTGGATCTCCAACCCTCTGGACTGGCGCCCGATTGACCGCCATATCCTGCTGGCCGCACTGGTGATGATTGCCCCGGCCCTCTTCGGTGGCGCCCTGCTGGGCAGCTTGCTGCTCACGCCGCGCTACATTGCCCCGGACGTTGGTTACCCGCTGCTGGCTTTTTACGGCCTGCACGCCACCGTGCTCGGCTTTTTCCTGGCCCGGGCATTCCGCCTGCGGCGGAATACAGGTGACTGGCCCGCGCTGGAGAATGTTGTCATCGGCTCGTTTGTCGTGAACGTCATGGCCAGCTGTTACCTGACCGGTACCCATTTTTCCCAAGGCCTGCTGCTGATCATCCTCGGCATCAACATCACCTCTGCCTTGGCTAATATCCGCAAGATCCTCGTGGCGTTCTACATCGCCTGCGTCGTTTTCGTGGTTTTCGCGGTAATGGACTTCAGTGGCCGCTTTGTTGCCGCTCCGCTGTTTGCCGCGGCACCCCTCAAGCCGGCAGGCGAGCCGGTCATCGGCTGGCTGGTCGTACAGGTAACGCTCGGGGCAATCCTGCTCGCCATCAGCCGCATCAGCATGGCGGCTGTCGCACGCTGGGTGGAGCGCGAAAACCTCTATCGTGAAATGTCGACCATCGACGGACTGACCCGCCTCACCAACCGGGCATCATTCATCGAGCGTGGACACAACGAGTTTTCGCGTGCCAGCCGCATTCCGGCCCATGTTGCCTGCGTGATGGTAGACCTGGACCATTTCAAGCGCATCAATGACACGTGGGGTCATCACGCCGGCGACAAGGTACTGATCGCGGCCTCCTCCATCATGATGGATACGGCACGGCAGTATGACGAAGTGGGTCGCTACGGCGGTGAAGAATTTGCCATCTTGTTACCCAATGCCAATCTGGAAGGCGCGGCCGTGGTGGCCGAGCGTATCCGCGAGAAGATTGCCGCCACCATTGTCGAAGTCGACGGCAACGCCATTTCCATGACGGCCAGCTTCGGCGTCGCCTGTTATCCGGCGCCGGGCATCGATGATCTCAATGATCTGCTCAAGGCGGCGGACAAGGCCCTGTATGAAGCGAAGGAATCCGGTCGCAACCGTGTGGTAACGGCAGGCACCGGCAGTCATGCTGACCCGCTTTCGCCAGCGCCGGTGGCCGACACAGTCTGAACAGCCCGGCGTTTACTTGCCGATGCAAAAGCTGGAGAAGATGCGGCCCAGCAGGTCGTCGGCTGTGAATTCGCCGGTGATTTCCGACAGCGCCTCCTGCGCCACACGCAGGTCTTCAGCCAGCAGTTCCCCTGCCCCGGTCTCCAGCAACTGCGCCAGTCCGGTGGCCAGCGACCGGCGGGCCCGCTCCAGGGCATCAAGATGGCGACGTCGGGCGGTGAACATTCCCGCGCCCTCGGTCTGGAACCCCATGGCCTGTTTCAGGGTCTCGCGCAATGACTCCAGCCCCTGCCCTTGCCGGGCCGACAGCACCACCTCGACATAGGCGGTACCGGCCACATCCTGCCGTGCATGGACGCCCGGCATCAGACCGGCTTGCAGATCACACTTGTTGGCGATGAGCAGCAGTTTGTCCGGCGCCGGCAGCGGATTGAAAAAGCCGGCCGCCAGGGCCAGCGGATCCGTATCGCTGGCGGCATCAAAAACGAACAGTACGCGATCCGCCTGCTCGACTTCTTTCAGGGCACGGCGCACGCCCTCCTGCTCGACCACATCAGTGGTCTCGCGCAGGCCCGCAGTATCGATGATGTGCAGCGGCATGCCATCAATCTGGATCTGCTCGCGCAACACGTCGCGGGTGGTGCCGGCAATGTCGGTAACGATGGCGGCCTCGAAACCAGCCAGGGCATTGAGCAGGCTGGACTTGCCGGCATTCGGCTTGCCGGCGATCACGACGCGCATGCCTTCGCGCAACAAGGCGCCCTGTCGCGCCTCGGCCATGACGCTGTCCAGTTGCTGTTGCACGGCGCGCAATTCGCCTTCGACACGGCCATCACTCAGGAAATCGATTTCTTCTTCGGGAAAATCGATGGCCGCTTCCACATACAAACGCAACTTGATGAGTGCCTCAACCAAGGTATGGATTTTTTGTGAGAACACACCCGCCAGTGATCGCACGGCCGACCGCGCCGCTTCCGCAGAACCGGCATCAATGAGATCGGCAATCGCTTCGGCCTGGGCCAGGTCAATTTTGTCGTTGAGAAAGGCGCGCTCGGAAAATTCACCGGGCCGGGCCATGCGCGCACCCAGCGCGAGCACACGCTGCAACAACAGGTCCATCACCACCGGACCACCGTGACCCTGCAGCTCGATGACATCTTCGCCGGTGAACGACTGGGGGCCCTGAAAAAACAGCACCAGCCCTTCGTCGATCTCGCTGCCGTCTTCCGCATGAAAACCACTGAACAGCGCACGTCGTACCGGCACTGCCGATTCACGTTTCATGATGACTTGGCCGATGTCCTGTGCCTTTGGTCCCGACACGCGCACGATACCGACACCCCCGCGTCCGGGCGGCGTGGCAATGGCGGCAATGGTATCGGTGTTGTTCATCATGGCGTCCATGGTAGCAAAAAGGCTCCGTCAGGAGCCTTTTTGTCATTCAGCCGTTCAGGTAGCGGTCAGGCCTTGCCGGCCGCCTTTTCGATCTGGCGGGTAATCACCCACTGCTGCAGGATGGACAGCGTGTTGTTCACCACCCAGTACAGCACGAGGCCTGCCGGGAACCACAGGAACATCACGGTGAACACGACCGGCATGATCTTCATGACCTTGGCCTGCATGGGATCCGGCGGCGCCGGATTGAGATGCTGCTGTACCCACATCGTCACGCCCATGATCAGCGGCAGCACGAAATACGGATCCATCACGGACAGGTCACGAATCCAGCCCAGCCACGGCGCATGACGCAACTCCACCGATTCCATCAAACAGTAATAGAGCGCGATGAACACCGGCATCTGCACCAGGATCGGCAGGCAGCCGCCGAGCGGATTGATCTTTTCCTTCTTGTACAGCTCCATCATGGCCTGCGACTGTTTGGCGCGGTCGCCCGAATACTGTTCCTTGATGCGCTGCATTTCCGGCATCACGGTCCGCATCTTGGCCATGGACTTGTAGCTGGTGGCGGACAGCTGGAAGAACGCGGCCTTGACCAGAATGGTCAGAAACACGATGGCCCAGCCCCAGTTGCCGATCCAGCCATGGATCATGCTGAGCAGCCAGTAGAGGAACTGCGACACCGGCCACAGCCAGCCATAGTCCACCGTCAGCTCCAGACCAGGCGACACTTGCTCCAGGGTCTTCTGGATTTTCGGGCCAACGTACAGCGAGGCCTCGATTTTCTGCTGGGTACCCGGTGCCACGGTAACCTGGGGGCCGGTGTAGCCAATGATGTTGTCGTTGCCGGCCTTGCGCGTGGTGTAGACGTTGGCGCTGTCCTTGGCCGGGATCCAGGCACTCACGAAATAGTGCTGGATCATGGCGGCCCAGCCACCGGTTACGGCTTCCTTGATGGGACTTTCACTGAAATCATCAAAGTCGGCTTTGTTGTAGGGCTTGTCCTTGGTCCACCACGCGCCGCCCAGGAACGTCATCATGCCGAAGCCCTGGTTGCTGGCGCTCGGGTCGGCACTGCTGTCACGCTTGAGCTGCGCATACATCAGGCCGTTCCACGCTGCTGCACTGCGGTTGATGACGTCGTAACGCACCTTGACCAGATAATTGCCACGGGTGAATTCGAAAACCTTGCGAATTTCTACGCCGCTTTCCTGCGGCAATACCAGCGTCACCGCCAAGACGTCTTCACCATCCTCGAGCCGGAAATCATTGGCACTCACCTGGTAGTGCGGCCGGCCGCCAGCCGCAGCATCCGGACCATCGGGGCCGATCAGCCCGCTCTGTGCAACGTAGGTACGCGCCGCCGAGCTGTCCATCAGCACAAACGCATTCTTGCTGTCGATGCTTTGCGTGTACTGCGGCAAGGCCGCACGGACGATGTCGCCACCTCGCGTATCAATGCGGATATCCAGTACGTCGGTGGTCACGCGCACCACACCGCCCGGCTGTGCTGCGCCTTCTACCGGAGGAGTAATTGCTGCCGCATCAACCACCGGCACGGCAGGCACATCACCATTGCTAGCCGCGGCCGGCACCGCCGGCATATCGGTCTTGCCGGTCACCGCAGCGGTAGCCTCGGGCGTATCCGCAACCGGTTGCGGGCCATAATCCTTTTGCCAGGCCAGGATGAGCATGTAGCCAACAACTGCCATGGCCACGATGAGCAAGGTGCGTCGGAGTTCCATAGATCAGGGTGCCTTGGAAATGCGTGGGGAATCGGGAATATCGGCTGCCGGAGCAACGCGACGAAACGAAAATTTTTCCGGAACGGGATCCAGTCCGCCTTCGGCCCACGGGTGGCAACGCAAGATGCGATGAACAGCCATGACCATGCCTTTCATCGCACCATGACGGCGGATGGCTTCTTCGGCATAAGCGGAACAGGAAGGATAAAAACGGCAATGCGGCGCCATCATCGGACTGATGGCGATGCGGTAGAAGCGTATCGGCAATATGAAAAGGATTTTCATGCCTTGGGCTCTGCCACGTCTGCCGTTGGGGGCGCCGCGGTCACGGCTTTGCGGGCCAGGCGTTTCCAGCTTTTGTCCAGCTGGAGGGCGAGATCCGCGGACGCCAGGCTGCCCAGGTCATTGCGTGCCAGAAAGATCACATCCACTGGCGGCAGTTCTGCCTGAATCAGGCGGAAGCTGGTGCGGATGGTACGCTTGAGCCGATTGCGCTCGACGGAGAGGCGTACTTTTTTCTTGGCGATCACCAGACCGAGACGGGGGCGATCCAGACCGTTGGGACGAACCAGCAGCAGGAAGTGCTGCTCACCGACCTTGAATGCTGTGCTATCGAATACGGTCTGGAATTCCGCCGGACGCAGCAGACGGTGCGTCCGGGGAAAGCGATAGCGCGCAGTCACATCAGGCGGCGCGCGGTTCAGACGGTCAGGTTCTTGCGACCCTTGGCACGACGGCGGGCCAGAACGGTACGGCCGTTCTTGGTAGCCATGCGGGCGCGGAAGCCATGGGTACGGGCGCGCTTCAGGGTGCTGGGCTGGAATGTACGCTTCATGATGATCGCTCAAAAAATGAACATGACCCAAGAGGGTCGGAAAAGGCCGGCCATTCTATGTAACAGGCCCGGATGTGTCAAACGGAAACGGACCCGGGGTCTCAAGCCGAGCGGCGTGCCGCGAGGCGGCCTGTTGTTCAATCCCTAAAAAAGATCTTTAAAGATTTTAAAAGACAGTAGTAGTAGTGATAGGGCGCGACCTTTTCTGGGGATAAGTACTTTTTGATATTGAAAATCAGTCAGTTAGATAATGTCAAAAACTGTGGCAAGGTGGGCTGTACGGTACTTGAAAAGCTGTGGCCAGTTGTGGATAACTTAGCCATCAGGATTTATCCCCGGGTTTGTGCCGGCGTTGCCCTGCCGGTTTTCCACAGTTCTCTGACAGGCCTGAAAACGGACAGGGCAGGAGGATTTTGTTGCCGGTGCTGGCGGCTGCCCTGCCTTGTGGATAAAATCGCGCCCCTTTTTGCTTTGCTGTTGTCAGGATGATCTAGTGGCAATTTGGCCCGTTTGTCTGGAGCGTCTGCAGGACGAGTTGCCGCAGAATCTCTTCAATATGTGGATACGGCCCCTTCAGGCCGAAGAACAGGCAGGCGTCCTGCGGTTGCTCGCGCCCAATCCGTTCTTTGTCCGGCATATTGCGGACAAGTACCTTGCCCGCATCCGTGAACTGGTGAAGGAGCTGAGCCAGGGTCGCCTGGAGCAAGTGGTGCTTGAAGTCGGTAACCGGCAGGATCGTGAACTTGCCACGCAACCCGCGGTCAAACCAAGGGCAGAGGGTAGTGGCCCGGTCAGGGCTGTGGCACCACCGCCCGAAGCATTGCCACGGCCTGCCAACAACCTGAACCCGCTCTTCACGTTTGACAATTATGTTGCCGGCAAATCCAACCAGCTCGCGTTTGCCGCGTGCCGGCAGGTGGCAGAAAAGCCGGGCCTGAGTGGCCACAATCCGTTGTTCATTTACGGCCCGACCGGATTGGGTAAAACGCATCTCATGCATTCGGTGGGTAATGCCGTGCTTGCGACGAATCCGGGTGCCCGCATTCTTTATTTGACGTCCGACCGTTTCGTGCAGGATTTCATCACGGCACTGCAGCGCGGCTTGATGAACGATTTCAAGCGCCTGTACCGATCGCTCGACGTGTTGCTGATTGACGACATCCAGTTTTTTGCTGGCAAGAACAGTACGCAGGAAGAGTTCTTCCATACCTTCAATGCGTTGTTGGAAGGATCCCGCCAGGTAATTTTGACATCTGACAAATTTCCAAAAGAAATCAATGAGTTGGATGATCGTCTCAAGTCCCGTTTTGCGTGGGGACTCACGCAACCGGTAGAGCCGCCCGAACTCGAAACCCGCGCGGCCATTCTGATGAAAAAGGCCGAACAGAACTCGATTCGCTTGCCGCAACACTCGGCGGTTTTTATCGCCCAGCATGTGCGGGCAAACGTACGTGAGCTGGAAGGTGCACTGAACAAGGTGATTGCGACTGCCCGTTTCAAGGGCTGTGAACTTGATCTGGATCTGGTGCGTGAGTCACTGAAGGATGTGCTCGCGGTTCGTGCCAAGCAGACCAAT
>JBKHWB010000006.1:11431-41590 GCA_046566745.1 Gammaproteobacteria bacterium
TCCAGAAGGTGGTGGCGGAGTATTACCGCATTCCCCTGCGGGAACTGATCGGCAAGAAACGCAACCGTTCCTACGCCCGTCCGCGTCAGGTGGCGATGGCGCTGTCACGCGAATTGACCAACCACAGTTATCCCGAAATCGGGCATAGCTTTGATGGTCGTGATCATTCCACTGTCATCCATGCCTGCAATCTGATCGAGGAATTACGCAAGTCCGATCCGAACATGCATGAGGACTACACCAATCTCCTTCGCCTGTTGCAGGCGTGAACCCGATAAACCAAGGAAGCCGACCCATGAAACTTTCGATCTCGCGTGACCAGTTGCTGAAGCCGCTACAGCAGGTATCCGGCGTGGTGGAAAAGCGCCAGACCCTGCCCGTGCTGGCCAACGTCCTGATGGTGGTGGATGCCGGCAAACTGGCGCTGACCGGTACCGACCTGGAAGTGGAACTGATTGCCCGTACCGAGCTGGCCGGTGAGTTTGGTGATGGCGAGATTACGGTACCGGCCCGCAAATTGCTGGACATCTGCAAGTCGCTGCCGGCCAGTGCCGAGATCGAGCTCAAGCAGGATGGCCAGAAGCTGTCGCTGAAGTCGGGCAAGAGCCGCTTTTCGCTGGCGACCCTGCCGGCCAACGAATTTCCCAACCTGGAGGAAGGGGTGGGTGCCTACAGCCTGACCATCACCCAGAAGGCCCTGAAGAAGCTGATCGACAAGACCTCTTTTGCCATGGCCCAGCAGGACGTGCGCTATTACCTGAACGGCATGCTGTTTGAAGTGACCGCTGGCCGCCTGCGGACCGTGGCGACCGATGGTCACCGCTTGGCCATGTGTGATGCCGAAGCGCAGACCGAGGCTGTGGAGCGTACGCAGGTGATTGTGCCGCGCAAGGGTGTGCACGAACTGGCCCGTTTGCTCAACGACGATGAAGGTCCCGTCACCATTACGCTGGGCAGTAATCACATCCGTGCCACTGTGGGTAATGTGACCTTCACTTCCAAGCTGATCGACGGCAAGTTCCCCGACTATGAGCGTGTGTTGCCCAAGGGTGGCGACAAGACCGTGCTGGCCAACCGCGAAGAACTGCGCCAGTCGCTGACCCGTGCGGCCATTCTCTCCAACGAGAAATTCCGTGGCATCCGGCTGCAGCTGACCCCTGACCTGCTCCGCATCCAGGCCAATAACCCGGACCAGGAAGAAGCCGAAGAAGATGTCACCGTGGAATACAACGGGGCCTCGCTGGAAATCGGGTTCAACGTGCAATACCTGATGGACGTGCTGGGGGTGCTGGAAAATGCCACCGCCAAGTTCACGCTGGGCGACTCCAACAGCTCGGCGCTGGTCCAGGATGCCGAAGGCGGTTCGTCCGTTTACGTCGTTATGCCGATGCGCCTCTAAGGCCTGACTGACCCGGCGCCCCTCCCCCCATGTCCGTTGTTCGACTGGAGATTGCCCATCTGCGCAATCTCCAGTCTGTCTCCCTCCTCCCCCATCCGCATCTCAATCTGTTGACCGGCGCCAATGGCAGCGGCAAGACCTCCGTGCTGGAGGCCCTGCATCTGCTGGGTCTGGGACGGTCCTTTCGTTCCGGGCGCGCGCGTCGGCTGGTTAATGATGCGGAATCGGCGTGCACGGTGTTCGCCCAGTTCGCTGACGGCGGGCAGGCCGGAATCCGGCGGGGAGCCAATGGTGAGACAGCCCTGAAAGTTGATAACAGCTCCCAGGTCACTCTTGCACAACTTGTCCACAGGTTACCCCTATGCCTGCTGGACCCGGAATCCATGGATTTGCTGGATGCCGGCTCCAAGCCGCGGCGGGCGCAACTGGATTGGGGAGTGTTCCACGTGGAACATCGCTTCTATCCGGTGTGGTTGCGCTACCAGAGGGCCCTCAAACAAAGGAATTCCCTGCTCAGATCGGGTAACATTGGGAGGCTGGAGTCGGACGTCTGGCACCGTGAAATGGCGGAGTCCGCTCGGCAGCTGCATGCCTTTCGCGAGAACTATCTGGCGCAATGGCAGCCGCAGTGGGAGGCCCGTATCGCAGCCTTTCTCCCGGAGCAATCCCTGTCCCTGGAGTACACCCCGGGGTGGGACGTGGCATTGCCGCTGGAAGACCAGTGGGCGGAGAGCTGGGAAAGGGACGTGGATCGCGGCCATACCCAGATCGGCCCGCATCGGGCTGACCTGCGGGTGAAGCGTGGAACTGCGCCGGCTGATGAAGTGCTCTCGCGAGGACAGAAGAAGCTGGTGGTGTGTGCCATGAAGCTGTCGCAAGTGGCCTTGCTGCAGGCGACGGGACAGCAATGTGTGTTGCTGGTGGATGACCTGGCATCGGAACTGGATGCCCTCGCCCGGCAGCGCTTGATTGATGTGCTGGCTGCATCCGGTGCGCAGGTGTTTATCACCAGCATCGAGCCGGAAGCGGTCAGGCCGCCGCTGGAAAGCACGGGGAACAGCTTCAAAATGTTCCACGTGGAACATGGAACAGTAGTAGAAGTGCCGTAAACCCTGGGTTTGCGGCCTTCCAGCCGGTCCTCCCGACAGGGAAGACCCATACAGAAGAGGCAGAGTCAGCCGCGGAGCGCGCAGGCGCAGCGGACAGATGGAAGCCCGGAGATGATGATGAGCGAGCAGGAAAGAGAATACGACTCCAGTAGCATCAAGGTACTGAAAGGCCTGGATGCCGTGCGTAAACGCCCCGGTATGTACATCGGCGATACCGATGACGGTTCCGGTCTGCACCATATGGTGTTCGAGGTGGTGGACAACGCCATCGACGAAGCGCTGGCCGGCTACTGTACCGAAGTGAACGTCATCATCCATCCGGACGAATCCATCACCGTGACCGACAATGGCCGTGGCATTCCTGTCGATATTCACGAGGAAGAAGGGGTGTCGGCGGCTGAAGTCATCATGACCGTGCTGCATGCCGGTGGTAAGTTTGACGACAACAGCTACAAGGTGTCCGGCGGCCTGCATGGCGTGGGTGTGTCGGTGGTGAACGCCCTCTCCAGGAAGCTGACCCTGACTATTCGCCGCAACGGCAAGGTCTACGAGCAGGAATACCAGCACGGTGAACCGCAGTACCCGCTGCGCGAAGTCGGGGATACCACGGGACGGGGTACCGAAGTACGCTTCCACCCGTCTGCGGAAACTTTCACCAATATCGAATTCAAGTACGACACCCTGGCCAAGCGCTTGCGCGAGCTCAGCTTCCTGAACTCCGGTGTGCGTATCGTCCTCAAGGATGAGCGCTCCGGACAGGAAGACGTGTTCGAGTATGTGGGCGGCCTGGCGGCCTTTGTGGAATACCTGAACACCAACAAGACGACGATTTCCAGCGTGTTCCATTTCATGGTGCCGCAGTCCGAGGCCACCAATGGCATTGGCGTGGAAGTGGCGCTGCAGTGGAACGATGGTTACCAGGAAGGCGTGTACTGCTTTACCAATAACATCCCGCAGCGTGACGGCGGCACCCACTTGCAGGGTTTCCGTACGGCCCTCACCCGTACGCTGAACAACTACGTGGAAAAGGAAGGCCTGCTCAAGAAGGAAAAGGTCGCTACCACCGGCGAAGACATGCGCGAGGGCCTGACCGCCATCGTGTCGGTGAAGGTGCCGGATCCCAAGTTCTCCAGCCAGACCAAAGACAAGCTGGTGTCGTCGGAAGTGACGAACATCGTCGCGTCCACCATGAACGAGAAGTTTGAGGAGTTCCTGCTGGAACACCCGGCCGTCGGCAAGACTATCGTGGGCAAGATCATTGATGCCGCCCGTGCCCGTGAAGCGGCGCGCAAGGCCCGTGAAATGACCCGCCGCAAGGGCGCGCTGGACATCGCCGGGCTGCCCGGCAAACTGGCGGATTGCCAGGAAAAGGACCCTGCCCTTTCCGAACTCTACCTGGTGGAGGGTGACTCTGCCGGTGGCTCCGCCAAGCAGGGCCGCAACCGCAAGATGCAGGCCATCCTGCCGCTCAAGGGCAAGATCCTGAACGTGGAAAAAGCCCGCTTCGACAAGATGATTTCGTCGCAGGAAGTCGGCACCCTGATCACGGCCCTGGGCTGTGGTATCGGGCGCGACGAATACAACATCGACAAGCTGCGCTATCACAAGATCATCATCATGACCGACGCCGACGTCGACGGCTCGCACATCCGCACCCTGCTGCTGACCTTCTTCTTCCGCCAGCTGCCGGAGTTGATCGAGCGCGGTTACATCTATATTGCCCAGCCACCCCTGTACAAGGTGAAGAAGGGCAAGCAGGAGCAGTACCTGAAAGACGACGATGCCATGGGGGAATACCTCACGGCGGCGGCCATCGAGAATGCAGCCCTGTTCACGGCACCGGGGGCGCCCGGTATCACCGGCCTGGGGCTGGAAACGCTCATCAACGAGTACCGCACGGCCCAGGGCGTGATCAACCGCATTTCCCGGCTGTACCCGGTAACCCTGCTCAATGCGCTGCTCTACATGCCGTCCTTGAGTGTGGAAGCACTTACCGACCGGGCGGCCGTCGAGGCTTGGGTAAAGGTGGTACAGGAACGTGTCAGCAGTGACGCCGATGCCAGTGAACGCTTCCTGCTGCAGGTGGTCGAAGACATCGAGCACCGCCGCTTCCTGCCGCAGGTGGAACTGGTGGCGCACGGCGTGCCCTATACCTACCGGCTGGGTGCCGACTTCTTTGGCTCCGGCGAGTACCGCACCATTGACGGCATGGCCCGCAAGCTGGAGGATCTGCTGGAAGTGGGCGCTTACATACGGCGTGGCGAGAAGCAGCTGGCCGTCGCCAACTTCCAGCAGGCACTGGACTGGCTGATGGCAGAAGCGCGTCGTGGCACCACCATCCAGCGCTACAAAGGTCTGGGCGAAATGAATCCCGACCAGCTGTGGGAGACCACCATGGATCCGGAAGTGCGGCGCATGCTGAAGGTGACCATCGAGGATGCCATCGGGGCCGACCAGATGTTTACCTGCCTGATGGGGGATGCGGTGGAGCCGCGCCGCGAGTTCATCGAGACCAATGCCTTGCTGGTCGCGAATCTGGATGTGTGAGGAGGCTGGCCACGGCCTGAGCCGCCCATGATGACCTCGGTGACCCTGCCTTCAGATGCGGCTCCGCTGGACGAGGCCGCCGGCCGCCGCAGCCTGATCCGGGCGGCGATCACGCTGGCGGCCCAGAAGCGCAGTTTCCAGGCCTTGGGGCTGCGCGAAGTGGCGCGCGAGGCGGGGGTCAATCCGAACACGTTCTACCGTCATTTCGCCGACATGGAAGAACTGGCCATGGCAGTGGCGACCGAGCTGGGCGGCCAGCTCAGCCAGACCCTCAAGGCCATCCGGGCCGCCTCCACGCGCTCGGAAGCGGCGCGTGCCACCGTGGCGGCCACCTATCGCTTTGCGGCCGATCATCCTGCCGCCGTCATCGCCCTGGTGTCGGAGCTCAACGGGGCCTACCCACGGGTGCGCGCCCATCTGCGCCTGCTGATGCGGGGGGTGGCCCAGGACATTGCCGACGACGTCCAGGACTATGCCCGCGACAGCGGCATCCAGGCGGACATCCTGCTCAGGCTGGCCTATTCGCTGGTCGAGCAACTTTTCATCATGTCGATTGACTATATCGAGCAGACGGACCGGCGCGAGGAGATCGAGAACTGGGCCGTGACCCTTTCCAAGGTCTACTTTGCCGGTGGCACCTTGCTGCTGGGTACCCGCAAGGGCTGAGTCTCCACCTGCCGTTCATCCCGTTCCCGCCGTGCTTGTGACCTATGGGTCGTCTGAGGCGCTTGTCCTGTTGGTGTACGTTTGTCTACCATGTCTACAAATGTAGACTTACATCAGGGCGCTGGCGCGGTGCACGGCCGGCCCGTCTTGCTCCCCGACGGTACTGGCAGGTGTTCGATGAATTCAGTAGTGACGGCGGCGGCCATGGCACGCGTGGCGGTACCCCGGTGGATCATCGGAGGGCTGACGTTTGTGGCGATGGTCCTCATCCTGATGGCCTGGGGCCTGATGCTGTTGCCCGGCATCTTGCTGCGCTGCCTGCCGGTGTACCGCTGGCAGCGCCAAGGCTCGCGCTACTGTGTCTGGCTGGCATGTAAGTGGGTGCTTGCTAACCGTCGGATCTATCGCCTGTTGCACGGCAACGACTGGGAAGTGCGCATCGAAGGTGAGCTGCACCCGGAGCACAGCTACCTGCTGGTGGCCAATCACCAGTCCTGGGCCGACATCCTGGTCTTGTTCGATGCCTTGCACGAGCGCACGCCGTTTGCCCGCTTCTTCATGAAGCAGGAGCTGAAGTACGTTCCCATCATTGGCGCGGTGTGCTGGGCCATGGACATGCCCTTCATGACCCGCCGCTCCAGCCAGACCGACATCAGGACCATCCGCGAGACCTGCGAGGTGTACCGGGAAGTGCCCGTCACCATCGTCAATTTCCTGGAGGGGACACGCAGCACGCCTGCCAAGCGTCTGGCCGCGGGCTCGCCTTACCGCCACCTGATGCCGCCCAAGACCGGCGGGTTGTGCTACACGCTGAATGCCATGGGCGACCAGCTGGCCGGCATCATTGACGTGACGCTGGTCTACGAGCAGACGGATAGGCCGCTGGCCTGGAGCTGGCTCTGTGGCGAGCAGCGGAACCTCGTAGTAAGTATGCGCTTACTTCCAATGCCGGAGGCGTTGATGACGAGCAGTGGCGAGTCGCAACGTCGTGCGGCGAAGCAGTGGCTGCAAGCGCTCTGGCTGGAGAAGGATGCGCGGCTTGAGGCGCGAGACTGAATCCCGATCCCGCTGGCATTGTCCCCGTGTCTGGTGCTGGGGATAATGGCGGGACAGTGCTGCCCCTCCCCTCTTCCGAGATCCCCGAGCATGGACACCCCCGGCAACCTCTACGCCGATCTGGCGGGCTATTACGACGGTTTCTGCCATGGGGTGGACTATGCTGCGCAGGCGGCCTTTGCCGAACGCGCCTTCGACTGCTTTGGCGATGCGTCCGGCCGTGCCTGCATGGATCTGGCCTGCGGGACGGGGCAGCTATTGGCGCAATTGGGTGAGCGCGGCTTTGCCCTGGCGGGCCTGGACAACAGTGAGGCGATGCTGGCGGCGACCGCCGTGCGGTGTCCCGGTGCCGAGCTGGTGTTGTGTGATCTGGCCGGTTTCACGCATGACAGCCGTTTCGACCTGGTGACCTGTTTCCTCTATTCCCTGCACTACAGCCATCCGGTGGCCTCCCTGGCCGAGACCCTGCGCCGGGTTTACCGTGCCCTCACGCCCGGCGGTGTGGTGGTATTTGACCTGGTGGATTGCCGCGGCATCACTCACCGCCACGACATCACCACGCGCCTGCAGCAGGCGGATGGTGATTTCACCTTCCGTTCCGGCTGGCGCTACGCCGGCAGCGGAGAAGTGCTGGAGCTGCACGTGAAGATCTCGCGGGAAGACGCTGCCGGCAGCCGGCACTGGACGGATCGCCATACGATGACCGCGACCACGATTGCCGACGTGCAGGCGCTGATGCGCGCGGAGGGGTTCGGGGTGACGGTGCTGGAGCGCGACTTCACGACACTGCGTGCCTGGGACGGACAAAGCTTCAATGTAGTGATGGTGGGGCAAAAGCCACGGTTCTGAAAAAACGCCCCGGCGTGCGGGGCGTTTGGCGGGTTCGCAAGGCGGCGCCTCAGTGCTTCTTGTGGCCATAGTGATGGCCTTTGTTCTGCTTGTGCTTGCGATGGCCCGGCGGCACGAAATTCCGGTCGTGGTCACGCACGACGATGACCTGCTTTTCCACGACGCGGGTGCCGCCCGAGGATTTGCCGTCGCGGGAGCCGATGGCGGCACCCGTAGCGCCACCAATGGCGCCGCCGACAATGGCGCCGTCTCGTCCGCCCAGCTCGGAGCCGATGGCCGTACCGGCGGCGGCACCAATCGCGCTCCCCAGCACGGCCTTGCCGTCGGCCGCCAGCGCGGTCAGGGGGGTAGCGGCCAGCAGGGCCGTCAGCATCAGGGTCGATGTGTTCATGGTCATTCTCCTGGTCATTGCGCTTCGCGGCCTCGCGGGGGCGGCGTTATGGCCGGCTCCGGGCGACAGGCCAGCGCGGTGACATCAGGCTAACCGCGCCGCCTGTGAGTGTGTGTAAGCAAAATGTTGGAGTGTGACAGCGGACACATTGCCGATCGTTAACAGTACCGTCGTCCTGTAAAAGGGACGACGGTCCGGTCAGAGGTCTTCCTTGATGGTGGTGGTGGCGCCGTTGGCCTGCACCGAGGCGATGCCGTTGTCCCGTCCCTTTTCATCGGGATACATCTGGCTGTTGCCGATGATCTGGTGGTTGCCGGCCTTCAGCACGAAATAGAACTTGCCGTTTGTCGCGGTCTTGCGCTCGAAGCGTTCCGGCAGCGGGCTGTTTTTCTGCACGGAGGCGATACCGTTGCGGGCCGATGCCACCGTGTCGTACATCTCGCTGGTGAGTATGATTTCGGCGTTGCCGGCCTTCAGTGAAAAATGGAACTTGCCGTTCTTGGCTTTGCCAAGCTCAAACCATCCTGTCGCCATGTTCTTCTCCTTTCCGGGCTGGGGGTGTCGCGTGTCGGGCTGACACCGTCAACCATAGCAGCCGTTCATGAAAAAGACAGTCTGCGCCGGCGGGACTGTGAACCCGTTCAGCTTGCCCTGCGGAACGTCAGGTTGATGCGCCGTGCTCCCAGACTGGGATGTTCGCCGGCCTGCACTGGCAGGACACCGTGAAAGTACAGTCGCGCTGGCCCGCCCCAGACCACCACATCACCGTGCGCGAGGGGAATGCGCTGGCGGGGATCGCGGCGCGCCAGTCCGCCCAGCTCGAAAACGGCGGGAAGGCCCAGTGATACCGACACAATGGGCTGGGTGAAATCACGCTCGTCACGGTCCTGGTGCAGCGACATGCGCGCGCCGGGGACGTAGCAGTTGAGAAGGCCGGCGTCGGGCAGGAAGCCGGGGTAACCGGCCGCATCGGCGGCGGCCGTGGCCAGCTTCAGGAACACGGTCGGCAGCTCCGGCCAGGGCTGGCCGGTCAGCGGGTCCTGGCGGCTGTAGCGGTATCCGCCGGCATCACTTACCCAGCCCAGGCGACCGCAGTTGCTCAGTTGCACCGACATGGCATGGCCCCCTGGCGTGGTCATGGTGCGGAACGGGGCGACGGCCAGCACCTGTTGCAGTGCCGTCAGTAGCGCATCCTCAAGCGCCATGGCAAACCGTGGTAGCAGCAGCGCTCCGGGTGCCAGAGCTTGCCGCGCTGGGCGGGTATCGCCGGCGTCAGCGAAGAGGTCGGGCGTCATGCGCTAGTCCCCGTCGGCCTCTCGCGCCAGCAATGCCCGTTTGCGCTCCACGCCCCAACGGTAACCCGACAGCGCGCCGTCGTGCCGGAGGACGCGGTGACAGGGAATGGCAACGGCCAGGGTATTGGCAGCACAGGCAGCGGCGACGGCGCGCACGGCACGCGGCGAGCCGATGCGTGCGGCGATATCCGTATAGCTGGCGGTTTGGCCTGGGGGGATGCCTTGCAGCACCTGCCACACGCGCCGCTGGAACGCGGTACCACGAAGGTCGAGCGTGAGCCCGAGTGGCTGGCGCGGGGCTTCAATGAGGTGTATCACCTGTGCAAGCGGGGTTGCCGCCTGCGGGTCGGCGTCGAGGCAGGTGGTCGCCGGAAAGCGTTGTCGCAGATCGGCAGCCATGGCCCCGGCGTCGTCGCCGAGGAGGATGGCGCGTAGGCCGCGGGTGCTCCATGCCACCAGCACGAAACCCAACGAGCAGGGGCCGGTGGCGACCTGAAGCCTCTCTTCGTCCCCGCCCTGCGGGGACGCTGGTCTGCTTGCCGGCGGAGGCGGGGTGGCCGGAGGCATAGGTCGGGACATGGTGGCAGCCTTGTGCGGGAATCCGGTTGGGATGGTATCGCGATGACCCACCGCCGGACACGGCAGGGTGACGGGCCGCTGGGCCAACCGTCATGTGGAGGCTGGTCGTCCGCGTTAGAATGACGGCCCTTGCCTGCCTCGGTTGCCCTCTGATGTCCGCGCTGCTCCTCGCCCCGATGGAAGGCCTCACCGATGTTCACATGCGTGATGTACTGACGCGGCTGGGGCAGTATGACTGGTGCGTGACGGAATTCATCCGCGTCACCGATCGTGTGCACCCGGCGCGGGTGTTCCTGCATGCCTGCCCGGAGCTGCTTACTGGCGGGCGTACGGCCGTGGGTACGCCGGTACATGTGCAGCTGCTGGGCAGCGATGCCGCGATGCTGGCCGCGAACGCGGCACAGGCGGTTGCGCTGGGGGCGCTGGCCGTCGACCTGAATTTTGGCTGCCCGGCGAAGACGGTGAACCATCACGGCGGCGGTGCAGTGTTGCTGGATACACCGGAGACCGTGCATGCCATTGTGCGGGCGGTGCGGTCGGCGGTGCCGGCCGATGTACCGGTGAGCGCGAAAATGCGGCTGGGCGTGAAGGATCGTTCGCGCATGATCGAGAATGCGCAAGGCATTGAAGCGGCCGGGGCGCAGTGGCTGACAGTGCATGCGCGTACCAAGGAGGATGGCTACCGGCCGCCCGCACACTGGGAGGCCATTGCGCATATCCGGTCCTGCGTGGGGCTGCGCGTGATTGCCAATGGCGAGATCTGGACGCCGGAGGATGCCCTGCGCTGTCGCGAGGTGTCCGGGTGTGACGACCTGATGCTGGGGCGGGGCGCGGTGACGCGACCGGACCTGGTGAACCGTATCCGGGGTGCGGCCCTGCCGCTGTCCTGGCCGGCGATGCGGCAGGCACAGCGGGATTTCCTGGCGCATATGGAAGCGGCGCGTCGCACGGGCACCCTGCCTTCCCCTGGCGCTGAAGCACAAGAGCCGGCACGCTGGACCGAGCGCGGCGCCATTGGCCGTTACAAGCAGTGGCTGGGCATGCTGACGCGTGGCTATGCGGAGGCGGTGCCGCTTTTTGACCGCGTCAAGCGCATCGGCAGCCTGGCCGAACTCAGGCAGTTGCTGGACGAGGCGTGAAACCGGACGCGCAAGCCGCTACACTGCCGCCGGCATGGATGAACAGACAATGCCCTCCGGTCGGGAGCGGCACATAACGATTACAAGAGGGTTCCATGCAGTATTCCCGCCGCACGATTTTTGATACGCCGGTGCTCAATATGGTGCTGCGCGCACTGTCATTGCTGATCCTGAAACTGAGTGGCTGGAAGACCAGCGGTACCTTGCCGCCGGACTTGCAGAAGGCCGTGTTCATTGCGGCGCCGCATACCAGTAACTGGGATTTGCCGTTCACGCTGTTCGTGGCGTTTGCGCTGCGCCTGAAAATCTACTGGATGGGCAAGGAAGAAATCTTCAAGCCGCCGTTCCGGGGCGTGATGATGTGGCTGGGCGGCATTCCGGTGCAGCGTGCGGCGGCGACCAACATGGTCGGCGCGTCGGCGCAGGCGCTGAAGGACGCGGACGAACTGATCCTTGTGGTGGCGCCGGAGGGAACGCGCAGCAAGGCGCTGTACTGGAAAACCGGCTTCTACCATATCGCACAGCAGGCCGGGGTGCCGGTGGTGCTGGCCTTCCTGGACTACGGGCGCAAGGTCGGGGGGGTGGGTCCGGTATTCCATCCCACCGGTGACATTGACAAGGACATGGCGGCGATCAAGGACTTCTACAAGGACATTCGCGGCAAGCGTTCGGATCTCTTTCACGCCGACTGACGTTGTCGCCGTTGTCAGCTCGCGGCGGCGTGGCGCGGCAACGCGAGCAGGCTCCAGGCGAGCAGCGCCCCCAGCGTGGCCAGCAGCATGTCCTTGTGCGCATCCCAGATGTCGCCCTGCGTGCCCAGGTAGGCCATCCCTACCTCGCCGCCGAACGTGACCGCGGCACCCCACTCCACCAGTTCGTATACCAGCGAGCTGGCCATCACGAATTCGATGGTGAAGTAGCTGGCCCATCCGTTCCGGATGCCGACGCGGTCGACGAGGATCTCCCGCATCGGAACATACAGCAGAAGGCCGTAGCAGAAATGCACGAGCCGGTCGAAGTGGTTGCGCTCCCAGCCGAATGCTTCATTGAGCGAAGTGCCGAACACGGTGCGGGTCCACTCGTTGTAGGGGACGAGGGAATACGTGTAGTGGGCACCGATGGTATGCAGCAGGCCAAAGGCAAAGATCAGACACCATGAGGTCGCACTGAGCGGCTGCCGGCGTTGCTGGAAAAACAGGAAGCCGCCAAACAGCACGGTCATCATGTTTTCCAGCAGCCATGTCGCCCGGTCATAGGGCGCGATGCCGACGGCAATCGCCACAACGACGAATGCGGGCAGCAGGAAGTTGAGGGATCGTGTCATCGGGGCCCTGGACTGCCGCAAATGGCGAAGCCTGCGGGTGCAGGCTTCGCCGGGGTCAGTAGCGGTTACTGTTGTAGCCGCAGACGCCGGCCGCCACTTCCAGTTCGCGCATGCTGTTCTCGAGGTAGTCGAGCAGGCGTTGCATGCTGGGCAGGGTTCGCCGGCAGGCAATGAGGCCGAACTCCAGCGAGTCGACGTAGCTGGTGACCGTGATGTTGAGCGCGATGCGGTCGAGCACGATCGACACCGGATACATCCCCTGCAGCCGGGCACCGTTCCAGTACAGCGGCTCCTTCGGACCGGGCACGTTCGAGATGACCACGTTGAAGGCCTGCCACTTGGGTGCGAGACCGGTGAGCAGGCTGACGCCAGTGGGAGCGAGCGTGAGCGCGGTGTAGTTCAGGATTTCTTCCTGGCTCATGCCCTTGAAGCGTTCCTTGGCTTCATTCACCGAGGCGGCAATCACGCGCAGGCGATTGGTCGGGTCGGCAATGTGGGTGCCAAGGTTGGCCAGGATGACGGCGATCTGGTTGCCGGAGTCGCTGTCGTCCTGGCGCAGGGACATCGGCACCATGGCAATGAGCGGTTGGTCCGGCAGGGCATTCTGGCTGATCAGGTAGTCGCGCAGGGCGCTGCCGCACATGGCCAGCACGACATCGTTCAGGGTGACGTTGAAGGCGCGGGCAATGGCCTTGATGCGACTCATCGAATAGGACTGCGCGGCAAAGCGTCGCGATCCAGTGATCGGCTCGTTGAGCAACGAGTGCGGCGCCTGGAATACCGACACGTAATTGGGATCATTCTTGGCCTTTTTCGAGGCCTTCATCACTTCGCGGATGACATTGGGCAGGGTGGCGGCCTGCTTGCCGAGGCCGGCCGAGAGACGGGCCAGGCTGCTGGCGACGTCGGTCGGGTGCAGGCTCACCGGCCTCTTGCGCGGGGTCATGGCCCAGACGGGCGGGAGGTCGCGGGCTTCGGGATCGGTCGACAGGGCACGCATGCCGAGACGCATGGCGGCCACCCCGTCGCACATGGAGTGGTGGATCTTGGAGTACAGGGCAAAACGCTTGCCCTGGATGCCTTCGACCAGATGCACTTCCCACAGCGGGCGCTGGCGGTCGAGCAGGTTGGAGTGCTCGGCGGACACCAGCGACAGCAGCTCGCGGATGCGGCCGGGCTTGGGCAGTGCCTCGTGGCGGAAGTGGTGATCGATGTCGAAATGGTCGTCCTCTTCCCAGAACGGCTGGCCGAAGCGGGTGACCAGTCGCCGGCGGAACAGGCCTTGCGGACGGCAGCAGTCGCGCATTTGTTCGGCGAGTTCGCGGATGTACTTGGGTCCGGCATCTTCGGGGAAGGTAAAGAGCTGCAGGCCTGCGACATGCATGGGCTGCTGGCGCTTTTCCATGAGCAGGAAGAGCTGGTCGACCGGTCCGAGAGGCGTCATGGGGGAATCCTTGCTGCTGACTGCGGGGTGGGGTGCCGACGACTTCTTCCCTGACGGCTGGCCCCTCAACGGTCATAGGATACCGCAAGAGCCTGACCACCGGCAGCGCTGGTGGTCGCCAGTTCGTATCCGATTGTGATGGCGACGGCCCGTGGGCGCGGGTATGCCGTGTTCCCTGCCCGGCCCAGGCGTTACACTCGGGAACCTGCTTCTGGAGAGCTGCCCATGACACAGCGCGATGACCTCGCCCATATCCGCAAGGACTATGCCCGCCACAGCCTGGGTCCCGAAGACTGCCTGGCCGATCCGCTGCAGCAGGTGAGCCGCTGGCTGGACGAGGCCATTGCAGCGCAGGTGAACGAGCCGACGGCCATGAATGTGGCGACGGTGCAGGCCGGCCGGCCGGCCGCACGCATGGTGTTGCTCAAGGGCATCGAGCACGGTGCTTTCGTGTTCTACACGAATTACGAGAGCCGCAAGGGCCGGCAGCTGGAGGACAACCCCTTTGCCGCCCTCACCTTCTTCTGGCCGGAGCTGGAGCGGTCGGTGCGGGTGGAGGGTCGTGTCGAGCGGGTGGCGCCGGAGGTGTCGGATGCCTACTTTGCATCCCGCCCCTACCAGAGTCGGGTGGGAGCCTGGGCCTCGTTGCAGAGCCAGCCACTGGATGGTACGGCCACGCTGGTGGCACGCGCGGCCAAGTATGCGGCGCAGTATGTCACCGGCGTACCGCGGCCGCCGCACTGGGGCGGCTACACGGTGACACCGGATCGCATCGAACTGTGGCAGGGGCGTCCCTCCCGCCTGCATGACCGCGTCCTGTACCTGCCGGACGGACTGGGGGGCTGGACACGTACCCGCCTGTATCCCTGAAAAGCAGGATCAGAATGCCCGGCCCTTGAGGCGATCCGGCACCAGTCCCAGCAGAGGCATGAGCAGTCCCCAGGGCAGGCGTGGGACCACCATGTTCTTTTTCTTCTTCTCGATGCCGTCGGCAATTTCCTTTGCCACTCTCTCCGGCGTGGCGACGAAGGGGTATTTCTCCATGCCTGGCGCGATGTCGGTATTCACGAAGCCGGGATGCACGATGCTGACGGTAATGCCGTGCTTGGCCACTTCGACGCGTAAGGCTTCGAGATAATTGGTCAGCGCGGCCTTGCTGGCCGAGTAGGCGCCACTGCCGGGGATGGCGAAATTCGCCGAGACCGAGGAGATGCCGACGACGTGGCCGTGGCCCTGCTGCTTGAACTGCGCCATGGCAGCATCGACAACGGCAATGGCGCCGAGCAGGTTGGTCTCGATGATGCGGCGGTCTTCGGCGATATTGCCGTCGCCAGCCTTGCGAACGCCGGTGACGCCGGAGTTGGCAATGACCAGGTCGACAGTGCCGAAGGCCTGCATCATCTGTTGCATGACCGGGCCCACCGTATCCTGCCGGCTCACGTCCAGCGTATCGATCTTGACCTCGCAACGGTGAAGGGATTTCAGTTCGTTGGCCAGTTGCTGCAGCTGTTCGCGGTTGCGCGCGAGCAGGCCAAGGCGATAGCCGCGGACGGCGAGTTCACGCGCCAGGGCGGCACCGATACCACGCGAGGCGCCTACGATGATGGCTGTTTTGGACATGACGGGTTTCCTCCTGGGGTGGTCAGTATAGGGACTCGGCGGTATCCGGCCCATGCTTTCCGATCGTCATGCGAGGCTGGCCAGCCCGCCCTTCTGCCGGAGACTTGACCTTGCCATGCGGTAAAGGTTCACGCTGGCGCTATCATGCTGGGCAGGAGTATTCGCCATGACCATCAAACCCCTTTCCGCGACGGCCCTGACCCTTGGTATCGAGGGCATGAGCTGCGCGTCCTGTGTGGCACGCGTCGAGAAGGCCCTGCAGCAGGTGCCTGGCGTTACGGCCGTGGCCGTCAACCTGGCCACGGAGTCGGCCCGTGTGGAAGCTGATGAGGACGTATCCCTCTCGGCATTGCACGCTGCCGTGGTGGGTGCCGGCTACCACGTTGCACGACACGCCACCGATCTCGACATTCGTGGCATGAGTTGCGCCTCTTGCGCGGGTAGGGTGGAAAAGGCGCTGGCGCAGCTACCGGGCGTGCTGTCGGCCGCCGTGAACTTGGCCACGGAGTCGGCCCGTGTCGAGCATGTGGCGGGAATGCCGGTACAGGCCCTGCTCGCCGCCGTGCGCGATGCCGGCTACGAGGCGGCGCTGACGTCGGCGCCTGCAACAACGGCGCCGGCACGTGATCTTTCAACGCTGGCGCTGGTGGCGGCCATCCTGCTGGCGTTGCCCCTTGTGTTGCCGATGGTCCTGATGCCGTTCGGCATCGACCTGATGCCACCGGGCTGGCTGCAGTGGCTGCTGGCAACGCCGGTGCAGTTCGTGCTTGGTGCCCGCTTCTACCGCGCGGGATGGCATGCCCTGAAGGCCCGCAGCGGGAACATGGACTTGCTGGTGGCGATCGGCACCTCGGCTGCCTATGGCCTCAGTGTCTACCAGATGCTGGCGGGCCATGCCGGGCATGGCGCGCATCTCTATTTCGAGGCATCGGCAGTGGTTATCACCCTGGTGCTGCTGGGCAAGTGGCTGGAGGCGCGGGCCAAGCGCCAGACCACCGAGGCGATTCGCGCCTTGCAGGCCTTGCGTCCGGACACCGCGCGAGTGCGGCGGGAGGGTGGCGATGTCGACGTTCCGGTGGCCGAGCTGCTGCCAGGCGACCTGACCGTGGTGCGGCCGGGCGAGCGTGTGCCGGCGGACGGGGTGATCGAGGACGGTCGCAGCCTGATGGAGGAATCGCTGCTTACCGGCGAGAGCCGGCCAGTGCTGCGCGAGCCGGGCGACAAGGCCATCGGCGGTGCCATCAGCGGAGACGGCCTGCTGCTGGTGCGGGTGACGGCCGTGGGCGCGGACACCATGCTGTCTCGCATCATTCGCCTGGTCGAGGATGCCCAGGCGGCCAAGGCACCGATCCAGCGTCAGGTCGACAAGGTGAGCGCGGTGTTCGTGCCGGTGGTGATGGCGATTGCCGCCGTGACGTTCCTGGGCTGGTGGGGATGGGGCGGCAATGTGGAAACCGCCCTGATCAATGCGGTGGCGGTGCTGGTGATTGCCTGCCCGTGTGCGCTGGGGCTGGCAACGCCGACTGCCATCATGGCAGGCACTGGTGTGGCCGCCGGGCGCGGCATCCTCATCAAGGATGCAGAAGCACTGGAGACCACGCACCGGATTGCCGTGGTGGCCTTTGACAAGACCGGCACGCTGACGGTTGGGCATCCGGCGCTGGTGGCGCTGGAAGGTGCGGCGGACCCGGATGATGCCCTGGTGTTAGCCGCCCGGCTGCAGGTGGGCAGCACCCACCCGCTGGCGGCCGCCGTGGTGCGGGCCGCCGAGACGCGCGGCTTGACCCTGACGCCGGCCGACAGCCTGACCGCTGTGCCTGGGCGCGGCGTGAAGGGCCGACTGGGGGACACGGAATGGCTGTTGGGTAGCCGCGCCATGATGGATGAGAGTGCCGTGGCGGTGGGCGGGCTGGCCGCACAGGCGGAGCGGCTGGAGGCCGAGGGGTGCACGGTGTCGTGGCTGGCGCAGGCCGGCGCGGCGCACGTGACCGCCCTCCTCGCCTTCCGCGACCAGCTCAAGCCGGAAGCAGCGGCGGCGGTAGCGGGCCTGAAGGCACTGGGCATCCGCACCGTCATGCTGACGGGTGACAGTGCCGGCGCAGCGGCACCGGTTGCCGCCCAGGTGGGCATCGACGACGTGGTGGCCGGCATCATGCCGGAAGAAAAGGCACGTGCCGTGACACGGCTGAAGAAACAGGGCGTGGTGGCCATGGTTGGTGACGGCATCAACGACGCGCCGGCACTGGCGGCAGCGGATGTCGGCATCGCCATGAGCGATGGCAGTGACGTGGCCATGCACACGGCCAAGGTCACGCTGATGCGCGGCAACCCGCTGCTGATTGCCGAGGCCATTTCGATTTCACGGGCCACCTGGCACAAGATCCGGCAGAACCTGTTCTGGGCATTTGCCTACAATGTCATCGGCATTCCGCTGGCGGCGGCTGGGTTGCTCAGCCCGGTGATTGCCGGGGCCGCGATGGCGTTTTCCAGCGTGAGTGTCGTGAGCAACGCGTTGTTGCTGAAGCGCTGGCGCCCGACGAATGTGGCCGGCGAAAAGAATGGAGGGCAGGCATGAATATCGGCAAGGCCTCAGCGGCCAGTGGGGTGTCCGCCAAAATGATCCGGCATTACGAAGCCATCGGCCTTATTGCGCCGGGGTTGCGTACCGAGGCGGGCTACCGGGTGTACGGTGACAAGGATCTCCACGAGTTGCGCTTCATCCGGCGCGCCCGCGACATGGGCTTTTCGCTCGAACAAATCCGCGCCCTGCTCTCGCTGTGGCAGGACCGCGATCGCGCGAGTGCGGACGTGAAGCGACTGGCCCAATCCCACATCGACGAACTGGACGGACGCATTCGCGAGCTGACGGAAATGCGCAACATGCTGGCGCAGCTGGCTGCGGCGTGCCAGGGTGACGGCCGCCCGGATTGTCCGATTATTGCCGGACTGGAGAGTGGCAAGCTGTGTCATTCCGCGCACTGACAAGTGCTTGTGCAAACGAATGAAGACCGTCACCTGTATCCTTTCCTTCAGGCATGACTGGCCAACGCTTGGTGACTGCGCGCGGGCATTCAACTTGCTCGTCAGCCTTCAGGGAGCAGTGGAGGCCTGCTTGAGCAGCGGCCACAGCCGCGGAAAGCGTTTCAGCTTTTCCGGATGCGCGCGCAGGAAGTTCCAGTAGGCGATGGTTACCGGACAGCGCTGCTCGCCGGTTTTCGCGCCCGGGTCATAGCGGCAGCCGTGGCAATAATCACTCATGCGCTTGATGTAGGCGCCGCTGGCCGCATAGGGCTTGCTCGCCACGAAACCACCATCCGCGCACAGGGCCATGCCGCGCGTATTGGGCATTTCCACCCATTCCAGCGCATCGATATAGATGCCGAGGTACCAGGCATCCACGGCGGCCGGGTCGAGGCCGTGCAACAAGGCGTAATTGCCGGTGACCATGAGCCGCTGGATGTGATGCGCATAGGCCCACTCCAGTGACTGCGTGATGGCATGGTGCAGGCAGGCCATGTCGGTATCACCCGTCCAGAAAAATTCCGGCAACGGGGCGCTGGCACCGAAATAATTTTCCTGCGCATAGTCCGGCATCCTGGCCCAGTACACGCCGCGTATGTATTCGCGCCAACCAATCACTTGCCGGACAAAGCCCTCCACGGCGGCGAGGGGATAACGTTCGGGAGCCTGCTCCCTGGCGCTGATGGCGGCGTCGACCACCTCGCGTGCCGACAGCATTTTGGTGTTCATGGCGAACGCGAGGCGGGCATGAAACAGGGTGGGCGATTGCGTGCTCATGGCGTCCTGGTAGGCACCGAACACGGGCAGGCGATGCTCGATGAAATCCCGCAGGTCGGCGCGGGCCTCGCGGCGGGTGACGGGCCAGGGAAACGCGTTTGCGCGGGGATTGCCGAAGTGCGGTAGTCCGGCCTCCTCGATGTCCTTCCACACGGCCCCTTGGTCGCTGACCCGCATCGGGAACACCGGTGCCGCGGGCTCGCCCTTCCAGCGCTGGCGGTTGTCGTGATCGAAATTCCATTGCCCGCCGCTCGGCTCGCCGCCCTGCACCAGGATGCCGTGGCGCTTGCGCATGTCGCGATAGAACCATTCCATGCGCCATTGCTTCTGGCCAAAAAAAGCAGCCACGTCACCGCGGCCGGTGAAGAAATGTTCCGAGTCGTGAACCGTCACCGGCAGGCCGGTGCAGCTTTCCAGTGAGCGCAACTGCTGGTCCAGCCGGTACTCGTCGGGCCATTGATAGGCGAATGCCGTAGCGTGATGGTACCGCGCCAGCTTCTGCAGCAGTGCGGGAAAGTCCAGGGCCGCATCGGGATCGGTGATGCGCACGTAATGCACGCGATGCCCCGCTTGTTGCAGCGCGTTGGAAAACGCCCGCATGGCCGCAAAAAATCCGATGAGCTTCTGCGCGTGATGACGTACGTAACGGCCTTCCTGTCGCAGCTCGGCCATCACGTAGACGACGTCATCACACCGGTGCCGGAACCAGCTGTGGCCGGCATTCAGCTGGTCGCCCAGGATGAGGCGCAAGGTGGTCATGTGCGGGTGCTCCGGGCCCGCCGGCAGCGTTCGCTGCAGTAACGCACCTGTTCCCAGTGCCGTTCCCATTTCTTGCGCCACTGGAAAGGACGCAGGCATGCCATGCAGGTCTTCTCGGGCAGATCACATTTTCGACGCATGGCTCACCGGTGGGGCCCGTGTCGGCAACGGCGGCTGCCGTGCCGGCGCCAGACGCTGGACACGTCTGCAGGGTAGCGCGGTGCGGCACCGTTCACACTGTACAAATGCTGTTCCCAGCGCGGGAGGACGCGCTGCGGCGGCGGCCTGTGGAGGGGCGCCCGGATGAGGGGCATAAAAAAGGCCGGACACAATGTCCGGCCAGCGGGTCCGCGCGATCCCTGCGCGAAGATTCTCGAGGAGAGAAATTACTGCATGGCGAAAGCGTCGTTGCCCATCTGCATCAGCGATTTTGGCGACGCGATGATGCCGGCCACATGGCCCTTGGCACGCGGCAGCAGGCGATCGAAGTAGAACTCGGCCGTCTGGATCTTGGCCTTGTAGAACTCTGGCGTTTCGGCACCGCCCTTTTCCAGCTTCTCGAAGGCCACGGCAGCCTGCACGGCCCAGAAATAGGCCATGGTCACGTAACCGGAATACATCAGGAAATCGTGGCAAGCGGAGCTGACGATCTCACGATCCTTGCGCGCGGTGAGCATGGTGCGCACCGTCAGCATGTTCCACTGGGCGGCCAGTTTGGAGATCTGCCACACGAAGGGACGCATTTTCGGGTTCAGTGCGTGATCCTTGCAGAAGCCGAGCATGATGGCGGTGAAATCGCGCACGGCCTTGCCGCGGGTCATGATCAGCGTCTTGCGGCCGAGCAGGTCCAGCGCCTGGATGCCGGTGGTGCCCTCGTACAGCGTGGCGATGCGCGCGTCGCGGGCGATCTGCTCCATGCCGTGTTCCTTGATGTAGCCGTGGCCACCGAATACCTGCATGCCGATGTTGGCAGACTCCAGGCCCAGTTCGGTCAGGAAGCCCTTCAGGATCGGCGTCAGGAAGCCCAGCTTGTCATCCCAGTGCTCGTACTTCTTCTGGTCGTTCTCGATGATGCCGTTCACCATGTGGTCGGCATACTGCGCGGCAAAGTACAGCATGGCGCGGCCGCCCTCGGTGATGGCCTTCTGCGTGAGCAGCATGCGGCGCACGTCGCCGTGGTAGATCAGGGCGTCGGCCACCTTGTCGGGTTCTTTCTTGCCGGACACGGCACGCATGGAGCGGCGCTCCATGGCATAGGGCAGCGAGCCCTGGTAGCTGAGTTCCGAGTGGGCGATGCCTTGTACCGCTGTGCCGATGCGTGCCGAGTTCATGAAGGTGAACATGGCGTCCAGGCCCTTGTTGGGCTGGGCGATCAGGTAGCCGGTGGCACCGTCGAAATTCATGACGCAGGTGGCCGAGGCGCGGATGCCCATCTTGTGTTCGATGGAGCCGCAGGCCACGGCATTGCGCTCGCCCACGGAACCGTCCGGGTTGGCAATGAACTTGGGCACGATGAAGAGCGAGATGCCCTTGGTGCCGGCCGGCGCATCCGGCAGGCGGGCCAGCACGATGTGGACGATGTTTTCGGCGAGGTCGTGTTCACCGGCGGAAATGAAGATCTTGGTGCCGGTGATCTTGTAGCTGCCGTCGGCCTGCGGTTCGGCCTTGGTCTTCATCTGGCCGAGGTCGGTGCCGCAATGCGGTTCGGTCAGGCACATGGTGCCGGTCCAGCGGCCTTCCACCAGCGGCGGCATGAACAGGTTTTTCTGCTCGTCGGTGCCGTGCTGCATGATGGTATTCATGCAGCCGAGCGACAGGCCCGGGTACATGGTGAACGACCAGTTGGCCGTGCCCATCATTTCCGACTTGATGAGGCCGAGCGACATCGGCATGCCCTGGCCGCCGTATTCCTGCGGGTGCGACAGGCCCTGCCAGCCGCCCGCAACGAAGGCGTCATAGGCTTCCTTGAAGCCCTTGGGCGTGCGCACTTCCCCGTTCTCGAAGTGGCAGCCTTCCAGGTCGCCAGAGAGGTTGAGCGGAGCCAGCACGTCTTCGCAGAGCTTGGCGCACTCGCCCAGGATGGCATCGACCATGTCCGGGGTGGCATCGCCACCGTTACTCAGCTTGCTGTAGTGCTTCGGGTAATCGAACACTTCGTTCATCAGGAAGCGCATGTCGCGCAGCGGGGCCTTGTAGGTCGGCATGGGGTGCACCTCGTTGGGGGTTGGGCGGCTTGCTGGCGTTGCTCAGGACAGGATCGCCTGGCCGCAAAGCCGTTGACGCTGCGTTTTATACGCGAGCCGGGGCGGGCCTGCATTGACAACATTGCCGCTTTTGCCGGTTTTTTCGGTGAATGCACAGAGCCTGAACAGACAGTGCACGTCAACCGCTCGCGCTGTTGCGCGTTACGGAGGGTATGCGGAATGGTCATCTTCAGGTGCTACCCTTCCAGACTCGCCTTCGAAGCTGTGTTTGCCACGAAGCATTGAACCGGTCGGGCCAGGCGCCCGCAGTTGGCACGCCATCATGCAGACATCTTTTTCTTTCGCCGTCGTGTTGCTGGCGGCCGCCCTGCCGGCGGCGGCCGCCCCTTCCCTGTCCCGCGAGGCACCGGTGCCGGTCACCTGCACCGTCCCGTCGGCGCCGCTGGATCTCGCCACGGCCGTGCGCCTGGCCTTGTGCCGGCACCCGGATGCCCGCACGGCGTGGCTGAATGCAGAGGCCCAGGCCGCCCGCGTCGACAGTGCCCGCGTGCCCTACCGGCCAACGGTCGATGCCACGCTGGGCCAGACCCGCAACATGGGGGATGCCGCGACGCCTGGCCGCGATGACAGGACCAGTGCGGACCTCTCGCTGGGCTGGCTGCTCTATGACTTTGGCGCCCGTGCGGCAGGCAAGGCCCAGGCCGAACGGACGCTGGAGGCCCTGCGCGCCAGCCAGGACGCCACCCTGCAGCTGGTGCTGCAGCAGGCTGTGGATGCCTGGTACCAGTGGCTGGCCGCCGACGCGGCCCTGCAGGCCGGCCGCGAGTCCGAGGCGGCAGCGGCCGAGACCCTGCGCGCGGCGACCGTGCGCCAGCGCGTGGGGGTGGCCACCCGGGAAGACGTATTGCAGGCACAGACGGCGCTGTCACAGGCGCGGCTGAATGTGCTTACGCGTGAAGGCGAGCAACAGGTGGCGCGCGGCCGCATGGCGGTGATGCTGGGGGTGCCGGCGGGAACCCCGCTGGCACTGGCCGAGCCGGCGCCCTTTCCGGAGAACCCGGCCCTGCCACCGCTTGAGCCTTTCCTGACGCTGGTCGAACAGCGTCCGGATGTGGTGGCGCAGCGCCAGCGCGTGGCCGCCGGTGAGGCCGCACTGGACCAGGCCCGGGCCCGGCACCGGCCCGATCTGCGGCTGTCGGCCAACCAGTCCTGGAGCCGGGATGATGGGGGCGATGCCGATGGCGGCAGCATTGGCGTGCGCCTGAATGTGCCGCTCTACACCGGCGGGCAGCGCGCCGCCGACGTCCGCCTGGCGGAAGCCCAGCTGGCGCTGGCCCGTACGGCACTGGAGCAGCAGCAACACGCCGTGTCGCAGGACATCTGGGAGGCCTGGCAGAGCCTGCGCACGGCCACGGCGTCCTTCGCTGCCACCCGCGACCTGGTCAGCGCCGCCGAGGAATCCCGGCGTGCTGCCATGGCGCGCTACCAGGCCGGCCTTGGCGACCTGATCAATGTGCTGAATGCGCAAAGTTCGGCAGCCGATGCCCGCCAGCAGTTCGTGAAGGCACGATACGACTGGGCGCGTACCCGCATCCGCCTGGCCCGCGTTACCGGCTCGCTCGGCCTGGCCTCGCTGGAACTGCCCGCCGATGCCGTGGCGCCGTCGATGCTGGAGGGGCAGCCATGAACCTGAAGTCACTGCTGCGTCCACGAACGGTTGTCGTTCTGGTGGTGCTGGCACTGGTCCTGACCGGTTTCGTGTCCTGTCGTGGCAAGGGAGACGGCCAGACCTACCGCACCGAGGCCATTGATGTCGGCACCATCGCCCAGACCGTCTCTGCCAACGGCACCCTCAATCCGGTGACACTGGTGAGCGTGGGCACGCAGGTGTCCGGCACCATCACCGACCTCTATGTCGACTTCAACGACCCGGTCGAGGCCGGCCAGGTGCTGATGAAGCTTGATGACGCGTTGTTGCGCGCCGCCCTGCAGCAGAGCGAGGCGAACCTGGCATCGGCCGTGTCGGCCCTGAAGCTGGCGGAAAGCGACGTGGAGCGCATTGCGCCGCTGGCCACGGAGGGCTTCGTGTCGCAGCAGGAGCTGGACCAGACCCGCCAGGCATTGAAGGATGCGCAGGCGCGCGTGGCACAAACGCGGGCACAGGTGGAGAAGGACCGCACCAACCTCGGCTATGCCGTGATCCGGTCGCCGGTGTCCGGCGTGGTGGTGTCGCGCGCCGTGGATGCAGGGCAGACCGTGGCCGCCAGCTTCAACACGCCCGAGTTGTTCAAGATTGCGCGCGACCTCAAGGAAATGCAGATCGACGCGTATTTCGCGGAAGCGGACATCGGCCAGATCCGCATCGACATGCCCGTGACGTTTCGTGTTGATGCCTTCACCGGCCAGCGCTTCAACGGCCGGGTGAAGCAGATCCGCCTCAATCCGAAAACCGAATCGAATGTCGTCAGTTACAACGTTGTGGTGTCGGTGGACAATGCCGAAGGCAAATTGCTGCCCGGGATGACCGCCTACGTCGACATCAAGGTGCAGGAAAGGCGCGACGTCAGGCGCGTACCGAACACAGCCCTGCGTTTCAAGCCGTCCGATGACAGCCAGGTGGTCAGGCCCGCTGCGCCAGCAGACGCGTCTGTCGTCGAGGCACCGCGCGAGATCGTGCGCGCGGCGGAAGGCGATGATGCCGGCACCAGTGGCGAGCGCCGACGTGCCGCGCGCGGCGGCAGTGCCGGCCGCGTGTATGTGCAGCGTGACGGCAAGTTGCACGAAATCCGCGTGAAGACCGGCATTACCGATCGCCGCTACACCGAGCTGCAACAGGCCGAGCTGGCCATCGGTGATCGGGTGGTGGTTGGCGAAGGTGCTGACACGGCTGCTCCCGCCGACGGCTCCCGCCGCGGCATGCAGTTCGGCATGTAGGCACAGGCATGTCATTTCCGGTGATTCTGACGCGCGGCATCGTCAAGGAGTTTCCTTCCGGTGCTGGCCCCGTGCGCATCCTGCATGGCATCGACCTGCAGGTGGACGCCGGCGAGTTCGTGGCCGTCATGGGGCCGTCAGGCTCCGGCAAGTCGACCTTCATGAACATCCTGGGCTGCCTCGACAGCCCGACCGCTGGCGACTACCAGCTCAACGGCGAGGCCGTGGCGCATCGTGCCGCGGCCGAACTGGCCGCCATCCGCAATCGCGCCATCGGTTTTGTTTTCCAGGGCTTCAACCTGCTGCCGCGCAGCACACTGCTCGACAACGTGGCGCTGCCGCTGGTGTATGCGCGCGTGCCGGCGGCCGAGCGCCGGGCGCGGGCCGCCGACATGCTGGCGCGCGTTGGCCTGGGGCAACGACTGGAAGCCCTACCCTCGCAGATTTCCGGGGGACAGCAACAGCGCGTGGCCATCGCGCGCGCCCTGGTAAACCAGCCGGCACTGCTGCTGGCCGATGAGCCCACCGGCAACCTGGATACCAAAACCAGCGCGGAAATCATGACGCTGTTCGAGTCGCTCAACCGTGATGACGGCATTACCGTGCTGCTGGTGACGCACGAGACGGACATTGCCCTGCATGCGCGACGCCTGGTGCGCCTCGTCGACGGGCGCAAGGCCTATGACGGCCCGGTCGAGCAGGGTCTGCATCTGCATGGCGAGGGAGCGCACTGATGTTTTCCTTCATGTTGCGCGAAGCCCTCTCGGCCATGCTGGCCAACCGCCTGCGCAGCTTCCTCACCATGCTGGGCATGATCATCGGCGTGGCGGCCGTGATCCTCATGCTGGCGATTGGCGCGGGCGTGCAGAAGCAGGTGAACAGCGCGATTGCCAGCATGGGCTCCAACCTGTTCATCGTGATGCCGGGGGCGACCTCGGCCAATGGCGTGCGTACCGGCTTCGGCGGTGCCGTTAACCTGACCTTGTCCGATGCGAATGCCCTGCGCGACATCAGCGGCGTGAAATACATGGCGCCGCTGGTGCAGATGAATTCGCAGGTCATCTACGGCACCAGCAACTGGAGCACCCAGGTCATCGGCAGCAACGCCGATTACCTGAGCCTGCGCGACTGGCAAGTAACCGAGGGCTATGTATTTGATGACGCGGAAATCCGCTCCGGGGCCCAGGTCGCGCTGGTGGGGCAGCAGATTGTCGAGAACCTGTTCGGGGGTGCCAGTCCGGTGGGCGAGACCATCCGCATCCGCAACCAGCCTTTCCAGGTAATCGGCGTGCTGGCCAGCAAGGGCCAAAGCCTGGATGGCCGCGACCAGGACGACACCATCCTGCTGCCGCTCACCACCGTGCAGCGCCGCTTGCAGGGCTCGCGCTTCCGCGACTCGCTGCGCATGATCATGGTGCAGGCCGACAGCGAAGCCGCCATGCCGCGGGTGGAGGCGTCCATGCGGCAGCTGCTGCGGGAACGGCACCGCCTCGGTGACGACCAGGAGGATGACTTCACCATCCGCAACCTGACCGCGCTGGCGAACACCGCGGCGGAAACCACGGCCGTGATGTCGCTGATGCTGGGTGCCATCGCTTCCATCTCGCTGGTGGTCGGCGGCATCGGCATCATGAACATCATGCTGGTGTCGGTGACCGAGCGCACACGCGAGATCGGCATCCGCATGGCCATCGGGGCGCGTCCGGCCGACATCCGCCTGCAGTTCCTGCTGGAGGCGGTGATCATCTCGGTGGCGGGCTGCCTGATCGGGGTCTTGCTCGGCGTGGCGGGAGCAGTCGCTGTCGCCAGCACCGGCAAGCTGCTGGTACTGGTCACCGTGTCGTCGATGTTGTTGGCGTTTGCGGTGGCGGCCGGCATCGGCATTTTCTTCGGCTTTTATCCGGCCAACAAGGCCGCCAGGCTCAAGCCCATCGAGGCACTGCGCTATCAGTAAGGTTCTGCCACGCTCAGGCGGCGGTGACGTGGCTCTCGCCCTCCACGTCCTGCCGCTGCAGGATGCGCGGCCAGCGCGGATGGATCATGGCGGTTTGCGGTTCCGCCTCCTGCGTCACGACATAGACGCGGGCCTCGCCATTGACGAAGGCCATCAGGCCCTGGATGAATTCACCCTCTTCCAGATCGAACCAGTAGCGCTGGCCCTCGGCATCTTTCTCCATGAAGCGTTCGACCACAATCTGCACCGGCCGGGGGTTCAGGCGCGTCCAGCGGCCGTCCTTGATGGACGACAGGCGGGCCCAGCCGCCCTCGGGAAAGGCGCAGGGCTCTTCGCGCCGCTTGCCCCAGGTCACCCATTCGATACTGCCGTCACGCTTGCGGACGGGCAGTCTGGCGTTGGGGTGGGGAAAGAAAACCTTGGTGTCCTGTAACTGGATGGCTCCACACATAACCGGCATCACTTCTAGTCAGGGGAGCGGGCAGGCGACCCTGTGCGCTCCCGGTCGTACCGTTACGTGCCGGACACGTCCATGAGGCATGGTGGAACCGACAGCGGGCGGTCCCGTCCGGCACGGCATAGTTCCTGCCACGGGCAGGGCCTGTCGTTGGCGACAGTGGCCGGAGTCTAGCAAAAACCGCCCGGCGGGCGAGCGGGACAATGGTTATTCGTCTGTTGCCGATCCGTCGCGCGGTACGGGGGTGTTGGCGGATTCCAGCCATTCGCGCCACACGGCCACCATCACGGCCAGGATGACGGGACCGAGGAATAGCCCGACCATGCCGAAGGCAGCCAGGCCACCGAGCACGCCGAACATCACGATGAGGAAGGGAATGCGGGTGGCGTTGGAAATCACCAGCGGCCGGATGATGTTGTCGACCCAGCTGACGACGAAGGTGCCCCAGAGGAACAGGCCGATGGCAGCCCAGGTCTGGCCGGTGAGGAAGAGCCAGACGCAGACGGCGCCCCAGGCGAACGGCGTGCCGAAAGGGATGAAGGCAATGAGCGCGGTCAGCACGCCCAGGAACACGGGGTTGGCCATGCCGGCGACGGCGTAACCGATGCCTGCCAGCAGGCCTTGGGCCAGTGCCGTCAGGACGATGCCATAGACCACGGCGCGCGACATGTCACCCATGGCGTTGAGGTAGTCGTCGATGCGCTCGTCCAATACCTGGCTCAGCACCTGGCGTATCTGTCGCACCACGACCTCGCCGTCGCGGTAGAGAAAAAACGCTGTCAACAAGGCGAATCCGAGCTTGCCGGCATTGCGCCCCACGCCGCCGACAAAGCCGACGGCATGGTTCAGTGCATAGTTGCTCCACTCGGTGAGCTGCGCTTTGAGTGTTTCCGGACTCGCGTTGAGCCGATCCAGAAAGGCCTGCAGTTCCTTGCCCAGCCAGGGGATGTCGAGAATCACCTCCGGCACGCTGAGCTTGCCGCGCGCCAGTTGCTGCGCCAGCTGGTGATAGACCCCGCTGATCTCGCTTTGCAGCAGGAAGACCACCCAGAGGATGGGGAGGATGAGGATGAATGCCAGCAGCACAGTCATGACCAGTGCGGAGGGAGTGTGGCGGCCCCCGAGGCGGGCGCGCAGCCAGGCATACAAGGGCCAGGTGACATAGACCAGGATGCCCGCCCAGGCCACCGGGATGACGAACGGACTGAGCACCTGCCAGCCCAGCAGCAGGAGGCCGGCCAGGAACACGCCAAGCAGAAGACGTCGACTGTTGCGGATGGTCAGGTGATCGGGCACGGGCTTGAGAGAATCCATGAGCGCATTGTCGCCCTGCCATCATGAATCCGCCAGTACTCCTGCCGGTGCCGTTCAAAAAAACAAGTTGGTCAGCGCGCACTCGCCAGCCGGGCGCGTTCGCCCTCAATCCAGTCGCGCACCCGGGTGTTGAGCACTTTGGCGGGGACGCCGGCGCAGTGCATGGGTGCTCCGATGACGACATGGATGGTGCCGGGCTGCTTGATCAGGGTGCCGCGCGGCCAGCAGTCACCGGAGTTCAGGGCCACCGGGATGACGGGGACGCCGCTGCGGCTGGCCAGCATGGCGCCCCCGACGTTGTACGGCAGTTGCTCGCCCGGCAGTGCGCGCGTGCCTTCCGGAAAGATGATGATGCGACGGCCATCGGCCAGGCGCTGGTCGCCCTGGCGCAGTAGCGCTTTCAGTGCCTGGGCCGGCTCGCCGCGGTTGATGGCAATGGGGTTGACCTGACGCAGCGCCCAGCCGAAAAACGGGATCGACAGCAATTCGCGCTTGAGCACGGTGGTCGAGGGCGCAAACACGGTTTGCAGGAACAGCGTCTCCCAGGCGCTCTCGTGCTTGGCCAGCACCACGCAGGCCCCCGGGGGAATGTGCTCAAGGCCGGTTACATTGAAACGGATGCCGCAGCAGGCCCGTGCCCACCAGACGGCAAAGCGGCACCAGGCCATGCAGAACGCGTACGCGGCGTCGCGCGAAAAAAGCCCGATGAGCGTGGCGCACAGGCTCTGTACAACCATGGATAGCGAATAGCCGAAATAGAACAGCAACGAACGCAGGAGCAGCCAGGCTTTCATTCTCACCATCCCTTGGGCAGAGGCGATGGAATATCGCTGCCGGACGCGGCGCAGCATAGCGCAGTGACGCCTCGCGGCAATGACGGATATCAAGACGGACCGTACCGGTCTGTCGGACCGGTACGGCAGCAGGGCTCAGGCTTGCAGCAGCGAGATGTCGGCGACCTGCAGGAAGAGGCCGCGCAGCTTGGCCAGTAGCGCCAGGCGGTTGGCTTTCACGGCTGCATCGTCGGCCATTACCATGACGTCGGTGAAGAAGGCGTCGACCTGGGGGCGTAACGCCGCCAGGCGGTTCAGTGCTGTGGTGTACTCGCGCTGCTCGAACAGCGGTGCCAGTTCGACGGCGAGCAGGGCCACCGATTCACCCAGCGCTTTCTCTGCCGCTTCGGTCAGCAGCGCCGGATTCACGGCGGCATCGGCCGGCACGGTTTCCTTGGCGAGGATGTTGGAGACGCGCTTGTTGCCGGCGGCGAGCGCCTCCGCTTCCGGCAGGGCGGCAAACTGTGCAACGGCCTTCACGCGACGAT
>JBKHWB010000007.1:0-10404 GCA_046566745.1 Gammaproteobacteria bacterium
AAACCCCGCTTCGGCGGGGGTTTCATTGGGGCGTTGTTGCGGTGCTCAGGTGCTATCAGCGTACTCCGCTCCTTGTACGCTCCCGTGCCTGGACTCGACGTACGATGGCGCGCCTCAATGCCGCACATTGGTAAGGCTCCGAAGGGCACTTCTGCAGTATCTGGGCGGTTCCTCTCAGGCGTCGTGTGGGTGCGTGTTGCCCGGTGACCGGGCGTGGCCTGGTGATGCGGCGCGGACGTGTCGCCGATCTGCATTAGCGACACATGGGCTGACCCGTTGTCCGAAAGGAGGGGTAGGGCTTGGCCGTTCATGCCATCAATTGTTGAGAGGCGTCACGCTAAGTGATACAAAGCGCCTGCCGGAGTAGCCGGTCAGGTGGCCAGTGTGGCAACCTGCAAGGAAGACAATAAAAACAAGACAAGAGGGGTCTATGCGCTCCATTATCCTGCTGCCGGCCGCCCTGATGGCTCTGTCGGTTTCCGTGGCACATGCCAATCCTGTCTGCCAGGAGCTGGCGATTCGCTATGCCCAGGCTCCCAAGAGTCTTAAAATCGGTGAGCTTGATGAGCTCAAGACCTGCATTAACGTGGTTCAGCGCGAACTCATCAGTTCGCTGGGTGACGCCTCCACGCCACCCGGGCAGGTGACCATTGCCCGTCCCCGCGCAGTCCCCGTCCTCCAGGATGCAGAGTAAGCCTGCCCGATTATGGCCTGACGCACTGCTGCTGTCGGTCCTGTTCCTGCTGTTGGCGTTGCTGCCGGCGGCAACTCATTGGCTTGACTATCGTCGCGAGCTGATTGCCGGGGGCGAGGTGTGGCGTCTGTTCAGCGGTCACTTCACGCATCTCAACCTGGCACATGCCGTCATGAACGCTGCCGGCCTGCTGCTGGTGTCCTTTTTGTTTGTCCGGGAGGTGTCCCGGCGGCAGTGGTGGGCGCTGGTGCTGGGCGCCCCTGCCTTCATTTCGGCCGGATTGTGGCTGCGACAGCCTGATCTGCTGGGGTATGCCGGTTTTTCGGGTGTCCTGCACGGGCTGATCTATCTGGGGGTCGTACGGCTCTTTCCTGCTGCGCCGATGCTGGCGGGCATCATTCTTCTGCTTCTGGCAGGTCGCCAGGTCTGGGAGCAGACGGCGGCCTACAACCCCGATTACCTGCAGCACTGGATTGAGGGGCGCGTGATGCCGGATGCCCACCTGTTTGGTGCCATTGCGGGGCTGCTCTTCGGGGCGTTGACGCTGTGGCGGGACCAGCGGCAGGGCCTGCTTGGCAAGGCCAACCCGAGTGGCTATAGTTCCAAAACCGGCCCAACGCCTGACGCCTGATGACTTCAGGCCAGTCATGGTTCATCACGGCTTTTGTCCGTGCACACAAGGTTTTGCAGTGCCTTGTTGTTATCGCTGCTGCCCTCAGGGGCTGAGTGTCTTTTCCGTTTCCCGAACAGGTTCAGAAACAGCAGCGCCGCTGACAAGGCGGGCCTAACGATTTGCAAGAGAGAAGTGTCATGAGCAAACAGCAACTCATCATTTTCGATACCACCATGCGCGATGGCGAACAAAGCCCCGGCGCCTCCATGACCCTGGAAGAAAAGGTGCGTATCGGCAAGGCGCTGGAACGCATGCGGGTTGATGTCATCGAGGCCGGTTTCGCGATTGCCTCCCAGGGTGACTTCGAGTCGGTCCGGGCCGTGGCCGAGGCCGTGAAGGACTCCCGTATTTGCTCGCTCTCCCGCGCGCGTGCCGAAGACATCGACCGTGCCGCTGAAGCCCTCAAGCCGGCCAATGCCGCGCGTATCCACACCTTTATTGCCACGTCGCCCATCCACATGAAGTACAAGCTCCGCATGGAGCCGGATGCCGTGGTTGAGCAGGCGGTACGTGCCGTGAAGCATGCCCGCAACCTCGTGGATGACGTCGAGTTCTCCTGCGAAGACGCCGGACGCTCCGAAATCGATTTCCTCTGCCGCGTCATCGAGGCGGCGATCACTGCCGGTGCCCGCACCATCAACATTCCGGATACCGTGGGTTATGCCATTCCCGGCCAGTTCGGCGAGCTGATCGGTCAGCTCATCCAGCGCATTCCGAATGCCGACAAGGCCATCTTCTCCGTGCATTGCCACAATGACCTTGGCCTTGCTGTCTCCAATTCGCTGGCCGCCGTCCTCAACGGTGCCCGTCAGGTGGAGTGCACCATCAACGGCCTCGGCGAACGCGCCGGCAATGCTGCACTTGAAGAAATCGTGATGGCGGTGCGCACCCGTGCCGATCTGTTCCCGGTGGAAACCCGCATCAATACCGTCGAGATCGTGCCGACCTCACGCCTCGTTTCCAGCGTGACCGGCTTCCCGGTCCAGCCCAACAAGGCCATCGTCGGCGCCAATGCCTTTGCCCACGAGTCCGGCATTCATCAGGACGGCGTGCTCAAGCACCGTGAAACCTACGAAATCATGAAGGCCGAGGACGTGGGCTGGAATGCCAACAAGATGGTGCTCGGCAAGCACTCCGGTCGCGCCGCCTTCCGGGCCCGCCTGGAACAGTTGGGCATCGAATTCGGTTCGGACGAGTCGCTGAATCATCTCTTCGTGCGCTTCAAGGAACTGGCGGACAAGAAGCACGAGATTTTTGACGAAGACCTGCATGCGCTGGTCAGCGACACCCTGCAGGATGTCGAGGAGACCTTCAAGCTGGTCAGCCTTGAAGTCACGTCCAAGACCGGCACCACGCCCGAAGCCAAACTGGTGCTGTCGGCCAGCGGTGTCGACAAGCCGGTAACGGCTACCGGCTCCGGCCCGGTCGATGCCACCTTCCGTGCCATTGAAGCTGTCGCCAACTCCGGCACCACGCTGGAACTGTACTCCGTCAATGCCATCACCTCGGGCACCGACTCCCAGGGCGAAGTGACCGTACGGCTGAACCAGGCCGGTCGCATCATCAACGGCCACGGTGCCGACACCGACATCGTGATCGCCAGTGCCAAGGCCTACCTGAACGCCCTCAACCTGATGCGCACCAGCGGAACCCGTGAGCATCCGCAAGGCGTGACCGGGGTCTGATGTGACGGCGACGGGCATCATGGATGAAGGACGGCGTCAGGCCTACCTGACGTCGCTCGGGCTGCCGCTATGGACGGCCCGTCATGACCTGCCTGGTGCTGCCCCGTCGTCGCTGCTGGTTTTTGCGCCATTTCTGGGCGAGCCGTTGGAGACCGCGTTTATCGCGTTGGACGCCGCTCAGCTTGATGGGACTCAGGTTGAAGCGCGACCCGAGCCGGTTGCCGTCGCCACGGCGGCTCCTGTCGTCCCCGTTGTCTCCAGAGAGTCAGTGCAGTCAACCTTGCGACAGGACGCAGCGACGGCCCCGGCAGCAGGTGCGCCAGCTTCAGCTACCTCTGTTACCCGTTTTTTCCTTCGTGTCCAGGCCTTGGCGCCCGGCTGGCTGGGCATCATCGCCTTGGGGGATGTGCCTGATCTGTCGGCGCAGGAATATCGCCTGCTTGCTGCACTGGGCCATGCCTTGGGCGCCGCTCCCGACTTTACTGGTCCGGCCAGCCTGTTGCGCTGGCCGTTGAACAACAATCCCCGGTTGGATCACAGCGAGGCGGCGGCGATCGAGTGGCTGCGCCATGCCCTGAAAGTACCGGACGGCTGGCGTTGCGTGGTGCTGGGAGAGGCCATGGCGGTGCTGGCGCGTACAGCGCTGCCGGCATCGACTACCATGGTGGCTGGGCCGGCACTGGCAACCCTCCTGTCCACTCCCTTGGCCAAAAAGTCCTTGTGGCTATCGTTGTATGCCTGAAGTTGCCTTTCGCTCCCTGACCGCGGCCGATCTGCCAGCCGTGCTGGCCATCGAGGCCCATGCCCACGCTTTCCCGTGGACCCCCGGCATTTTCGAGGACGCGCTCAAGACCGGGTATTACATGGTCGTGATGGAGGAGGGCGCCACCCTCATCGGCTACGGGGTGGTCCAGGTCATCCTGGACGAAGGGCACCTGCTCAACATCACGATTGATCCCCTCCGGCATGGCAAGGGATTGGGCCGGCAGCTGCTGCACCATCTGCTGGACTACGCCCGTACCCACACCGACACCCTGTTTCTTGAAGTGCGGCCCTCCAATCTCCCCGCCATTGCCCTGTACCAGTCCGAGGGCTTCAACGAGGTGGGCTTGCGCCGCAACTACTACCCGGCCGTCGGAGGAGGGCGCGAAGATGCCCTGCTCATGGCCATGGCCTTCTGAGTAGACCGAAATACCTGCTCACGCGCCGGCATTGCCCTATAATCGCCGCCTTTCCGTCTGACCTGCCGTAGCCCCATACCATGAGCCTTGCCGAACAAGTCGCCGCCGAAGTCGCTGCCCGTCGCACCTTTGCCATCATTTCCCACCCTGACGCCGGCAAGACCACCATTACGGAAAAGCTGCTGCTCTGGGGCAAGGCCATTCAGGTGGCGGGTACGGTCAAGTCGCGCAAGTCCGACCGTCACGCCACCTCCGACTGGATGGAAATGGAAAAGCAGCGTGGTATCTCCATCACCACCTCGGTCATGCAGTTTCCCTATCGGCACTGCACGGTGAACCTGCTCGACACCCCGGGTCACGAAGACTTCTCCGAAGACACCTATCGTACGCTCACGGCCGTGGATTCGGCGCTGATGGTCATCGATGGCGCCAAGGGCGTTGAAGAGCGCACCATCAAACTGATGGAAGTCTGCCGCATGCGCGACACGCCCATCATCACCTTCGTCAACAAGATGGACCGTGAAATCCGCGAGCCCATCGAGCTGCTCGACGAAGTGGAGAGCGTACTCAAGATCAAGTGTGCCCCGGTGACCTGGCCCATTGGCATGGGTCGTGATTTCAAGGGGGTGTACCACCTGATTGAAAACCGCATTTACCTGTACCAGCCAGGCCATGGCTCTGAACTGATTGCCGACAAGATCATCGAGGGTCTCGACAACCCCGAGCTGGATGCCGCAATCGGTGACGAAGCGGCCAGCTTGCGCGATTCCCTTGAACTGGTGCTGGGTGCCAGCCACGAGTTCAACCTCGACGAATTCCTGGCCGGCAAGCTGACACCGGTCTTCTTCGGCACGGCACTTGGCAACTTCGGCGTCAACCACATCCTCAACGGCTTTACCGATTGGGCTCCTTGCCCTGGCACGCGCAAGGCCGCCGAACGTGAAGTAGGTGCCACCGAAGAAAAATTCTCCGGCTTCGTCTTCAAGATCCAGGCGAACATGGACCCCAAGCACCGCGACCGCATTGCCTTCCTGCGCATCTGTTCGGGCAAGTACGAGAAAGGTCTCAAAATGAAGCACGTGCGCCTCGGCAAGGAAGTGCGCATTGCCGATGCCCTGACCTTCCTCGCTGGCGAGCGCGCCCATCTGGAAGAGGCTTGGTCCGGTGACATCATCGGCCTGCACAACCACGGCACCATCCAGATCGGCGACACCTTTACCGAAGGCGAGGAGCTGCACTATCTCGGCATCCCCCACTTCGCCCCGGAACTGTTCCGTCGTGTCCGCCTCAAGGACCCGCTCAAGAGCAAGCAGCTGCAGAAGGGCCTGAAGGAGTTGTCGGAAGAGGGTGCCACCCAGGTCTTCATGCCGCAGATCAACAACGACCTGATCCTCGGTGCGGTTGGTGTGCTGCAGTTCGACGTGGTCGCCTATCGCTTGCAGGACGAGTACAAGGTCGAGTGCGTGTACGAGCCGGTCAACGTGGCCACCGTGCGCTGGGTATCCTGCGACGACGAGAAGAAGTTCAACGAGTTCAAGAAAAAGGCCCATGACCAGCTCTCGCTGGACGGCGGTGGCCACCTCACCTATCTCGCCCCCAGCCGCGTCAACCTGCAGCTGATGCAGGAACGCTACCCGGATATCAAGTTCCGTGAAACCCGCGAGCATTGATGGATCGGCGCTGACGCGCTAGCGTTGGGGCATGACCACCCTGACCGGATTGATCGATACCCATTGCCACTTTGACGTGGACGACTTCGACGCCGACCGCGCCGAGATCGCCGCACGGGCGCTGGCGGCCGGTGTGGATATCATCGTGATTCCCGGCTACATCGCGTCACAGTGGCCCAGGCTGCTGGATGTGTGTGACAGCATCACGCAGCCACGCCTGCTGCCCGTACCAGGCCTGCATCCCTGCTATGTCGCACAGCATGAGCCGGCCCATTTGCAGCAATTGGAGCAACTGCTGCAAACGCGCGCCGACATTGTTGCCATTGGCGAGATCGGCCTCGATTATTTCGTGCCGGAACTCAAGTCGCCCGGGATGAAGGAGAAGCAGGAGGTATTCTTCCGTGCGCAGCTTGAGTTGGCCTGTAAGTACCACAAGCCGGTCGTCCTGCATGTCCGCAAGGCGCACGCCGAAGTGATGGCCATCCTGGCTGACATGAAATTCCGCGAAGGCGGTATCGTGCATGCCTATTCGGGTGGTATTGAAGAAGCAAAGCGATATGTCCGGCTGGGATTTCGTCTGGGTATCGGCGGGTCACTCACCTATGATCAGTCGAAGCGCTTGAAGGCCGTGGTGACGGAGATGCCGCTGGACACGATGGTGTTGGAGACGGATGCGCCGGACATGATTCCCCAGCCTCATCGCTTGCCGGGGCCGGGGCGTACCCGGAATTCGCCGGAATACCTGCCGTCCGTTGCCCATGCCATGAGTGCCCTGAAAGGGATTCCACTTGAGGAAGTGCTGAGCGTGGCACGCCAACAAAGTTGTCGCGTGTTGCGTCTTGAAGAGGAGTTGAGATGATGTTCCCAGTCCTGTTCGGACTTGCCATCCTGGTATGGATGTGGGCTGCCGCCATGAACGAGGTGGTGGCGAAGTTTGCTGCCAAGGCCAGTCCCGGGCAGCAACGGGTGTATCTGGCCATGCTGGTGCTGGCGGGGGCGCTGGTGTTGGTGCTGGTGCTGGCCTGGTTCATGCCGGGCTCGCCACTCAGCATGGGGTGGAGCCGGGAACGGCTGGCCAGTCTGGTGAGCGCGGCTGCCATGACCGCACTGGCGGTGACTGCGCTGGCACTCTGGCGCGCACACGTTCGGATGCCGGCGATGGGCCTTGCCGGTGCGGCAAATCCGGGAGCGGCGGCATCTTTCCCTGCAAAGAAAAAGCGCCCATAGGCGCTTTTTTGTCAGAGGGCACCGCGTGCTTCAGAGTGACAAGGCATAAGCCTGCAGCAGCTTGTCCGTGATCTGTTCGTTGGAGCGGCCAATCACGAAGGGCACGTTGTTTTCATTGAAATTGATGAAGGACTGGCGGACGAACACCCAGCGAGTGGTGGTCTCCTTCAGTAGCGGCGCAATCTTCGGATGGCGGGCATAATGCTTGTTAAGCTGGTTCAACTGGCTACCGAATTTCAGCGCCAGTTTGTCAATTTCCACTTCGCCACTGCGGCTGGAAACAATGGCGCCACCAAAGTAGTCCGCCGAATAACGCAGGTAGGCGGAGGTCATGATCTGCATGGTGACATACTGGTCGTAGAGCATGTCGGACATCTTGTCGACGGCAATTTTGCCGGAGGCACGCTGCTCGGCAATATTGGACCTGATGGCAGCGCCCAGGTCATTCAGCGCAGAGTCAACGGCATTGATGCTGTCGTTGTCTGCGACGCCGTCCGTTGTGAACTTGGCTGAGGTGCAAGCGCGCTTCAGTTCCTTCCATTTGAGGTCCAGCGCGGGATTGCCGGTTGCGCCGATCAGGCTGTCACCCTCTGTCAGCATGCTCTGCATCTTGCGGAACTGCTGTGGATCCCGGTTCAGCACGTTGTACAGGTAGAACGCCGTGGCAGCGCGGTACGATGCTGTCTCGAGTTTCTGCAAATGCTGAACCGCCTGCAGGGCAGGGCTACTTGCGGCCTGGGGGGAGGGTGCAGCGAAAACACTCGGAGAGGGAAGGGTTAGAAGCAGGCTGGCGGAAAACGCCAGGCCGTATACGTACTTATGCATCACTGTGGGATCCCGCGAGGGCATTGCCTGAAGAGAGAATTGTGTTTTACATCACATTCTTGCGATGCATAAGGTCAGACTTGTTGGTCACTGGTGTTCGGCGATTCTAGCCGACAGGCGGAGCGGGAGGGCGAGGCATAAACGCAAAGGACCACCCGAAGGTGGCCCTTTGCACTGCCGGAATGGCGTCGATCAGATCAGTTCGATTGCGACAGCAGTCGCCTCGCCACCGCCGATGCACAGGGCGGCAACACCCTTCTTGCCGCCAGTCTGGCGCAGGGCATGGATCAGCGTCAGGATGATGCGGGAGCCGGTCGATCCGATCGGGTGTCCCAGGGCACAGGCGCCACCATAAATGTTGACCTTGTCATGGGGAATGTTGTGCTCTTTCATGGCCAGCATGGTGACCATGGCAAAGGCTTCGTTGATTTCCCACAGGTCGACATCTTCCGCCTTCCAGCCGGTTTTGGCAAAGAGAGTGCTGATGGCGCCTACCGGCGCAATCGTGAACTCGCTGGGATGCTGGGACTGCGTAGCATGGCCGACAATTCGCGCCAGTGGCTGCAGGCCGCGGGCCTTGGCGACGCTTTCTCGGGTCAGGACCAGCGCTGACGCGCCATCCGAGATGGAGCTGGCATTAGCCGCCGTGATCGTGCCCTCCTTGGCAAAGGCCGGCTTCAGCGTGGGGATCTTGTCCGGGTTGGCGTTACCCGGCTGTTCGTCGGTGTCAACCAGGACCTCACCCTTGCGCGTCTGCACCGGTACCGCCACGATTTCCGCCTTGAAGTGGCCATTGGCAATGGCGCCCTGGGCGCGCTTCAGCGAGGCGATCGCAAAGGCATCCATGTCGGCGCGGGAAAGCCCGTATTTATCGGCTGTTTCCTGTGCAAAAGAGCCCATCAGACGACCGGTCTTGGCATCTTCCAGACCGTCCAGGAACATGTGGTCTTTTACCTCGGCGTGACCCATGCGCAGGCCGGCGCGAACCTTGGGCAGTACATAGGGTGCGTTGGTCATGGATTCCATGCCGCCCGCGACCATGATGTTGTTGCTGCCGGCCTTGATCAGGTCATGGGCCAGCATGGTGGCCTTCATGCCGGAGCCGCAAAGCTTGTTGACAGTGGTACAGCCGGTCGCGGTCGGCAGGCCGGCATCCAGGGCCGCCTGGCGGGCCGGACCCTGCTTGAGGCCCGCTGGCAGCACGCAGCCCATGATGACTTCCTGAATGTCGGCTGGCTGCAGGCCGGCACGGCTGACGGCTTCGCGGATGGCGATGGCGCCCAGTTCCGGGGCGATGCAGGGTGTCAGGGCGCCCTGGAATCCGCCCATGGGGGTGCGGGCACCGTTAACAATGACGACAGCATCTGTGCTCATGAAAGACCTCGTTTGCGGGGCAGCAGGATGGTAAGAAGGGTGTCACGAAGGGGCGGCATTATAGCGTTCCGTGGCGCGGCTGTCCCGGTCTGCACGGGCGAGCTGCCTGCAGGGTGACTTGCCGCGCCCTTGGTGGTAGCATCTTTGCCGCTTTTGTGCCTGTTGGCCCGACTCTTGTAGGGCAAGGTTGTCCGGCAGGCCCGCCCGTTCTTATTGAGGAATGACATGGAAATCATGAAGAAGTTTGCGCTGTCGTCACTGGCTGTCGCTGTGACGCTCGTTACGCAATCTGCCCATGCGGCGGTCAAACTGGATCCTCAGGCCATTAATCTTGAACCCTTTCGTCTGGTTCCCGTGCTGGGGTTCCAGGTGTTGATGGATGACAACATCTACAATTTCAGTGCCAACGAAGTGGACTCCATGATCCTCGTGGTGAGTCCGTCGGTGAATCTGGCGGCCCAGGATCGTGACAATACCTATACCCTTTCCTACGGCATCAATGCCGGTTTTTACTCGGAAGACAGTGACAACGACTACATTGATCACGCCCTGTCCGCCTCGGCCGGCCTGAATGTGACCTCTCGCGCCAAGCTGGATCTGGACGCCTCCTACAGCATGCTGCACGAAGATCTGGGCACGGGCGCAACGCAGGGGGTCGGGCTGGCTGGCATCGCCGCCCTGTCCGGTCCTGACGAGTATTCGCTGCTCGGCCTGAAGTCTGCCTTGACCTACGGGGCAGAGGGTGCCGCAGGCCAGTTGGTCGGCAGCGTCGGTATGTCCAACAAGCGCTATGACCGTGATGTAGCGGCTGCCCTGCGTGACCTCGATACCGTGGATTACGGTATTGGCTTTCGTTATCGCGTGGCCCCCAAGACCAAGCTCACGTTCGATATCGAGCGGTCCGAGGGCAGCTACAAGAACTCCGCAGTAGCCCGTACGGCCGATTTCGAGCAGACCGCATTCCTCGTGGGTGCCGTCTGGGAAAATAGCGCCCAGACGACTGGGCGGGTGCGCATGGGTCAGACCGAGCGCGAGGTTGCCAGTGGCTTTGACAAGTCTGGCTTTACCTACAGTG
>JBKHWB010000007.1:10414-41328 GCA_046566745.1 Gammaproteobacteria bacterium
TTCGGGCTGTCGAAAGGTTTTACGGATGGCACCTTGCCAACCATCTCCATTGAGCAAACGAACTACTCTGTGGCCTGGTCGCAGGACTGGCTGGAGCGCCTGACCAGTACAGTGTCTTTCGGTGTGCTGGATGAGGATCACCAGATGCAGGTGGGGTCGGCCCCGCGCGAAGACCAGACGGAAACCATTGGTGTTCGTCTGGACTACCAGATGCGTCGTTGGTTGGTGCTGGGTGGCGGCCTCACTTCCAAGGCGTCCGACTCGACATTGAACGTGTATGACGTTGATCGCAACATCTTTTTCTTGTCGGCGCAGATCAGCCTGTAATACGGCAGTGGGTGGTTGATTGCACATGGCAAACTATGTTGCCCGGTTGATGCTGGCAGGGCTGTTGTTGGGTTCGATTGGTTCCGTGCAAGCGGCGCCTGCCTGGTGGGAAAAACTGTTCGGCAATCCCGCAGGGGCGAGCCGGTTGTCCCCGCCGACGTCGGAAGTCGACGCGCTTGCACCAGCACCCTCGGGCGCCCCTGTATCATCGGGGGACGGGGAGGCGGTGTTTTCCCTGTCGTCCGACTACAAGCTGGGACCGGGCGACCGTCTCGGGATCACGGTGTTCAACGAGAAAGAACTGAGCGTTGAGGCCAAGCTGACTGACGCGGGTACTTTGTCATATCCGCTGTTGGGCGAAATCAGGGCCCAAGGCATGACTATCGGCAAGTTGCAGGAGCATCTGACGCAGCAGTTGAGGGCTGGCTATCTGGTCAATCCGCAGGTGTATGTCACCATCCTGGAATACCGCCAGTTCTTTGTGAACGGCGAAATCAACAAGCCGGGTGGCTTTCCCTACCAGCCAGGGCTTACCGTGCGGAAGGCCATCTCCCTGGCAGGGGGTTTTACTCCTCGCGCCTCCTACACAAAGATTTTCATCATTCATGAAGATGATCCCCAGGGGCGGCCCCGTCCGGCATCGCTGGATACCGTGTTGCGTCCGGGTGACATCCTGACTATCGAACAAAGCTTCTTCTGAGGTTCTCCTGGATGGAAAAGTTGTCTGGCCCTCTGGCGGGAACGGTTCCCGAACAGGAGCAGGAAATCGATTTGCGCCAGTACTGGCGTATTGTCTCTCGCTACAAGTGGGGGATTCTGGGATTGGCGATTGCCGTGACGGCGCTGGCTACCCTGATCGTGTTCTCCCTGCGTCCGGTGTACCGTGCGACCACGACCCTGCTGATTGAGCAGAAGCAGGCCAAGGTCGTTACTATCGAGGAAGTCTACGGACTCGACGGGGCAAACAAGGAATACCTGCAGACACAGTTTGAGATCCTCAAGTCGCGCGAACTGGCAGCGCGTGTGGTGCGGGAACTCAAGCTTGATGTCCATCCCGATTTTGCACCTCCGGCACCCGAAGAGGGGCAGGGGACTGACGCGGGGTCGTTCAAGCTGGACTGGAGTTTCCTGTTGCCCAAGGGGCATGTGAAAAACCCCGGGCTTTCTGATGAGGAAAAGTTCAACCGTATCGTCGACCGCTTTTCGGCCAATCTCACGGTTGCTCCGGTACGCAATACGCAGTTGGTAAAAATCAGTTTTGAATCCTATGACAAGGTACTCGCAGCGCGCGTGGCGAACGCCATGGCTCATGCCTATATCAGTAGCCAGATGGAGGCTCGCGTCGCGGTGACCGAGCAGGCCGCGTCGTGGCTGACCGACAGGTTGTCGTCGCTCAAGACGGCGCTGGACGCGTCAGAGCAGAAGCTGCAGGCCTATCGCGAGCAGAACGACCTGGTCAAGACCGGGGACGTGGAGGGTGTGCTGGCCCTCAACGCCAAGCAGTTGCAGGACTTGTCCGAGCGGCAGATCCAGGGCCAGTTCAAGCTGTCCGAAATCAGCAAGCGCTATGGTCCCAGGCATCCGGCTTATGTTCAGGCGCAACTGGAGCTCGATGAAGCGGAGCTGGCGCTGAAACAGGCCCGCAAGAACGCCATGGCGGTCGCCCGCAAGGAGTTCCGGCTGCAGGAGTTGATGCGCGAGGTGGAAACCAACCGCAACCTGTACGACACCTTTTTTACCCGCATCAAGGAGGCCAACCAGGCCCGGCAGCTTGAAACCGCCAACGCCCGGGTGGTTGATCCTGCCGTGGTGACATCCGCGCCAGTCAAGCCCAACAAGTCGCTGACCATGGCGCTGGCCTTTGTTTTGAGCCTGATGTTGGGGGTGCTGCTGGCCTTCCTGCTGGATTACCTGGACAGCACGTTCAAGGGGGCAGAAGACGTCGAAGCGCGTTTGGGCGTGCCGATGCTGGGCCTGTTGCCGGTGGCGAAGAGCAAGAAGCGCACGGATGTGGCGCAGCCGATTTTCCTGGAAGACGGCATGCAGGGCTTCGCCGAGGCGATGCGCACGGTGCGTACCGGCGTCATCCTGTCTAGTATCGACTCGCCGCACCAGGTGGTGGTGGTGACGTCCAGTGTGCCGGGCGAAGGCAAGACCACGACGTCCCTGAATCTGGCCCTTTCCATGGGACAGATGGAAAAGGTGTTGTTGATTGATGCCGACATGCGGCGTCCGAGTGTGGCCAAGGCGTGCGGGATTCCCGGTGCCAGTCCCGGCCTGTCCAATCTGGTGGCGGGCTCGGCCGACATGGCCCAGTGCATTCATCACTTGGCGGATGGCAACATTGATGTGCTGACGGCGGGCCTGATCCCGCCGAATCCGCTCGAGTTGCTGTCGTCCAAGCGATTCCGGGAGGTGCTGGCCCAGTTGTCGGAGCAGTATGACCGCATCGTGATCGATTCCGCCCCAACGCTGGCGGTCAGTGATGCACTGGTGCTGGCCTCCGTAGCGAATGCGGTCATATATGTGGTGAAGTCCGATTCGACAGCCTTTCACATGGCACGTAGCGGCATTCAGCGCCTGCACCGGGTCAATGCTCCCCTGGCGGGCGTCGTGCTCAATCAGGTGAATTTCACCAAGGCCAGCAAGTATGGTAGCTACTACGGGTACTACGATTACTATGGCTATAAAGCGTCGCAGGAGTGACGGGGTCAGGACATGATTGACCTCCACTGCCATTTGTTGCCGGGGGTCGATGACGGTCCTGACACGTTGGAGGAGGCAGTTGCGCTCTGCCGTCACGCCGTGGCGTCGGGCATCACTCATAGCGTGGTAACGCCCCATGTGCATCCCGGGCGCTATGAAAATGATGCGCGCTCCATCCCGGCGGTGCTGGCGGTACTACGCAGTGCGCTGCAGTCGGAGGGTATCCCGCTGCAACTGGGCTATTCAGGTGAAGTCCGTATTTCTCCCGAGATTCTGCCGATGGTGGCGGCGGGCCACATTCCTTTCCATGGGCAATGGCAGGGGCGTCGTGTCCTTCTGCTGGAGTTTCCCCACAGCCATATCCTGCCGGGTAGCGACAAGCTGGTGCGCTGGCTGCTGCAGCGCGACATCGTGCCCATGATCGCCCATCCCGAGCGCAACAAGGATGTCATGCGCGACCTGTCGCGTCTCCACGAGTTCGTGCAGCTTGGTTGTCTGTTCCAGGTCACGGCAGGTTCGCTGGCCGGCCGCTTTGGCGAACAGGCAGAGGCCCGGGCGCGCGAGATCGTGGCTGAGGGCTGGGCCACGGTGTTGGCCAGTGATGCGCATAACCTCAAGGCCAGGCCCCCCGAACTCGGCGACGGGTTGGCGGTGGCCATCGAGTTGCTGGGTGAAGAGGCCGGCAGGAAGCTGGTGCAACAAAATCCCTGGGCCATCGTGGCGGGCCAGTTCTCATGAACCCGGCGGCGGGCGCCGGTCGTAGGCAGTTGTGGTGGCTGGCACTGCTTGGCGTGTCCCTGTTTGCGGTCTGGTCCTTGCTCGGCGTGGTGGCCGATGTCGCCGCCTTTCGTGGCAAGGCCTGGGTGGAAACATGGGCCCATCAAGCCGTACAGGCGCGGTCAAAAGGGCAGGTATTCTTTCCCCAGGATGCAAACTGGGAGGAGGCGCACGCGTTTGCGGCTCTCTCCGTGAAGTTGTCGCCGTTCAATGCGGATTATCGTGAAGGTCTGGCCCGCATCCATGAGGCCCGTTGGCTGATGGCCGCCCCGGGGCTGCCCGAAGCCACGGCCGACAGGATGCAGGCAGCCTCGCTTTATCGCGAGGCGATCGTCTTGCGGCCAACCTGGCCTTACGCCCATGCGGCGCTCGTGTATGCCCTGGCGCGGGTCGGCGGGCACGAAGCGGAAGTGGAGGCATCCATGCTGGAGGCTGCCCGTCTCGGGCCGTGGGAGCCTCAGGTGATGGATGCCATCATTGATGTGGGGCTGGATGGCTGGTACAGGCTAACGCCAACGGCGCGGCAGGTGGTATCAGAGACCATTCTTCGCAGCCAGTCCTGGCGGGCCGGTGCCATCGGCGAGCGGCATGCCGACAGGTCCTGGGCGATCATCCGGCAGCATCGCAAGCAGGCCTTGGCCTGTGCCATGCTGCCGCAACGCGAGGAACGCATCCGGTCGCGGTGCGATCCGGCGACCTGGTAATAGTCTTGCGGCTCAGGCGCCGCAGCACTTCTTGAATTTTTTCCCGCTACCGCAGGTGCAGGGATCGTTGCGACCCACCCGGCTGGCGTTAACCACGGGTTTGGGCTTTTCTGCCGGTCCCGAATAGACGACATCTCCGTCCTTGAAGAACCAGCGACCGTCTTCTTTGACGAAGAGAGACTTTTCGTGATGGCGCTGTGCCACACCGCCCATCCGGTAATGGGCGATGAACTCGACCTCGCCCTGCTTGTCATCCGGGCTTCCCGCCGTGGTTGACACAATATCCAGTCCTGTCCATTCGGAATTGCTGGCCCAGGCCCGCATGGCATCGATGTCACTGTCCGCCCGGCTGGCGGGCAGGGTGGTGGCCATGATGTAGTCAACATTGCCCTGCACGTAGGCAGAATAGCGCGAGCGCATGAGCGCTTCGGCGGTGGCGGGCAGGGTGTTGCCATTCAGGAATGGAGCGCAGCAGGTGTCGAACTCACGAGTGCTGCCGCAAGGACAGGTGGTCATGACAGGGGATTCCAGCGAGTCGGTGGTCAAGAAAAAGGCATAAAAAAAGGGGTGCCAGGCACCCCTTTTTTACATCAGATCAGGAACGATCTGATTACTGTGCAGCCGGAGCAGCGGCGTCAACGGCCGGAGCAGCAGCGTCAACAGCAGGAGCAGCAGCGTCAACAGCAGGAGCAGCAGCGTCAGCAGCAGGAGCGGCTTCAACAGGAGCAACTTCGGCAGCAGGAGCTTCAGCGGCAGGAGCTTCGGTAGCCGGAGCTTCTTCCTTCTTGGCGCAGCCAGCGATGGCGAGGGCGGCAACGATAGCGGCGGAAACGGCGATCTTCTTGATTTGCATGATGTCTCTCTCAGGTTGCGTGTTTGTCGACTATGCTAAATGCACCATTGGCTTCCCGAGGCACTTCCAAGCTTACGGGAAGCCCAGTTTACCTAGCATCCAACTAATCGGCGCGCAAATCTTAGCATCGGGAAATGTCGTTTGCATCACTTTTGTTCGACAGTTGTCAAAAAAATGCAGTATCGAGCCTGACGGACTGGGGTGGGGTGTGGATGCCTTTCCCGGCAGGGCATCCCCCCCCCTGTTTTCTCTCCATGAGTGGCTCAGCGACTGTGTTCCGGGTCGGCAAAGACGGCGCCTGACACGCCTTTCTTGTACTGGCGGGCACGGTACAGGGCGGCATTGATGCTTGTCAGGACCTGATCCATGGCAACCGGTCGGTGCGGAACGACAGCCATGCCGATGTGAGCATAGGCGGCCAACTCCTTCTGCCGTGCCCAGTTGTTGAAGTTCTGCTGCAGGTCAAAGGCGATGGACTCGGCATCCTTGGTCGTCGTGTCCACCAGCAGGAAGGCAAACTCGTTGCCGCCGTAGTGTACGGCAATATCGCTGGCCCTCAGCCGCTGGTCGACGATGCTGGCGAACTGCTTGAGCAGGTATTGGTTGACGTTCTTGCCGGGCTTCTTGCCTTTATGGGCCGTGACTTCGATGTCGGCGTACATGACGACCATGGGGGTCAGGTTGCGCTGGTGGTAGGGCAGCAGGTATTTGGCAGCCTCGTAGAAGGTCCAGCGATTGCCCAACCCTGTCAGGGGGTCTGTCTCGGTGACGCGGGCCGCGCGTTTGCGCAGGTATTCCAGGTAGCGGTTGGTGACAAGCAGCGCAACCGTCGCCCCGGCGAGCAGCACCGGCTGGCTGAAGAAAGCCAGATCGAAGGGGGTGTTTGTCAGTGACTGGCGGAGGCTTATGCAGGCGATGGCCAGCAACCCGGTGACGGCGGCGATCAGGGTGAAGGCTTGCTGGCGATGCTGCGCGGCGGCAAGCGCCAGGGCTATGGCTACCAGTACGAGCGTGGGTGGGAACGGGGCGGGGTCGTTCAGTAGCGCCAGCAGGGCGGCGGCAAGGTCAGTGGCGGTGATGCTGTTCAGGACGAGCGGGGTGGTCCGGGTCAGGATCACGGTCAGGCCCAGCAGACTCTGGATGCCGATATAGACGATGACGCCGAGCAGGAAAACCATGTACGGCGTGAGTGTGAGCCGGGCAGGAACCAGATAGACGTACAGCAGGACAAGCAGTGCCAGCACGATTCGCAGTGCGAGTTGCACCTTGGGCAGGTGAGGCTCCAGAAACTGGTGAGGCGCAAGGGGGGAGATGTTGTCGGGCAGCGGTGCGCTCATGAGTGTTCCATGAAGGGTGGTAGAGGCTCTGGCAAAGAGACGCATTGGGGATTGCCGGACCGGATGGCCCGTTCGGCAGGCCATTGACCAATCCTAGCAATCGCCCGCCAGAAATTGAAGGCAGGTTCCGGATGCAAGCAGCGGCCGGAGGGATGCCACCGTAATCCTTCCAGCAGGAGTCTGTTCGTTTTTTGTCGACTGCTCATATTCCTTTATCGGGAAAGTGGAAGGTTGTTTACAAACCTGTCGCTATAGTAAGACAGTGTCGTGCTCGTGACACGGGCGTTTGATGGAAACAGGACGTTGCCATGACGAGGATAAAGACGGGGGGATTGCGCACTGCTGCCGGAGGGTGGGGGTGGGTGACTCTTTGGCTGTGGCTTGTCCTTGTTGCCGGACAGGTGTTCGCGGGGAAGGAGGATGGCTGGGCCGTCCGACTGCAGGACAATGAAGCCGGCGTTCGCCTGCTGGATGGTCATCTGGGTTGGTGGAGGGACGCTACGGCCAGCCAGACGGTTGAGTCGGTGCGCCGGCATCCGGAGCGGTTCCAGCCACCGCCGTCCTATACCAACTTTGGTTTCGATCCGGAGGCGGCGTACTGGTTGCGCATCGTCATTTTCAATCCGGGCGCGCAGGCCTTGCCCCGTGTGCTTCATGTCGATTTCCCTTTGCTGGATCACCTTCATGTGTATGTGCCCGATGGGGCCACAGGATTCAGGCGGGTCGCCACGGGAGACACTGAACCTTGGGCCGGGCGCCCCTGGCCCATCCGTCAACTGGCGCTGCCGCTGGAGTTGCCCCCCGGCCAGAGCGAGGTCTATCTGAGGGTGCAATCGTCCAGCAATCTGCTGCTGCCTACCCGCCTGTACGCGCCGGAGTTGTTCTGGATGGAGATGGGGCGGCAGCAGTTGTTGGATGGCCTGTTTTACGGTGCCATGCTCGTTCTGTTGATCTACAACCTGTTCGTGTTCTTTACGGCGCGTGAAAAGGTTTTCCTGTTGTACGTGGGCGCCTTGCTGCCCACGATTGGCTATTTGTTGTGCATCGACGGACTGCTGTTTTCATTGCTTCCCTTCACTGGCCTCTGGCAGAACATCAGTGTGTCACTGTTCATGGGTGCGGCCGCGATCGGCTACCTGGCGTTCTCGCTGACCTATCTGGACGTACCGCGCGACTCCGCATGGCGCAAGGTCGCCCGGCTGCTCATGGCGACGGCCTTGCTCGGGATACTGGGGCTGCCATGGCTTGGGCCGACAAACGGGGCGCTGGTGTTACTCACCATCGGCATGTTGTCCAGTGCGTACATCCTGGTGATGGCGTTGTCGTCAATCGGGCGGTCACGAGGCGTAGCCATCTATTTCGTTCTGGGATGGGTGGTGTTCCTGGGAAGCGCCATCGCGACGGCCATGTCCGTCATGTCGCTGCTTCCCTTTTTCCAGTACTTCGTCGTGGGTATCAAGGCGGGCCTGCTGCTGACAGTGCTGCTGTTGTCGCTGGGTCTCGGCATGCACGTTCGGCGCCTGAAGCAGATGGAGGCGCGCAGCCGCGAAGAGGCGTTGGTGTCTAACGCCCAGAGCCAGGCCAAGAGCCAGTTTCTGGCCATGATGAGCCATGAGATTCGTACGCCAATGAACGGTGTGCTTGGCATGGCGGAACTGCTCAAGACTACCGGGCTCAGCCACGAGCAATCCAGGATACTGGCCACCATGGAGTCGTCCGGCGCGGCGCTCCTGGAAGTCATCAATGATGTGCTGGATCACGCCAAGATCGAGGCTGGTCAGATGGAGCTGGAGCGGGCGCCGCTGCAGATCGACAAGCTGGTCGGGGATTCCTTTTCGTTGTTCCGGGCACGGGTGTACAAGCAGCAGCTGTCGGTGCTGTGTTCGATTGCACCCGATGTTCCTGCGGAAGTAAGCGGCGATGCCATCCGTTTGCGGCAGGTGCTGGTCAACCTGCTGTCCAATGCCGTCAAGTTTACACAGCACGGTCATATCGAGCTGCGGGTGGAGACATTCGGCCATGGCAGGGATGTTGGCCTGAGGTTCCGGGTGAGCGACACCGGAATAGGGATACCGGAGAACAGGTTGCCCTACATATTCGACAGCTTTGTCCAGGCCAATTCGTCCACCTCTCGCCACTATGGTGGAACTGGTCTGGGTTTGAGCATCAGCCGAGACCTTTGCCGCCTCATGGGCGGGGATCTTACGGCCAGCAGTGTGCCGGGCCAAGGCTCCGTCTTTACGGCCACGGTGCGAGTGCAAAGCGTCCCCGGAGGAGCGGCCCGCAGCAGCTGGCCAGAACACCTGCCTCTCGTGCGCGTGTTGCTGGTGGATGAGGACAGGCGTTTTTGTGCCGTCATGAAGGATGAGGCCGCGAATCGCAAGATGATCATTGATCATGCACTTACCGGAGAAGATGCCTTGCATGCCATGCGGGAGGCGGCTCAGGCGGGGCGGCCGTTCGACCTGCTCGTGACGGCCTTGCAGCTGCCGGACATGAACGGTCTCAGCCTGCACGAGCGGGTGTCGCATGATCCGTTGTTGCAGAATGTCAGGACGCTCGTGTTTGCTTTGCCTCAGCTGCAGCCGAGCCCGGGTGTTCTGGTTCATGCCGGGGTCGCCCATGCCTTCGAGCGGCCGTTGATGGCAGCCGAGCTGCGGCAGGCCATTCTGGCGGTGCTGGACAGCCAGCCTGTGGAGACGACGCCTGTCCGGGACAGCATGCCGCAGTATCCGTCCCTGCGGGTGCTGGTGGCAGAGGACAATCACACCAACCAGCTGGTGATCATGGGGTTGTTGCGCCGGTTTGGCATCGGTGCCGATCTTGCCGAGAATGGTGAGCAGGCCGTGGCCATGATCAGGCGCTCGCGACAGCCTTACGACCTTGTCCTGCTGGACTGTGAAATGCCGGTAATGGATGGGTACACCGCCGCCCGCGAGATCAGGATGCTGGAAACAACCGAGCAACGGCAGCGCATCCCGCTGGTTGCTGTCAGTGCACATGTTACCCAGCATCACGTGGACAATTGTTACGCGGCTGGCATGGATGATCACCTTCCAAAGCCAGTGAGCTTGCGCATGTTGTCGGAAAAAATTGCGCGCTGGGCACCGGCGGATGCATCAGCATCCTAGTGATCATGGATATTGTTGTGGGGAGTGGTGTTGATGATGGCAGATCCACATGCGGCGTTGAGGGATGATGTCCGGTTGGTGGGGGGGCTGCTGGGGGATGCGCTGCGGCAGCAGACCGGCCAGGCTGTCTTCGACAAGGTGGAGCAGATCCGGCAGCTGGCCAAGCAGGCGCGCGACGGCATGGAAGGGGCAAGGTCGGCGCTTGTGGCAGTCCTGTCTGGATTGCAGGATGACGAATTGCTGCCAGTCGCGCGCGCGTTTACCCAGTTTCTCAATCTGGCCAATATTGCGGAGCAGTATCATCGTGTTCGCCGCCGTCGGGCTCATCAATGGCGGACGGACGAACCGCCACAGCCGGGCTCGGTACGGGCGCTGTTTGCGCGGCTGGCTGCAGAGCGCCATGACGCCGCCGCGATATTGGCTGCCGTTTCAGCCCTTGACGTTGAGCTGGTGCTGACGGCTCATCCGACGGAAGTCAGCCGGCGAACGTTGATCCAGAAATACGACGATATTGCTGAGTCACTTGAGCGACTTGATCATGGGGGGTTGACGCCGGTCGAGCGTCGGGAGGAGCTTGCGTCGTTGCGTCGCCACATCATGGCGGCCTGGCATACCGACGAGATCCGAAAGCATCGACCCACCCCGGTCGATGAGGCCAAATGGGGCTTTACGGTCATTGAGCAGTCCTTGTGGAAAGCGGTGCCGGAGTTCCTGCGGGAATTCGATGCCGTGTTGTTCGAGTACACCGGCCAGCGACTCTCTCTTGATCACTCTCCAGTGCGCTTTGCCTCCTGGATGGGAGGGGACCGGGATGGCAATCCCAATGTGACCCATCGGGTAACGCGCGAGGTCATCCTGTTGGCGCGCTGGATGGCCGCGGATCTGTTCCTGCGCGACATCGAGGCGCTGCGCGCCGGGCTGTCCATGTCCGATTGCAGCCCAGCCTTGCGCGAGGTGGTGGGGCCGGACAGCAGGGAGCCTTATCGTGACCTGTTGCGAGGGGTGCGACAACGCCTGATCGCAACGCGGGAGTGGCTGGACGCCTGCCTGCGGCAGGAGGCCGCGGACGATAGCAATGTCTATCGGCACACCCATGAGCTGTTTGAGCCGCTTAGCCTGTGCCATCAGTCACTGGTGGACTGCGGGCTGGAAGACGTGGCAAACGGCAGCTTGCTGGATACGCTGCGGAGGCTTGCCTGTTTCGGCGTCGAACTGCTTCGGCTCGATATCCGTCAGGAGTCTGCACGGCATACGCAGGCGCTGGATGCCATCACACGCTTTCTTGGCGTCGGCCACTATGCCGAATGGGGCGAGGAGGAGCGCCAGGCTTTTCTGTTGCGGGAACTGCAGAACCCGCGCCCCTTGTTGCCCGACCATCCTCACGCCGGCGTGGATCATCCGCTGCATTCAGCCGATGTACAGGAAGTGTTGGCTACATTCCGTGAGCTGGCAAAGCAGCCCCGTGATTCACTGGGTGCCTACGTGATCTCGATGGCCGAGCGCCCGAGCGATGTGCTGGCAGTGATGCTGCTGCAACAGAAGGCTGAAGTGGACAGCATGCTGCGGGTGGTGCCGCTTTTTGAAACGCTGGATGACCTCAACGGCGCCGGCACCTGTCTGGATGCGCTGCTGTCCATTCCCTGGTACCGGGCAGCAATTGGAGGACACCAGGAGGTGATGATCGGCTACTCGGACTCGGCGAAGGATGCCGGCTTTCTGGCCGCCAGCTGGGCGCAGTATCGCGCGCAGGAAGCCCTGGCGTCGGTGGCGGCCAGGCATGGCGTGCGGCTCACGCTGTTTCATGGTCGGGGGGGATCGGTCAGTCGCGGGGGTGCGCCTGCGCATCAGGCATTGCTGTCACAGCCGCCGGGTTCGGTGCAGGGGGCCATCCGCGTGACGGAGCAGGGGGAAATGATCCGCTTCAAGTTCGGCATGCCGGGCATTGCGGTGCGCAGCCTGGATTTGTATGCCTCGGCAACGCTGGAGGCAACCTTGCTGCCACCGGCGGGTCCGCAACCGGAGTGGCGGGCACTGATGGACGAGATGACGTCGGTGTCCCTTGGTGTTTATCGTGAAACGGTGCAGGAGACGGCAGACTTCATTCGGTACCTCAGGACCGTGACGCCCGAAATGGAGTTGCAGATGCTGCCGTTGGGGTCGCGTCCGGCGCGACGCAAGCTGGATGGAGGCGTCGAATCGTTGCGCGCCATCCCGTGGGTGTTCGCCTGGACGCAGGTGCGGCTGATGTTGCCGGCCTGGCTGGGTACCGGGCGGGCGCTGAACATGGCGATGGATTCAGGCAAACGCGATGTGCTGGTCGGGATGGCGACCCAGTGGCCCTATTTCCATGCGGTTATTGACATGCTGGAGATGGTGCTGGCCAAGGCTGATCCGGCCATCGTTGCCTACTACGAAGACCGTCTGGCGGGAAGCGACCCTGCACTGCAGCAACTTGGGCAGGAGCTGAGGCGTCGGTTGCTGGTCACCATCGAGGCACTGTTGAGGCTGAACGGGGGGCGTCCCCTGCTGGAGGCAAATCCGGTCCTGCGCCGCTCCATCAACGTCAGGACACCGTATATAGAGCCGTTGCACATGCTGCAGGCGGAACTGATGCTGCGCCGGCGCCAGACAGGTGCCGACCGGAGCAAGGTGTATGAGCAGGCCCTGATGGTCACGATTGCCGGCATTGCGGCGGGGCTGCGCAACACGGGTTAGCGACAAGAGTCGCCGTTCGTCGACCGGGTGGTTCTCCTGGCCCGGCTTTAGGGCTATAACCATGATGCCGGTAGGGTTTGTTGTGTTGCTGTATCCCCGCCTCCGAACAAGCGGATGACTGAGGTGGAAGTGCCATGAATGCAATGAGAACGCTCGCACCGCGGATTGCTGTAGCAGCCTGTTTTGGCTTGGCGGCAGCGAGTTTGTATGCCTATGTCGGCCAGTCGCAGGCGGAGGCACGGGCCCTGTCATTCTGTGCCGCCAGCCAGCCGGGACAAGCGGCTGGCCGGGTGATGAGCCGGCTCGAACAGGAGCTTGGCGAGGTCACTGCCTTCCAGCGCAAGGAAGGGATTAGCGTGATTTACGGCAGCGGTTCCCAGTATGTCTGTGATATCCGGTTCAGTGGCGGGCAGGTGGCAGTGGCTGCCGTGGCTCATCTCGACTGACGCGCTTTTCCTGTACCACCTGACGCCGGCTGCTGCCGGCGTTTTTCATGGTCACGCGGCCCCGGTGACCATCTTGATGCCCACGACCATCAGTAGCAGGGCAAACAGTTTTCTGAGCGAATCAGCCTTCATGCGGTGTGCTAGCCTGACACCCACCCGAGCGAACAGCAGGCTGCTCAGGCTGATGCCCACAAACGCAGGCAGGTAGACATAGCCTGCTGACGCATCGGGCAGGGCAGCCCGTCCCCAGCCCGTCGCCACGAAGCCAGCTGTTCCGGCCAGTGCGATAGCCATGCCGCAAGCCGACGAGGTGGCCACCGCCTCCTGCATCCGGACGGCGTGGTAGCTGAGCCAGGGTACTGTCAGGCTTCCCCCACCGATGCCAAAAAGGGCAGAGGTGGTGCCGATCAGGCCGCCGCCCAACATCAGTCCTGGGCGGCCGGGTAGCGTTGCCGTGTCGTTGCCGCGGGTGCCGGGTCGCCAATTGGCCAGCATTTGCAGGGCCATCAAGACGGCAAAAATGCCGATCAGCGCCTGCAGGCCCCTGCCGGGCAGCAGGTGCGCGATCTGGGCACCCAGCAGTGTGCCGATGACGATGCCGGGAGCAATGTTCCTGACCAGTTCCCAGCGGACGGCTCCGCGCTCATGGTGGGCTTTGACCGAGCTGAAGGAGGTAAAAATGATGGTTGCCAGCGATGTGCCAACAGCCGTTTGTGTCAGCACGGCCGGGTCCATGCCTTGGGCGGCGAAGCTGTAGACCAGCACCGGTACTATCACAAGGCCCCCGCCGATGCCCAGCAGCCCCCCCAGCAAGCCGGCGATTGCGCCGACACACAGATACAGCAAATAGTCCATGATGGTTCCACAGCAGCGATGATCGCGCAGTGGAAACGATTATCCGCCCAAAGGCAAACCCTGTCCCGGGATGGTCACCTTGCGCAGAGACAATTGCCTCTCCGGGACTCTGGGGCAAGGAGTTGTCAGACAGCGTGTCTTGAAAGATTCATGATTTCGTCATGGCAGCTCAATGCCGATTTTCCATCCTGCCGTCGTGAGAAAACGACAAGAGGAAGACGGCATGCAGGCGTTGGCCCACAGTCAGGCGGAAGAGTTGCAAGCGTTGTCGGCGCAAGTGATCCCGGTACGCAACAAACCACGGCTGGAGGCCCGGTTTGTGCGTGATGCCGCAGAGCTGCGGGAGGCGCAGCGTCTCCGGGCAGACGTCTTTGGTGCAGAGTACGGGGTGTCATTTGAGGGGCCGGACGGGCTGGACGCTGACCGCCTGGACGACTTCTGCGACCATCTCAGCGTCTACGATGTTGCAAACGGGGTGCTGATTGCCACGACGCGCCTGCTTTGTTCGCAAGGTGCGGAGCGGGCAGGGGGCTTCTACTCAGCCGGCGAGTTCGATCTCGCGGCCTTGAGCCGTCTGCCCGGGAAAGTGCTGGAACTGGGCCGTACCTGTGTCCATCCGGAATACCGCTCTGGTGCCGCCATCACCGTGCTATGGTCAGCGCTGGCAGATTACCTGCTGCGGCACGAGTTCAGTTATCTGGTCGGCTGCGCTAGCATCAGCTTGCGTGATGGCGGCCAGAACTTCGGCGCCATCATGCCCGAGTTGCGCGAGCGTCATATGGTCGGGACCGAGCTGAGGGTGACTCCGCATCGTCCCATTGATCTGGTGGCTCGCGACGCTTGCCAGGCTGTCATGCCGCCCCTGCTGAGGGCTTATCTCCGGATGGGTTGCCGTATTGGCGGCGAGGCGTGCTGGGATCCTGATTTCAATTGTGCCGATGTGTTCGTGATGCTGGATGTCAGCATGCTGACGGGCCGTTATGCACAACGTTTTCTCAAGGCTGGCTGATGTTTACGGATTCTGCGGATGAAGTGGCATTTGCCGTCCTCAATGCCAGGCGGAAAATTGTGGCTTCCCGAAACCCGTCATCGTTGTATCTTCGCCTGCGTTTGGCGTACCGCTGCGTGAGGCTGGGGCTGCACCTGCTGGAGGGTGCACTGCTGGCGTTGCTCTGCGGTGCTGCCTTTGTGCAGTACCGGCCATGGCAGCAGCCCGTTGTGCGATGGTGGCACCGTCGCTTTTGCCGCATCCTGAATCTGGATATCCGCGTGCAGGGCGTTCCCCTGAAGGAGCGCGCGTTGTGGATTTCCAATCATGTCTCGTGGCTGGATATTCCGGTGCTTGGTGCCAATTTCCCGGTGCATTTCCTGTCGAAGGCGGAAGTGGCCAGATGGCCGGTGGTGGGGTGGCTCGCCAAGGTGGCCGGCACGCTGTTCATCCAGCGCGGGTCGGGTGATGCCGGCAGGGTGGAATCGCAGCTCGCCGCCCATTTGCGCGATGGTCGCAGCATCCTGTTCTTTCCCGAGGGCACCACCACCGATGGCGAACGCCTGAAGCGCTTCTTCCACAAACTCTTCGGTGCCGCCGTGTCGGAGCAGGTGCCTCTGCAGCCGGTGCTGGTCTGCTATCGCGATGAACATGACGCACTGCATCCCCACGCGCCCTTCATCGGAGATGACGAGTTTCTTGACCATGCGGTGGACATCCTGAAGGGCGACCGGATGGTGGTGGATGTGCTGGTGTTGCCGCCCGTCAGTCCGGGCGAGCGGGATGCCCGCACCCTGGCGCGGGCACTGGAAGGCGAGATGGGGGCTGCCCTTTCGCGCTTGCAGCGTCGGGAGCCGTGATTCGGGCTCCCTGGCCGAGTGTGTGCTGATGGCCCGCTGCGCCGTTTTCATGCCCGGAATATCAGGGCGTGGCTCCCCGTCAACTGAAACGCTGGAACTCCGTCACGTCGTGCGCGCAAAACAGTCTTACTTCGTTGCCCCGGCGGCGAACGAGGTCCAGCAATCTTTCCTGGTTGCGGATGCGCATGGCAGCGTCGGTTTGTACCAGTCGCTCGAAGACTTGCATGCCGGGGGTAGTGTGCGGATGGCTCGGATCCATCTGCCCGTGGAAAAAGTAGGCATCCCCGCAGTGCAGTATCCAGCCTGATTCCGTACGGACGGCAACCCCGCAATGGCCACGGGTGTGGCCGGTGAGTGGAACCATCAGGATGTCTTCATCCAGTCCCGGAATGGGGCGAAGGTTGCGGAAACCGTACCAGTATTCCCCGCCCTCGTCGTGCTGTACCCAGCGCGGGCTGTGTGCCCATTGGCTGGGCAGGTAGCGTGCGCGTTCGCGCCATGTCGGGTTCATGGCGGCGCGGAACTCGTCGGCAAACACATGTACTTGCGCCGCCGGGAAATCAGGCAATCCTCCGGCGTGGTCGAGATCCAGATGGGTCACGAGGATGTGGCGGACATCCGACGGAGAGAATCCCAGTCGCTGCACCTGGGCCACTGCTGATTCGTGATAGTCGAGCAGCGGCCGGGTCAGCGTCACGAATGGCTTGCCCAGCCGGGACGGCATGGCGATGTCGCGAGTGCCAATGCCGGTGTCGACCAACACAAGTCCGTCACGCGGGGTTTCGATCAGCAGCACGTGGCAGACCATCTGCGCAGGCTCCAGCCAGCCACCTTGACCATTGATCAATCGTGCGCAGACCGGGCACATGGTCCCGCAATTGAGGTGATGTACTTTCAGGGCCATGGCAATTACCTGCTGTGGGATGGGATGTCACGTGCAAAAAAACGGTGGAGGAGTTCGCGCATGGGTTCGTCCAGCGTGCAGCGGATGAAGCGCCCTTCGCGCTGCACGGTGATGAGCCCGGCATCCACCAGTTCCTTGGTGTGGTGCGATACGGTCGGGGCGCCGATATCGAGTCGGTCAATCAGTTCGGATATCCCGCAACTCTTCACCTCGGTCCGCGTTTGCTGGAGTACCTCCAGGTAAATCGCCAGTCGATTGGGGTTGGACAAAGCCTTGAAGGCGCGTGCAAGGCGATCAAGGTCAGCGGGGTGTTGGCGGATCATGCTGATGGTCCGGTGTCGGGAAGAGTGGCACCATTGTGACATATATTGATAGTTTGACAAGTATCGAAATGTTGGTTAGCGTGGCGATCTGTCCGCCATTGACCGGAGCTTGCCATGATCCCCTCCAGCGAAACGTCCCGCCTGTTGTCCCAGCCGTTTACCCTGCCAAACGGTAGTGTGATCAAGAACCGGGTGGCGAAATCCGCAATGAGCGAGGCGCTGGGAACCACCGATAACCGCATGACGGAAGGCCTGGCCAGGCTCTACGGACGGTGGGCGGAGGGCGGCACCGGCCTGCTGATTACGGGCAACGTGATGATAGACCGGCGTGCACTCGGCGAACCCAACAACGTTGTGGTCGAGGATGACCGTGACCTCGGCTTGCTCAAGCAATGGGCTGCTGCCGGTACCCGCGACGGTACGCAGTTGTGGATGCAGATCAATCACCCGGGCAAGCAGTCGCCGCGGGGCCTCAATGCGGAAACCGTGGCACCTTCGGCCATTCCGTTCAACAAGGAGTTGGCGCGCTTCTTTGCCACGCCGCGTGCGCTGCAGGAGAGCGAGATCGAGGACATCATCCAGCGGTACGGTCGTACCGCTGCCATTGCCCGGGAAGCCGGCTTTACCGGCGTGCAGATTCACGGCGCTCACGGTTACCTTGTCAGTCAGTTTCTGTCGGGGCATCACAACCAGCGGCAGGATCGCTGGGGCGGTAGCCCGGAAAACCGGCGCCGATTCGTGCTGGAGGTGTTTCGGGAGATTCGCGCCAGGGTGGGCAAGTCTTTTCCAGTGGGCATCAAGCTCAACTCGGCTGACTTCCAGAAGGGTGGCTTCTCCGAAGAAGAGTCGCTGGATGTGATTCGCGCACTGGCAGATGCCGGCATCGACCTGATCGAAATTTCGGGCGGGACATACGAGGCGCCTGCCATGAGCCGTGCGCGTCCGCAGAAAGAGTCAACGCGTCGCCGCGAGGCCTACTTCCTCGATTTTGCCGAGAAGGCGAGGGCGGCGGTCACAACGCCTCTCATGCTCACTGGCGGATTCCGCACCAGCTCCGGGATGGCGGAGGCGATCAGCTCCGGCGCGGTGGACCTGGTCGGCATTGCCAGGGGCCTGGCCATCGAGCCTGATCTGGCCCACCGTGTACTGGCGGGACAGGATCCACTCTTCAGCGTCAAGCCGATCGTGACCGGTATCGGGCCCATTGATCGCATGGCGCTGATGGAAGTGGCGTGGTATTCGCGGCAATTGAGGCGCATGGCCAAGGGGCGCGAGCCGAAGCCGGACGAGTCCGGACTGGTGTCCTTCCTTCTCGGCATGACCGAGAACGGTTGGCACACGTTCAAGACGCGTCGACTGCGTGCGTGACGTCGACCCGCCCCGTCAGCTGACGGGGCAGGTCGCGTCCAGTGCTGCAGCCAGCTGATGGCGCCCTGCCCAGTCCCGGGCAAATTGCGATGCGGTGCGGCCAGAGCGACTGCCGCGGGTGAGAGCCCATTGCAGCGCTGCCGTGCGGGCGTCATCAGTGAGCGCCATACCGTAATGCATCAGCCAGTGCCGGCTCATGTCGAGGTAATCGTCCTGGCTGGCAGGATAGAACGTTAGCCACAGGCCGAAGCGGTCTGACAGCGATATCTTGTCTTCAACGGCTTCTCCCGGGTGCAACTCGCCGTTCTCGCCAGCATGCGCCATGGCGTTTTCACGATGGAACTCGGGCAGCAGGTGCCGCCGGTTGCTGGTGGCGTAGATGATGATGTTGTCGCTGCCGGCATGCAGGCTGCCGTCAAGCGTGCTTTTCAGTGCCCGGTAGCTGGCATCGTCTTCACTGAAGGAAAGGTCATCGCAATAGATGATGAAGCGCTCAGGTCGGGAGTGCAGTTGGGCCACAATGTCCGGCAGGTCCTGGAGCAGGTGCTTCTCCACTTCGACGACACGCAGACCTTGGTGCTGGAACTCGTTCAGCAAGGCCCTGACCAAGGACGATTTTCCGGTGCCGCGGGAGCCGGTGAGCAGCACGTTGTTGGCCGTGAAGCCCCGCACGAACTGCTCGGTGTTGCGACGAACCTCGCCTTTCTGGCGGTTAACGCCCTGCAGGTCGTCCAGTCGTATCGGGCTCAGGTCGTTCACCGTTTCCAGATAGCCACCATGCGGATGACTGCGCCAGCGAAAAGCAATACCGCCAACAAAGTCGGGTAGCGGTGAGGGGGCGGGCAGCGCTCCGTGCAGCAAGCGGTTCAGGCGCTGCAGTTCCGTCACGATGGCATTGGCGTCGGTCATGTGAAGTCCTCTCGGGCAGTCGTGGGCGTTGCACGTCGCGATGGCTTGCGATAGGTCAGCAGGGCGATTATAGGGTTTCTGTTCTGGCCGGTGCAGGACATCGGTGGCAGATATACTGCGAGTTCGGTGGTCGTGGAGAAAATTGGTCATGCGCGTGCATCTTGCTGTCGCTCTGTGTGCCTGGCTGCCCTGTGCGGGTCTTGCTGGTCTGGACGAGGGGGTGGCGGCTTACGAGAACGAGGCCTACGCGCAGGCAGTGGACGAGTTGTTGCCGCTGGCGAAGGCGGGCAACGCACAGGCGATGACATGGTTGGGAAAGGCGTATGCGGAAGGGCTGGAACAGCCCGCCTTGGCGTTGCCATGGTTGTTGACGGCTGCCCAGTCGGGCATTGCGGAGGCGCAGGTCAGGCTCGCGGCACTGTACGCCGAAGGGCGCGGGGTTGATCAGGATGACGACAAGGCGCTGGCCTGGCTGGTGAAGGCTGCCGAGCAGCAGGATGACGAGGCGCAGTTTGTCCTGGGGCTGCATCATGAGGAGGAGGCCGGTGACGTGGTCGCGGCCGTTGCCTGGTATGAAAAGGCTGCCCGTCAGGGCAATACCGATGCCCAGTACCGTCTCGGCATGCTGTTGCTCGGCGATGCCGGCATCAGGCGCGATCCGGTAGGCGCGTGGGCCTGGCTCAGTCTGGCGGCTGATGGCGGTGTTGAGGAGGCGGGCGAGGCGCGCGATGTCCTTGATCTGGGCATGACTCCGGCGCAGCGCGTGGAGGCGTCCGCCCTGCTGCGGCAGTGGCAGGGGAGGCTGCCGTGAGTGCTGAGGATCGCCTGTCTGTTTTTTGCTAGCATGCCGGCATGTCTACCTTGTCGCTGAAAGCCCTGTTTTCACCCTTGCTGGTGTTTCTGTTGACCGGTTGCCAGAGTGTTGCCTATTACGGCCAGGCCGTGCAGGGCCACTTCGGCCTGCTGGCCAAACGCAAGCCTATTGATCGTCTGCTCGCGGGTAGGGAGATTGATGCCAGGTTGCGGCAGCAACTGGAGGCCGTCCAGCGTATTCGCGAGTTTGCCGGGCAGGAGCTGGGGTTGCCGGCGCGGCGCCAGTACGACACCTATGCCGAGTTGGGCCGCCCCTATCCGGTCTGGTCGGTAATGGCCGCGCCGGAACTTTCCCTGAAGCCAAAAGTGTGGTGCTACTGGTTTGTAGGCTGTCTTGCATATCGCGGTTTTTTTGCGGAAGCCAAGGCAAGGCAGCTGGCTGACACGCTGCAGCAGCAGGGCATGGAGGTGTACCTCAGCGGCATTCCCGCGTATTCCACTCTGGGTTGGTTTCGCGATCCGGTGTTGTCGAGCTTCGTGTACCAGCCCGAAGCAGAGTTGGCCGAGCTGATTTTCCACGAGCTGACGCATCAGGTGTTGTTTGTGCCGGGGGATACCGTGTTCAACGAGAGCCTTGCCGTCGCCGTGGCGGACGAGGGCCTGCATCGGTACAGCGTCCGTCATCCCCAGGATCTTGATCGGATCTATCAGGCGCGCCAGCGCCGCGATGATTTTGTGGCGCTGGTGCTGTCTTTCCGCCAGCGTCTGCAGGCGGTGTTTGCATCGACCTTGCCTGACGTAGCAAAGCGCGAAGCCAAGGCAGCCGTTTATGCGGATTTGCATGCGGCCTACGCGCAACAGCGCGAGAAGTGGGGAGGATACGCTGGCTACGATGCCTGGTTTGCCGAGGTCAACAACGCCCGCCTTAACACAGTGGGCACGTATTATGATCTGGTTCCCGGATTCAAGTCCTTGCTGGTCCGCCACGATCATGACTTGCGCCGTTTTTTTGAGGCGTGCAAGGGTATGGCCCGACTGAAACAGGATGAACGCCACCAACTGCTCAGGGCGCTGGCGGAAGAGAGGAGCACGTACCGGTGAAACTGGTTTCCCTCCCGGACCGGCGGCTGGCGCTGGCATTAAGTGATTACCTCGCCAGCATCGGTGTAGCCAATCAGGTGTTTGACCAGGAGGGTGGTTTTGCCATCGTCCTGGATCAGGAGGCGGACCTGCCGCTGGCCCGGCAGGAACTCGACGGCTTCCTGTCCGCTCCCGAGGATCCGCGCTACTGGCAGGCCTCGTGGCAAAGCGGCCGTGTCCAGCGTGAGCCCGTATATGGCACGACAGGTGCCGGCATGTCGCGCTGGTGGCAGCGGGCCGGCCCGGTAACGCGGGCGGTGACCTTGCTGTGCCTGATGACGTTCGTGGCGCTCAACATGGCACCTGAGGCTGTTTTCAGCTTGTTGCGCTACCCGGACGTGTCGGGAGGGGCCGACCTATCGGGCGAGTGGTGGCGTCTGCTTACCCCAGCCATCCTGCATTTCAGCTTCATGCACATAGCATTCAACCTGTTGTGGTGGTGGGAGCTTGGAGGCCTGATCGAGCGAGGCCAATCGGGGCGTCGCTTGCTGGTGATCACGCTGGTGATCATGCTGGTCAGCAACGCAGCCCAAGGCCTGCAGTATGGCAACAGCTTTGGCGGCCTGTCGGGTGTCATCTACGGCTTGTTGGGGTATCTCTGGCTATATCCCTTGCTGAATCCTGCCGCCGGTTTTCGTGTGCGCCGGGAGATACTCTGGTTCATGCTCGGTTGGCTGGCGCTGGGCTACACCGGATTGCTTGATGTGCTGTTCGGGCCTGTATCCAATGTGGGACATCTCAGCGGCTTGCTGGCTGGTATGGCTCTCGGGGTGGCCGTGGGCGTGGTGAACAGGGGACAGGCGCCGCGGAGAATGGACTAGGGCCAGGGGCGGGAAAATGGTGCGCCAGGAGGGACTCGAACCCACACCCTTGCGGACTGGAACCTAAATCCAGCGCGTCTACCAGTTTCGCCACTGGCGCACGGGCGGCGACTATACCAGAGCATTGCCGTTTGCAGCAGGGGTGCTGGCTGACCTCAGGGGGTGGCATCAGGATCCGGGTTCTGCCGGGTATCGGCTGCCGCGTGTTGGGTTGCTCTTACGAAGTCCTTTTCATAGGTGGCCTGTGCAAGTGCGTAGAGCTTGCGGTTGATTTCTTCCCGCAGGTCTCCAAGACTGCCGCTGTAGGGCGGGCGCCGCGTGACGCCAAACGCCCGCAGGTCGGGTTCCTGTCGCGCGGTCGAGCGCAGCAGGGCCAGCACGAGCGACCAGGGCGGGCTCCCCGGACGATGGGGGATCCGGTGCACCTGCAGGCCACGGGCCAGGCGGTCCGGGCATTCAATGAAGAAGTAGGTCGGCAACACTTGCGCTGGCAGCGCATCCAGCCGGCCCCACACCAACTGTTTCTCCGCCGCTGAATAGCGGTTCCAGTCGATGACCTCATGCAGGTAACGCCGGCACCCGCGACATACGGTGTCGCCAAAGGTGGTCGAGCAGATGCCGACACAGGGCGTGGGGGTATTCGTGTATTGCATGACTGTTCCATCCGGGCCGGACGGTACATTAGCAGACGGCAACATCTGGCGGCAGATTCAAACCGTATCAGGGTGCGCTGGCCTGACCGCATCACCAGGGTTTGACCGACGGCGCCGATTCTGCGAAAAAGGCGCTCGTTCAATCCCGGGGGCTTCATGAATACCTACATGATTTTCAAACACATACACATGACGGCTGCGCTTGCCAGCGGGGCATTTTTTCTTTTGCGTGGTCTCTGGATGATGCAGGAGTCGTCATTGTTCAATGCCAGGCTGGTCAGGGTGCTGCCGCATGTCATTGATACCATCCTGCTGGTATCCGCCCTGGTGCTGGTCGGAATGATGGGCAAGTTTCCCGTCTTCGTGCTGGTCAAGGTGGTAGCGCTGTTCGTCTATATCGCCCTTGGCATGATGGCATTCCGCTTTCTGAAGAGTTGGGGTGCCCGGGTGTTCATGTTCTTCTCGGCGCTGGTGGTGTATGCCTTCATTGTCAGCGTGGCCATCAGCAAGCATCCGCAGGGCTTTTTATCGTCTATGCTGTGAGGCAGTCGACAGCATCGCGTGAAGTGTGTTGTCGGAGCGTAACCCGGGGCTTCCGCTGCCGGCATGCTTTTGTTACAAAGGCCCCCACCGGGCTGATGCCCCGTAATTTCGTAAGGAGAGTTTTCATGCGTATCTTGACTGCTTCGGCCCTCGTGGCTGCTGTTGCACTTGCCGGTTGCACGACCAACCCCTATACGGGCGAGCGTCAGATCAGCAAGGCTGCCATTGGTGCTGGCGTTGGCGCCGCCGCCGGCGCTGCCATTGGTTATTCCACTGGCGACAACAAGAAAGAGCGCAAGGAAGCCGCGCTCAAGGGTGCAGCGATCGGTGGCGTGACGGGCGGCGGTGTGGGCGCGTACATGGACTACCAGGAAGCCAAGCTGCGTGAGCGTCTGGCCGGTGTGGGTGTGGGCGTTCAGAAGGACAAGGCGACTGGCGCCATCACCCTGATCATGCCGGGCAACATCACCTTCGCTACTGCTCAGAGCAGCGTGCGTGCCGACTTCTATCCGGTGCTTGATGCCGTGGCCGACGTGTTCAAGGAATACAACAAGACCACGATTTCCATCACGGGTCACACCGACAATGTCGGCCGCGATGACTACAACATGAACCTGTCGAACGAGCGTGCCCGCTCGGTGGCCCAGTACCTGATCAGCCGCGGCGTGAACGGTGGCCGTATCTCGGCAGCCGGCATGGGCAAGACACAGCCGATTGCTGACAACTCCACCGAGAATGGCCGCGCGCAGAACCGTCGTGTGGAAATCCGCATCAACCCGCCTGCTTCCGTGTAACTTCGAAGCGGTGCACAAAAAGCCCGGCAAAGCCGGGCTTTTTGTTGTCTGGCGTACGGCTGTTGCCCGCCCGCCTACGGCCTGGCGAGCAGCGCCAGAATGAGGGGAGGCAGCAGGCGCCGCGTCATGCCGCGGGGATCGCGGTGCGGATTGAGTTCTACCAGCTCGATGGCGCGCAGGCGGTGCTTGCCTGCCTGCAGGCGCAGGAGTCGTGTCAACTGTCGTGGATTCAGCCCGTGCCGTTCCGGGACGCTCACGCCAGGGGCAAACATCGGATCAAGGACGTCGAGGTCGAGGCTGACGCCGAATCCGCCTGGTGCTCTGGCGACGTGGCGCCATGCCTCGGTGAGCACGGCCGGTAGTCCACGCCGGGCAATGTCTTTTTGTGTATAGAAGCGGACACCAAGCCGGCGTAGTCGTTGAGGCTCTCCTGCTTCAAAACTCCGGCCACCCAGAACCGCGCAATGGCGGGGATGGATGGCAGGATGTCTGCCGGAGAGATGGGTGAGGCCGGGATCTCCTTCGCCCAGCAGGACTGCCAGGGGCATGCCATGCAGGCGCTGGCTTTCGGAACTTTCCGGGGTGTGGCTGTCCATGTGGGCGTCAATCCACAGGAGCCCGATGGGCTGCTGCGTGCTGGCGGCGACACCGTGCCAGGTGCCGATGGCACAGCTATGATCTCCCCCGATAACCACGGGCAGCTCGCCTCCGGCCCGCAAGCGACTGACACGACGCATCAGGCGTCGTGCACTTTCCCGCACGACCCTTGCCCCGGCTGGATAACGCTGCAGCCCAGCGCCATCCTCCCTCACGCTTCCGGCCCAGCGCAGGGGAAGGCGTTGGCGGAGCTTGTGCAGCGCATGGTCGTGAAATAACCGGGGCCCGAGCCGGCACCCGGGGTGCGCCCCACCGACAGAAAATGCGGCACCGAGCAGCGCAATACGCAAAACGTTCCCCCGGGTGACTGGCGGTCAGCGGCTTAGCAGGTCGGATTTCCGGCGCATGCGGTAAATGGGAGCGAGCTCCTCCAATCCGCTGATGTTCACGCCGAGATCCTTCAGGATGCCGTTCTTGACGCTGTAGATGAAACCATGAATGGAGAGGCTCTGGCCGCGTTTCCACGCATTCTGGACGATCGTCGTGTGGCACACATTAGCCACCTGCTCGGCAACGTTGAGCTCGCAGAGCAAATCCAGACGCTTGTCCTGGGGCAGGGATTCAAACTCGCTTTCGTACAACCGGTAAACGTCCTTGATGTGCCGCAGCCAATTGTCGATCAGACCGAACTCGCGGTCTTCCAGTGCCGCCTGTACACCGCCGCAACCGTAGTGTCCGGTGACCAGGATGTGCTTTACCTTGAGAACCTCGACTGCGTACTGCAGGACTGACAGGCAGTTCATGTCGCTGTGAACGACGAGGTTTGCGACGTTGCGGTGAACAAACACTTCGCCCGGCAGCAAGCCCATGATCTCGTTGGCGGGGACGCGCGAGTCCGCGCAGCCGATCCAGAGGAACTGGGGTGTCTGCTGGTGCGCCAGCTTCTCGAAGAAGTCGGGTTCTTCGGCCTTGATGCGCTCCGCCCACGCACGGTTGTTCCTGAACAGCTCATCCAGCATGCAGACCTCGTCGACGGTGGTGGGATAGCGGGGAAGTATCGCAACCCGCCCGGTTGCCGTCACGGCTTGATTTTACGGGATGTTTGTGTGGCTGTCGGGTCACGGGTCTGTGCTAATCTCCGGACACCCGGCAGGGCGCGCCGGCTTCAAGACCTTGCCGGTCACGAGAGGCGGTGGCAGAGTCCGCCTTTCAGGGTATCCTAGGCGCCATGGCGAGGTTCTTCCTGTCCTGGTGAAGCCGGCGGGCAGAGCCCTGCCGGCAACGATGCCTGCCTGCCGGATCATTGACCGACTCATGCCCCGGCAAGGCAAGCAAGGGTGAACGGAAGGCTGACGCCCGCTCATAACAAGAAGAATGGAGACACATTCATGCGGCATTTGAAAGCACTGGTCGGCGCGGCGCTGGCCCTGACCATGGCCGCCTGCAGCAATCCTCAGTTCGTCATTCATCCTTCCAGCAATCCGACGGCGACCAAGTCACGCCAGCAGCTGGATTCGCTGATCGAGACCACGTCATTCAAGCCGTTGCGCATGGGGAGTTTCCTGTATCCCAACAAGGGAGAGTTTTTTCGTCCGTTGATTCCCACGGATTCGCGCAATGCGATTGTCTACGTCTACCGTCCGGAGACCGACTGGAACGACCAGGAGGTACAGTCCCCCGGCTTTTTCCTTGATGGCCAGTTCATTTCGGGCCTGAAGAGCGGCAGTTATTTCTGGTTCGAGGTCCCGGCTAGCCAGTATTACTTCAATGCCAAGCGGCCGCTGGCAGTGGTTTACCTCAAGACCATTTTTGAGGCCGAAGTGTTTTTTGAAGGCAACAAGAGCTATTACTTCCGCTACGACGAAGAGAATCCGGGTCCCAAGAAGGCTGCGCCGGGAACGCCGATGGTGGCCGTGGGTCCGCTGAAGCAGATGCCCGAGTCACAGGCGCTGCAGGAAATAACGCGCACCCGTGTCATGGGAGTGGGACGGGTGTTCCTGGCGGATAACCAGCCTGCCTGGGCTCCTTTCGACTTTTATCCGGAGGCAGGGCCGGTCGAGCCGGAACGGCTGGATGTCATGGCGAAGCGCATCACCACTCTGGTGAATGAAGAAGATGCCTTTGTTCCTGTCCAGAATACCGGAGAGGGTGCTTCTGCTCCGGAAGACGCACTACCGGGCGGCGAAGTCGTCCTGACGCCGCAAAACACAGCGCCCTGGTGGAATCCGCGTCACTGGTTTTGATCCCATGGCGCCAGCGCCCTTTTGGGGTGTCGGCGCATCGTCTTGAGGCTGAATGCCTGGCCGGCTTGTCCGGCCTCCCCCCATCCGTTACTGTCCCGACTCTGATATCAGGGGGTAGGGTCATGCAGGCGTCCCGCATGCAATGGCAGCAGCTGTTGTCCACGCAGCGTTTCAAGGTCAAGGACGGCTCTGTTCAACCAGGCAGCGCATCCACCAGCAGTGACATCGAGTCCGGCTTGCGGTCGGATTTTCATATTGACCATGATCGCGTGGTGTTCTCCTCTGCGTTCCGCCGCCTTGGGCGAAAGACACAGGTGCATCCGCTGGCCGTCAACGACCACACGCACAACCGGCTGACCCATTCCGTGGAGGTGGCCAGCGTGGGCCGCAGCCTGGGCAATCGGGTCGGCATGATGCTGAAAGAGAGCGGCCATTTGCCGGCAGGCTGCACGCCTTTCGACATAGGTAACGTGGTTCAGGTGGCCTGTCTTGCCCATGACATTGGCAATCCCCCGTTCGGCCACACGGGTGAGGATGCGCTGCGGGAGTGGTTCCGCGATCCCGCCAATGCACGGTATCTCGAGGGCTTGTCGGCGGCAGAGGCCTGTGACATCCAGACCTACGAAGGTAATGCACATGGCTTGCGCATGGTGGCCACGCTGGAGATGTATCAGCAGGAGGGCGGCATGCGGCTGACGGCCGCCAGCATAGGGGCACTGATCAAGTATCCGTGGACCGCCGTGGCGGAGCCTGTCGTTCCGGGCAAACTTCGCAAAGGCAAGTTCAATATCTATCAGGCCGAATTGTCTTACTTTGAGGCGGTCGCCGGTGAACTGGGACTGATCCGCCTGGCACCCCATCGCTGGGCGCGGCATCCGCTGTCCTACCTGATGGAGGCGGCGGATGATATCTGTTACGCCATTCTGGATCTTGAGGATGCAGTCGAAATCGGCATCCTGGATGTCCGCGAGTTTGAGAACCTGCTCGGACCGCTGGTGGAGTGGGACAAGCTGCAGCACATTCCGGATGATCGCCAGCGATGCGCCGCCCTGCGCGGCATCGTCATCGGATCCTGCGTGAGTGAAGTGGCTGACACTTTCATGCGCTACCACAATGACATCCTCGCGGGTGAGTTGCCGGCAAAGGATATCGTTGCCCTGGTGCGGCCCGACATCAGCAACCTGCTGTCGGATGCCAAGAAGCTGGCGGGCGACCGGGTCTACCGGCATCGCAGCAAGGTTGTCAAGGAAGTGGCGGCTTACCCCTGCCTGCAACTGCTGCTGAGCGCCCTCATTCCGGATGCCCATGCCTTCTGCGCCTCTGGTGGACAGGCGCTGAATACGCGGCAGCGCACCCAACTGGCCCTGCTGGAGCGGCCGCTGCAGGAGGGGGAGAGCCTGTACTCCGCCTACCTGAAAGTGCTGGACTACATCGGGGGCATGACCGACAACTATGCGGCCACCCTGGCGCGCGAGATCTCGGGCGTGGGGATCATCTAGTGTCGTGACTGTAGCGTCATTTTCTCGCTGACAGTGCCTCTACCGGATGCTATGCTCCGGCCTCGACTAGCCAGTCGCAATTTTCTATCCGTTTCAGAAGGAAGTCGTCATGGAGTTGTCCAACAAGGTTGCCATCGTGACCGGTGGTGCGTCCGGCCTTGGTCTGGCCACGGTCGAGGCCTACCTCGCCAAGTGCGCCAAGGTTGCCATTTTTGATCTCAATGTCGAGCAGGGGAATGCGGTGGCGTCCCGTCTGGGCGCGAATGCCCTGTTCTGCCAGGTGAATGTTGCCGACGAGGGCTCGGTTCAGGCTGGTATTGCCAAGACCCTGGAAGCCTTTGGGGCCATTCATGTGGCTGTCAACTGTGCCGGTATCGGCGGGGCCTCCCGCACGGTCGGCAAGAATGGTCCGATGCCGCTGGAAGTCTTTACCAAGGTGGTGACAGTCAATCTGGTCGGGACCTTCAACGTGACACGGCTTGCCGCGGCCGAGATGCAGAAGAACGACGGCAATGCTGATGGCGAGCGGGGCGTGATCATCAACACCGCCTCCGTGGCGGCTTTTGACGGGCAGATCGGCCAAGTGGCGTATTCCGCGTCCAAGGGTGGTGTGGTCGGCATGACCTTGCCGCTGGCGCGAGACCTGGCCACCATCGGTGTGCGTGTGAACACCATCGCTCCCGGTATATTCAACACGCCGCTGATGAACTCCGCGCCTGATACGGTGAAGTTGCCTCTGATCGAGATGACGCAGTTCCCAAAGCGTCTGGGCTATCCGGACGAGTATGCGAAGCTCGCGGTGCACATGGTCGAGAACAGTTTCCTCAATGGCGAGACCATCCGCATTGACGGGGCCATCCGCATGGCCCCGAAGTGAACGACTACAAGTTGTACCCATGAAAAAAGGGAGAGCATAGCTCTTCCTTTTTTTCATGCTGCGGCGCACCGTCGGTGCGTCAGTTGTTCTGCTCCCTGACCACTTCATGGGTGCGGCGGAAATCCAGTTCGATGTCACGCATGCGAAAAGGGAAGTGGCCGGTTTTTCGGTCTTCGAAGTAGTAGTAGAGCGTTCGCTTGATGGTCGGGAAGGCGATTTCGTCCCAGGGAATCTCTTCTTCCGTGAACAGCCGGCATTCCAGGCTCTCCTCGCCAACGCCGAAAACGCCATCTCGCACGCTGGCCATGAACATCAGGTAGACCTGGTTGATGTGCCGGATGTTGAAAAGGGCATACAAGTCGCCGATGTCGACCGATGCCGCGGCTTCTTCGAAGGTTTCCCTGGCGGCTGCTTCGGGGGTGGTTTCACCGTTTTCCATGAACCCTGCCGGCAGCGTCCAGTAACCGCGACGGGGTTCGATGGCGCGGCGGCACAGTAGCACCTTGTCGCCCCATACGGGCAGGCAGCCGCAGACCACCTTGGGGTTCTGGTAATGGACGGTCAGGCAGTTGTCACAGACATAGCGGGGTCGGGAATCGCCGTCGGGAATGCGGTGGGCAACGGGGTGGCCGCACTGGCTGCAAAAATTCATTCCGGGCTCCGTCTGTGCGAGATGTCACAAGTATACCCCGCCTGTCCTGTCGTCGCTTGGGCGAGCGGTCCGGACTCGTTACACTTCGGGCATGAGTGACGACCGCCTGTTATTGTCCCGGTTGCGGGACCGACTGAAAGATTATCGTCCCGATACCGATCGGGTGGATGCGGCCGTGCTCGTGCCGGTGACAGAAGAGACGGAGCCGCACATCATCCTGACGCGGCGTGCCAGCCACATGAGCTCGCATGCCGGTGAGGTGGCCTTCCCGGGGGGCAAGTGTGATTCCACCGATGCCAGCATCATCGCAACCGCGCTGCGCGAATCCCGCGAGGAGATCGGCCTGCCGGAGCAGTCCGTTGAGGTGGTGGGTGAACTGGATATTTTCGTGTCCAAGGTGGGCTTGAGAGTCCAGCCCATCGTGGGGATGGTTGCTCCAGACCAGTTGCTCATTCCCAATCCGGACGAGATCGAGAGCATCTTCCGTGTTCCGGTGGAGTTCTTTCTCAATGCCAGGGTGTCTTATACACATCGCTTCCGCTTCATGGGGCAGGACGTAACGGTGCCCAGTTTCAATTATGGTGATTACGTGATCTGGGGTCTGACCGCATTCATGATCGTGGACCTCATGAAGCGGGTCTATGACCACGAAGTGGAATTCAGGTGGCCATCGCCGGTGTCGGATCTTATAAAGGAAAAATGAGCATGATGTATGAACTGGGCGGGCGTCGTCCCGAGACCCGTGGAGAGTTTTTTGTTGCCGATAGCGCCTCCGTCATCGGCTCAGTTGTTATTGGTGAGAATGTCAGCATCTGGTTCAACGCTGTGGTTCGGGCGGACAACGACCTCATCACCATTGGTGACAACTCCAATGTGCAGGATGGCAGTGTGCTGCATACCGACACGGGAATGCCGCTGGTGATCGGTCGCAACGTCACCATCGGGCACAAGGTCATGCTGCATGGCTGCACGATAGGGGACGGATCCCTGATCGGCATCAATGCCGTGATCCTCAACGGGGCACGCATCGGTAGGGGCTGCATTATCGGCGCCAATGCCCTCATTCCGGAGGGCAAGGA
>JBKHWB010000008.1:0-40616 GCA_046566745.1 Gammaproteobacteria bacterium
AGGCATGCTGGACTCGCAGGCCGCCATGGAGGTGTTCCTCAAGTTGATCGCCTCGGAACCGGATATCTCCCGCGTACCACTGATGATCGACTCCTCGAAATGGGAGATCATCGAAGCCGGCCTCAAGTGCTCCCAGGGCAAGCCGGTAGTGAACTCGATCTCGCTCAAGGAAGGCGAAGAGGAGTTCATTGCCAAGGCACGCCTGTGCATGCGTTATGGCGCTGCCATTGTCGTCATGGCGTTTGATGAAAAAGGCCAGGCAGATACGTTCGAGCGCAAATCGGCAATCTGCAAGCGCTCCTATGACGTGCTGGTAAACAAAGTCGGCTTTCCGGCAGAAGACATCATCTTTGATGCCAACATCTTTGCCGTGGCGACCGGTATCGACGAGCACAACAACTATGCCGTCGACTTCATCAATGCCTGCGCCTACATCCGGGACAACCTGCCCCATGCACTGAGCTCGGGTGGCGTCTCCAACGTCTCCTTTTCGTTCCGTGGCAATGAGCCGGTACGCGAAGCCATCCACTCGGTCTTCCTGTACCACGCCATCCGCAACGGCCTGAGCATGGGCATCGTAAACGCTGGGCAACTGGCCATTTACGATGACCTGCCGGCAGAACTGAAAGAGCGGGTCGAGGACGTAATCCTCAATCGTCGTCCCGACGGTACCGAGCGTCTGCTGGATGTGGCCGAAAAGTACAAGGGCGACGGCAGCAAGAAGGAAGAAGAGACCCTGGAGTGGCGCAGCCTGCCGGTTGAAAAGCGGCTGGAACACGCTCTGGTGAAAGGCATCACGGCTTTCATCGAAGAAGACACCGAAGCCGCCCGCCAGATGTTCGAGCGCCCCATCCAGGTCATCGAAGGCCCGCTCATGGCCGGCATGAATGTGGTGGGCGACCTGTTCGGCTCGGGCAAGATGTTCTTGCCGCAGGTGGTGAAGTCCGCCCGCGTCATGAAACAGGCCGTCGCCTACCTGCTGCCCTTCATCGAGGCCGAGAAAGGCGGTGAAGTGCAAAGCAAGGGCAAGGTCTTGCTGGCCACCGTGAAGGGCGATGTGCACGACATCGGCAAGAACATTGTCGGCGTGGTGCTGGGCTGCAACGGCTACGACATCATCGACATGGGCGTGATGGTGCCAGCAGATCGCATTCTGGAAACGGCACGCAAGGAGAATGTCGACATCATTGGCCTCTCGGGCCTGATCACGCCATCGCTCGACGAAATGGTGCATGTCGCACGTGAAATGCAGCGCCAGGATTTCCGTGTACCGCTGCTGATTGGTGGAGCGACGACCTCCAAGGCCCACACCGCCGTCAAGGTGGAACCGCAGTACAAGAACGATGCCGTGGTGTATGTGGCTGACGCGTCGCGCGCGGTGGGTGTGGCCACGTCGCTACTGAGTACCGAACTCAAGGCGGCGTTCGTGGCCGGGCGCAAGCAGGAATACGAGGAGGTTCGCACCCGCCACGCCAACCGCAAGCCGAAGGCTGAACGACTGGCCTACGAGCAGGCCGTGGACATGGGTTTCAAACCGGACTGGTCCACCCATGTGCCGCCGGTACCGAAAAAGCCTGGCATCACGGTACTGCGTGATTACCCGCTGGAAAGCCTGATCGACTACATCGACTGGACCCCGTTCTTCATTTCCTGGTCACTGGCAGGCAAATATCCCGCCATCCTGCAAGACGAGGTGGTGGGTGAAGCCGCACGCAGCCTGTTTGCCGATGCGCAAGCCATGCTGAAACGCATCATCAGCGAAAAACGCCTGAAGGCTCATGGCGTAATCGGCTTGTGGCCGGCGGCGCGCACGGGGGCGGATGACACCACCCTTTATGCGGATGACAGTCGCTCGACCGTGCTGGCCACCCTGCACCACCTGCGCCAGCAGAGCGACAAGGTCAGTGGCAAGCCGAACTACTCCCTCGCGGACTTCATCGCACCGGCAGAATCCGGCAGGAATGACTGCATGGGCGCCTTCGCCGTGACGGCCGGTGATGGCTGCGACGAGTTTGCCAAGGAATTCGAAGCATTGGGCGATGACTACAACGCCATTCTGGTAAAGGCGCTGGCCGACCGTCTGGCCGAAGCCTTTGCCGAGCACCTGCATGAACGTGTGCGGCGCGAGTTCTGGGGCTATGCACCGGACGAGCATCTGGACAATGATGCATTGATCAAGGAAAAGTACGCTGGTATCCGCCCGGCACCGGGCTATCCGGCCTGCCCGGATCACACGGAAAAGGCAACGCTGTTCCGGCTGCTGGATGCCACGAAAAATGCCGGCATCACCCTGACCGAGCACTTTGCCATGTACCCGACGGCGGCCGTGAGCGGCTGGTACTTCTCGCACCCGGAGAGTACTTACTTCAATGTCGGCAAACTGGAAGAAGACCAGGTGCTGGATTATGCCAAGCGCAAAGGCTGGGATCGCCGAACAGCAGAAAAATGGCTATCACCGAACCTGGGCTACGAGCCGGAAAACTGAGGCGGGAGCAACAGCCACATGACGGACCAACAGCACGACAAAGACAGCAGCAAGCCCTCGCAGGTCTCCACCCTGGATGTCGTGATCAGCGTGTTCCGGGCCTGGTTTGGCGTACAGACGGAAGAAAACCGCAAGCGGGACTTCAACAGCAATGACCCGACCCCCTTCATCGTGGCCGGCATCATCTTTACGCTCATCATGATTGTGGGGGTGATCATTGCCGTAAAGTTTGCACTCTCCGGCACCTGAATGAAAAAGCCCCGGGTCATGCCGGGGCTTTTTCATTCATCGCGGCATTCAGCCCCAGGGCCGCTGCTGCAGGCGCTCCCACCAGCGCAGTGCCAGGCGATCAACACTTCCCTCTGCCGCCAGCCCCAGGCGCGTCATCAACTTGTGCTTTTGCACGTAACGCACGACATAGACATCTGCCTCACTTGCACGAGCGGTGAGATATTCGTCGCTGGTCTTGATCTCGTCTACCAGCCCCAGCGCCAGGGCCCGCTGGCCATACCAGTGCTCGCCGGTTGCTACCTTCGCCATGTCCAGCGATGGACGACTCTCCCGCACAAACTCCTTGAAGAGTTCGTGCGTGTCTTCGAGTTCTTCCTTGAACTTCCGACGCGCTTCATCAGTGTTTTCACCCAACACGGTCAGCGTGCGCTTGTACTCGCCTGCCGTGTGCAACTCGACATCGATATCGTGCTTCTTGAGCAGGCGATTGAAATTGGGCAGTTGCGCGACGACTCCAATCGAGCCGACCACGGCGAAAGGCGCGGCCAGTATGCGAGTGCCCAGGCAGGCCATCATGTAGCCGCCACTGGCCGCCACCTTGTCGACACAGATCGTCAGCGGCAACCCGGCCTGGCGGATACGCGACAACTGTGAGGCCGCCAATCCATACCCGTGCACCATGCCGCCCGGGCTTTCCAGATTGATCACCACCTCGTCCCGGCCCGGATCGGCCAACGTCATGATCGCCGTGATTTCGCGACGCAACGACTCCACGGCAGAAGCGCGAATGTCGCCGTGGAAATTCATGACATACACACGCGGTTGGCGAGCATCCCCGCCAGCGGCATCCTTCTGCTCCTTGTCCTTCTTCTTGTCGGCCTGCTTTTCCTGCTTGTACCAGGCTTTCAGGGCATGCTTGTCCAGCACGGACTCACGCATGACATCCCCATAGTCACGCAGGCGGTCATTCAGGTACGTTACATCGATGTCGCCCTCATCCGAGCTACGGCGCCGCTGCCCTACGTTGCTGACGGCGATGATGATGACCAACATGGCCACCACCACCGTGGCGGTCTTGGCCAGGAACAATCCATACTGCAACAACAGGTCGATCACGGGGTACTCCGGACAAAAGCAAACAGAATCATAAGGTCAGGCGCGAACGCAACGGGCCACGAAATCCTGGATCAGGGCATGGGCGATGCTGCCACGCGGGGGAATCTCGGGCAGCGCCGTGTAGTGGAAGAAGCGCGCATCGGCGATTTCGTCTTCCTGGATCACGATCTCGCCACCGGCATGCTCGGCATGAAAGCCCAGCATGAGATTGCTAGGAAACGGCCAGGACTGGCTGCCGAAATAACGCGCATTACAAACTTCGACCCCCACCTCTTCCCTGACCTCCCGAACCAGTGTCTCCTCCACCGACTCGCCTGCCTCCACAAAACCGGCCAGCGTACTGTACATGGGCCGGCTGAAACGTTGCGCACGCGCCAGCAGCAGTTCCTCGCCACGGGTCACCAACACGATCATGCAGGGGTTGATGCGCGGGTAATAGCTGGCATGACAGGACGGACAGGCCTTCGCCCGCTCACCACGCGGGTGTGCCGCGGTCGGCGTACCACAGCGTCCGCAAAAGCGGTGGCTCACATCCCACTCCAGAATCTGCAGAGCCCGGCCAGCCACGGCAAACAGCGCATCAGGTACCTGTCCCAGCACCCGACGCAGGTCTTCGAAATGAAAACCCTCGGGCGCGACCGCCCCCTCCTGCACCGACAGGGCAAAGACTCCCTTGCCCATCCAGTAGCCGAGGAAATGCCGAGAACCTTCGGGCAAGCCCAGCCAGCCGGCATCCTTCAGCTCGGGGAAAAATGACGCTGCGGGATCATCGCTGACCAATACGCGGGAGCCTTGAAACATCAGCCAGAGGCGATCGCCCGACAAGACCGCTTCAGGCACCACCGCCGGGGAGAAAGACATCGGATACTCCGTATTTACTCAGGCTGCCCGCACATTGGCGACCGGAAAACCCAGTTCCGCCACGCTGTCCTCGGCAATCTCAAGAATCGACTCGCCTATGGGCTTGTTGGCCTCAAGACTTTCCAGGAAGTAATCAACGCTGGATACGGCATCTGCCAGCGTCTCCAGATCGGCCATGGAGGGCTGGGCCTCTGCACTGATCATGCGCGAGTCGATGTAGCGACCGCAGGAGCGCAGGATTTGGGCACCCCGCTCAATCATCAGGAAAGCGAGGCCGCCGGCCACCGATTGCAATGTCGAGGGGACATTGGCCAGATGCAGCAGATCCCGATCGGACTCGAGATAAGAGCTGATGGCACGCTTGACCAACGACAGGCCAGAGCGCGACTCGGCCACCAGCAGCGCGCGAGCCTCGTCCAGCTGGTGCACGGAAATACGACTGTTGGTCACGGTGGTCTCGGCGCCCGGGGTAACCTGCTTCACGAGGCCGGCAACGGCGTTCTCCACCTCGAGCAAGGCGTCCACCAGAACGTGCAGGTCGGCAGCAGCGGGCTCGCCCTGCCAGCCACGAACGTCGTCCGACTGCTGCCGTGCCTTCTGGCTGGCATCCATCAGGCCGAGCATGACCAGTGTCTGCGACATCCGGCCCAAGCTGTCTGCCATGGCACCATAGCTTTCTGCGTCATTCTTGGAGCCGCGCGACATGATGTCGAGGGTATCCTTGATCTGCGCCAACTCGTCATTCAGCACGGATGCCACGGTCTTGATGACCGATCCGCCCGGGCCACACATCAACTCGTACTCTGCCCCGATGCCGGCCTCCGTCAGCGCCTGTTCATCGAGCCGGAACGCGGCACGTACCGCCTCCACATGCTCACCGTTCTCGGCCAGGCCGACCACGTACAGGCAGTCGCTCAGTAGCCGGCGATCCGGGTTGCCGCCACCGTCATTGACGGCCAGCGCCTTCAACTGGCGATCGAGCTGGCCCAGCAGCCCCTTTCGCCCAGGGCTGATGGCGACACCCATTTGCAGCGCCTCGATCATGGCGGCCGCCACCCACCACAACAATGCCTGGGGACGATTGCCACAGACCTGCTGCGCACGCTCACAGGCACGGATCATCATGCGCAGATGGGGAATATCGGCCTGGTCGCGAATCACGGCAATCAGGGCCGTCTGGTACATGAGGCGCAGGCGACGCACCAGCGCACTAAGCTGGACGGGCGTCACGTCAAGGCGGGTAACCGCTGGTGGCGAGGGCAACTCGCCCAGCACCATGAAGTGCCCGTCCGGCAAGGGACTTTGGCCCAGTGCTGCGCGCACCTGGTTGATCGACGGCAGCAACAGCTGGGGCCAGACGCCTTCCTTGATCTGGGCATATTCCAGATAGCGTCCCAGCACCATGATGCCCTGCCCCAGGGCAGCAAACGCCTCGTCGGCGGCCTCCGGCCCGTTGGCCTGCACTTGCCGCATCAACTGGCACATGGCTCCGGCCAGCTCCACTGCCCCCGGCAGTTCGATCAGCCGCAGCGCACCGTGTACCTGATCCATCTCCTCCACACAGTTGGCCAGGACCGCCGTATTCTCGCGCTCCTCCACGTACGAGCCTACCTGAGACTCTATCTGGGCGAGGGTAGCATCCACCTCTGCCTTGACCAGGTTCAGGGAAGAAATGTTGGGGATGAAGAACATGGGGAGCATTCCTGCGCTGTATTTATTGTTCAGGCCGCCACCCAAGGGGCAGACAGCCGATTCCTGCTATCGTCCCAACTGTGGCACGACAGAGACTCATGGTCAATTTTCGACGCTAAGTCATTGAGAAAAAAGAATTAGTTGGCCAGTTTTCACGCCCGGGAAGTGAGCGACTTCACATTTCCGGCAACGGGTCCAGCGCGCGCCAGAGCGACTGCCCCCCGGCAGCCTTGTCCAGCATCGCCAGCTTGGCCTGATGCCGGGCCATTTCTTCGCTGGTGGCCCGGATGACGGGCAACGGGCGCCGGCCGGCAGGCAGCCGTCGCGGCCCCTCCACCCGGCGTTCGCCGTCACTAGTGAACTCCTCTCCCCCCAGTGCCAGGCCGACCTGGCCACCGGTCATGGCCAGATACACGTCGGCCAGAATCTCGGAGTCCAGCAAGGCACCGTGGTAAGTGCGATCGCGCTGATCCGCGCCATATCGACGCGCCATGGCATCCAGGCTGACCCGCTGGCCGGGATGCCGCGACCTGGCCATTACCAGGGTATCGAGCACCGAGCAGTAGTCGGTTATGGAGCCCAGTCCCCGCCCCAGCAGGCCCAGCTCGTGATTGAGAAAGCCCACGTCGAACGGTGCATTGTGGATGACAAGTTCGGCGCCTTCCACAAACGCAAGGAAGGCGTCAACCTCATCGGCAAACAGGGGCTTGTCCGCCAGGAATTCGTTGGTGAGGCCATGCACGGCCATCGCCTCGGGATCCACCTCGCGCCCGGGATTGAAATAGCGGTGGAAGCTTTTCCCGGTGAGCCGTCGATTGACCAGTTCCAGGCAGCCCACCTCGATCAGGCGATGCCCCTGGCCGGGATCAATGCCAGTGGTTTCCGTATCCAGTATCACCTGTCTCATGACACACGACTCTCCAGCATTTCATCGATGGCCTGATTGGCCAGCTGATCAGCAATCTCGTTACCTTCGTGCCCGGCATGCCCTTTTATCCAGCGCCAATCCACCTGGTGGCGCGCGGCCTCCGTCTCCAGCAACTGCCACAAGTCGGCATTCTTGACCGGTGCCTTGGCCGATGTTTTCCAGCCCCGGGCCTTCCAGCCGGCCAGCCACTCGGTCATGCCCTTCTTGACGTATTCAGAGTCTGTCCAGACGGTGACGGAGCAAGGACGCTTCAATGCCTTCAGGCCCTCTATCGCCCCCATCAGTTCCATGCGGTTGTTGGTCGTCTGCGGCTCGGCACCGCACAACTTCTTCTCGTGCCCACCCTTGCGCAGCAAGGCACCCCATCCACCCGGCCCGGGATTGCCCCGACAGGCTCCATCACTGTAAATCTCGACGTGGTCGTTCATTCATCTTCCGCGAGGCCGCGTCTGGCACGGGACTCGGCTGCCAGCACGGCGGCAGGAGCCCGGTACAGTCGCTTGAGCCTGGTTTCAACAGGGGTGACGCAAGATACGCGCTTACGCGCCAGCAAGGCATAAGTGGCCCCGCCCTGACTCCAGTATCGGCGCCCCAGCGGTTCAAGCCAAGCCAACCGGCGGCGTATGGTGGCATGAGTCAGGGGCGGAACAAAGCAGGTACTTTCCAGCCCGACCACTTCCAGGTCGAGCAACGCCATCCAGTCCGCCAGACGGTGCGGTCCGACCGGGCGCCGCAGCCACGGCACATCAGCCCAAGGAAGACGGAACAGTCGCCAAAGTCCCCAGAGGCTCCAGGGATTGAAACCAAGGATCAGCAGGTGGCCATCGGGAATAAGAACCCGTGTGGCCTCGCGCAGCAAGGCATGGGGACTGGCCGCACCATCCAGCCCGTGATGCAGGAGAACCAGATCAAGGCTGTTGTTGGCAAAGGGCAACTGGTCCGGATTGGCGCGCAAGGGTGACAGACCTTCCACGGTCGGCATCTGCACATCCACGACACAGCGATGGCGTATGCGGCTGCTCTCCAGCAGGTTATGCCCCACCAGCTGCCCCACCTGCACGGCGTGATAGCCGAACAGGTCCGGCAGGATGCGAGCCACCAGCCGGCTTTCAGCTTCCAGCAGGTGGCAGCCCAGCTCGGTGTCGAACCAGCAACGAAAATCAGGCTGCAAGTCGTGCGCCGACTCGGTCTTGAACAGCCGTGGCAGTTCCATCAGAAACACCTGCTTGCGGGTAAGGTGGCGATATCACCTATTATTCATAGCCTAAATATTCCCGCCGGATCTGTCATGCCCCTCGAACTCACCGCGCTGCCTGCCTTTGCCGACAACTACATCTGGGCACTATCGAACGGTCGTCATGCGCTGGTGGTGGACCCGGGCGATGCCGCCGTTGTGGAGGCATGGCTGGCCGAGCGGCACCTCGCCCTGGCGACCATCCTGGTCACCCATCATCATGCCGACCACACGGGCGGCATCATGCCACTGAAAGCACGCCACGGTGCCACCGTCATCGGGCCTCAGGAGCCGATCGACGGCATCGACATCACCGTCGGTAACGCCTCGATCCTTGAGCTTGGTGCCTTTGGCACAGCGACCGTCATTGCCGTTCCCGGACACACGCGTGGCCACGTGGCCTACCATCTGCCGGCCGAACACCTGTTGTTCGCGGGCGACACCCTGTTCAGTGCGGGTTGCGGCCGCCTGTTCGAAGGAACCGCCGGGCAGATGTACACCTCGCTGCAACACCTTGCCGCCCTGCCGGACGAGACGCTGTTGTGCTGCACCCATGAGTACACCTTGTCGAACCTGCGGTTCGCCGAGGCGGTGGAGCCTGGCAACCCCCACCTGAAGGCGCGGCGCCACGAGGCGGAAGCGCTGCGGCAGCAGGGCCAGCCCAGCCTGCCGGTCACCATGGGGCGCGAGCGGCTGTACAACCCCTTCCTGCGCTGCGCCGAAGCATCGGTCTGTGATGGCGTCCGCCAGCACATGGCGCTGGACTCTGCCGAACCGCCAGCCGTCTTTGCAGCCCTGCGCGCCTGGAAGGACCGCTTCTAGGCAGGCCAAAGCAGTCGACGAACGGCACTACAAAGCGGGGATTTGTTACGAAATCGACATATCTGGCGGGAATTTTTCCTTGTCCCCCCCCAGCCCCCCCCCCTAGAATCCGGAAATCCATTGGTTTTAAACGGTATTTTCCGCATGCAGAACATGCCCTCCATCCTCCGGCACTTCTGGCAAGCCCTCGTTTCCGGGCCGTTCCTTGCCGTCTGCCTGAGCATGCTCCCCATTAGTGCCGTCCAGGCTGACCCGGTCGCCCACCCGGTCGCCCCCACAGCCGGCGATAACCTGCAGGAAGAAGCTGCCGTCATGGATGACGAGCAGATGGAAGAAGATTCTGCGGACGAACTGGTGACCATCCTGCCGACCGAGGACGAAACGGTAGACGATGACACACTCCTGCTGCTGCCGGATGACCTGGTGGCAGATGCCGGCAATCTCTGGGACCGCCTTCGCTCCGGTTTCAAGCTGGACCTGTCGCTGGACAATGACCGCATCACGACCCAGCGCAACTGGTATGCCCAGCACCCGTCTCACATTGACCGCGTGACACGCCGGGCAGCACGCTACCTGCATCACACGGTCACCGAGGCCGAGCAGAACGGCCTGCCGACCGAGCTGGCACTGTTGCCCATCATTGAAAGCGCCTACGATCCCTTTGCCTATTCCAGGGCCCACGCGGCCGGCATGTGGCAGTTCATTCCGGGCACCGGCAAGATTTTCGGCCTGAGGCAGAGCGAGCGCTACGACGGCCGCCGCGACATCATCGAATCCACACGCGCCGCCTACCAGTTCCTTAGCCAGCTGCAGGCGCGCTTCGGCAGTTGGGAGCTGGCCCTCGCAGCCTATAACGCCGGCCCCGGCGCGGTTCAGCGCGCCATAGACCGTAACCTGCGCGAAGGGCTGCCAACCGATTTCTGGTCGCTGCGCCTGCCCGCGGAAACGATGTCCTATGTGCCGCGCTTCCTGGCCATGGCCCAGCTGATCAAGTCACCCGAAAGCCATGGCCTCTCGCTGCGGGCCCTGATTGACCAGCCCTACTTCCAGATTGTCGAAACGTCGGGACCGGTTGACCTGACCGAGGCCGCCAGCCTGGCCGGCATCTCGCTCAAGGAGTTGTTCCAGCTGAATCCTGGCTTCAGGCACTGGGCGACTGACCCGGATGGTCCTCGCCGCCTGCTGATTCCCGCATCCCTGCCCGCCGACTTCGTCCAGCAGATCGCCTCCCTGCCAGCGCCCGAACGCATGACGGTCGAGCACTACACGGTCAAGAGTGGCGACACGCTGTTCGGGGTAGCCAAGCGCTTCGGCATGACTGCTGCAGAACTCAAACGATTGAACCATCTCAAGGGCAATACGCTGAAGAAGGGTTCCACCCTGACGCTTGCACGAGCCCGCGCCGGCAATGAAGAATTTGCCCGGGTGGAAGCCGAACTGTTCGGCAAGCGACTCGCCATTGCATCCGGCAAGGCAACCAGCCGCTACAAGGTTCGTCGCGGCGACACCCTGTCCACCATCGCCCGCAGGCATGGTCTTACCACCGCACAACTGGCCCGCATGAACGGCTTCTCGGCCAAGCGCAAACTCAAGCCAGGCCAGGTGCTTGCGGTGACAGGAAAGGCCACCACCAACCGGACCGCTGGCCGCAGCAAGACCAAGGCCAGCACCCGTCGAATCAGCCACGAAGTACGCAAGGGTGACACGCTGTTCTCGATCGGCAAGCGCTACAACGTCTCGGTCAAGCAGATCCGTAACTGGAACAACGCATCCAAGAGCCTGCGTCCGGGGCAGGACCTCGTCATCTACGTCGCCTCCAACACCCGGGGCCGACAAGGCTCCCTGTAACGATTACACAACGGCGTCTGATGACGCCGTTGTGCTTTTATCCCTTCCAATACAAAATCCTGCCGTCCCGGTCCAGGGACCACAATCACAGACAAGGACCCTGTTCATGCGTCGAGTCCTGAGCCCGTTTGCCGGCCTTCTGCTTGCCCTGTCCAGCGTGACCACCCACGCCGCCATTGAAATCCGCCATGCCATCAGCCTGCATGGCCAGCCCAAATACCCGGCCGGCTTTACCGCCTTTGCCTATGCCAACCCGAACGCCCCGAAAGGGGGGGATGTCCGCCTCTACAGCCTTGGCACTTTCGACAGCCTTAACCCGTTCATCAACAAAGGCGTGCCGGCTGATGACATGAGCCGCATCTACGACACGCTGACGGTGGCATCGCAGGATGAGCCCTTCACCCGTTACGGGCTGCTGGCAGAGAAAATCGAGCGGGACACGGCAGATGCCTCCTGGATCACCTATCACCTGAATCCGGTTGCCCGCTTCTCGGATGGAAAACCGGTGACGGCCGAGGATGTCGTGTTTACCTTTGACACCATCCGCAAGGACGGAGACCCCTCCTACAAGGCCTACTTTGCCGACATCAGCAAGGTGGAAGCCCTCGACGGCCGTCGCGTGAAATTCACCTTCAAGACCGCCACCAATCATGAACTGCCACTTATCGTGGGCGAGTTGCCCATCCTTCCCCGGCACTACTGGCAGGGCAAAGCATTCAACAACACCTCGCTCGATATTCCGGTTGGCAGTGGTGCCTACGTCATCAGCAAGGTGGACCCTGGCCGCAGCATCGTGTTTACCCGCAATCCGGACTACTGGGCCAGGAACCTTCCAGTGAACCGCGGCCGTGACAATTTCAACACCGTGACCTATGTCTACTACCGCGACACCACGGTGGCCTTTGAGGGCTTCAAGGCCGGGCAGTATGACTTCCGTGCGGAGAACCGTGCCAAGACCTGGGCAACGGAGTACAGCTTCCCGGCCGTCAAACAGGGCCTGGTCAAGCGGCTTGAGCAGGCGCACCAGAACTCCAGCGGCATGCAGGGCTTTGCCTTCAACCTGCGCCGGCCCGTGTTTCACGATGTGCGGGTGCGCGAAGCACTGGGTTACGCCTTCGATTTCGAATGGAGCAATCGCACGCTGTTCAACATGGCCTACACGCGCACTGGCAGCTTCTTCTCCAATTCAGAGTTGGGCGCAAGGGGACAGCCATCGCCTGCCGAACTGGCCCTGCTCACGCCGTATCGCAACCAATTGCCAGCCAGCGTGTTCGGCCCGGCCTGGCTTCCGCCTAAAACCGACGGAAGCGGCAACTCACGCACCAACCTGCTGAAGGCACAGCAGCTGCTGGCCAGTGCAGGCTGGACCATCCGCAACGGCAAGCTGGTCAATGCGCAGAATCAGCCACTGGTATTCGAGCTCCTGCTGGCCCAGCCGGAGTTCGAGCGCATCGTGCAGCCATTCCGGCAAAACCTGGCCCGACTGGGCGTTGACATGAAAATCCGCATGGTGGATGTCTCCCAGTACATTGAACGCATGCGCCGCTTCGATTACGACATGACCGTGGCCACCTTTCCGCAGTCGCAATCCCCTGGCAACGAACAGCAGGATTTCTGGAGCAGCAAGGCTGCCGACGTGATGGGCAGCCGCAACGTGATCGGCATCAAGAATCCCGTGGTGGATGCACTGATCCAGAAAATCATCGCTGCGCCAACCCGCGAAGACCTCATCGCCGCCACTCGTGCACTTGATCGCGTGCTGCTGGCCAATCATTACGTCATTCCCCAGTTCCACGTGAACAAATACCGCCTGGCGTACTGGGACATCTTTGAGCGGCCCGCCGTGGCGCCCCGCTTTGGCACCGGCTTTGACACCTGGTGGGTCAGCCCGGCAAAGCTGGCGCGGGTACGCGCGGCACAAGGCAACCGTCGTCAATGAGCACCCCTTGAATGACTGCGTACCTGTTACGACGCCTGCTGCTGATCGTCCCTACCTTGCTGGGCATCCTGATGATCAATTTCATGATCATCCAGGCTGCCCCGGGTGGCCCCGTTGAGCAGACCATCGCCCGGTTGCAAGGCCTTGACGGGTCGGCAGCCTCACGCATGGGCAGCGGCAGTGCCGCCGAGGTCAGCAATGCATCGTCATCCGGCACCGGTTACCGCGGGGCGCAGGGCTTGCCCCCCGAACTCATTGCCGACATCGAAAAGCAGTATGGCTTCGACAAACCCGCGCCTGAGCGCTTCTGGCTGATGCTGAAAAACTACGTGCAGTTCGACTTCGGCAACAGTTTCTTTCGTGACGCCAGCGTCATCGACCTGATCAAGGAAAAGTTTCCGGTATCACTATCCATAGGGCTCTGGAGCACCCTGTTGATCTACCTGGTGTCCATTCCCCTCGGCATCCGCAAGGCACTGCATTCCGGCAGCCATTTTGATGTATGGACCAGCTCCGCCATCATTGTCGGCTATGCCATTCCCGGCTTTCTGTTTGCAATTCTGCTCATCGTTCTATTTGCTGGCGGCAGCTATTGGCAATGGTTCCCAATGCAGGGGCTAACCTCGGAAAACTTCGACTCCCTGTCGTTCTGGGGCAAGGCTGCCGACTATGCCCATCACATCGCACTGCCTACCATCTGCATGACCATCGGCGGCTTCGCCACCCTGACCATACTGACCAAGAACTCGTTTCTCGACGAAATCGGCAAGCAGTACGTGATGACCGCCAGGGCCAAAGGACTGACCGAACGCCAGGTGCTGTACGGCCATGTTTTCCGCAATGCCATGCTGATCATCATCGCCGGACTGCCCGCCACGCTGATCGGCGTTTTCTTCACCGGCTCGCTGCTGATTGAAGTGATCTTCAACCTCGATGGTTTGGGGTTGCTCAGCTTTGAGTCAGTGCTCAACCGCGATTATCCGGTGATCTTCGGCACGCTCTGGATCTTCACGCTGGCGGGCCTGCTGCTGAAGATCCTGAGTGATGTCATCTACACGCTGGTCGATCCCCGCATCGACTTCGAGAGCAGGGGCTGACATGGCGTTGTCTCCCCTCAACCAGCGGCGCTGGGAAAACTTCAAGGCGCACCGGCGTGGCTACTGGTCCCTCTGGATCTTCCTGGTTCTGTTCGGCCTCAGCCTGTTTGCAGAGTTCCTGGCCAACGACAAGCCGCTGCTGGTGCAGTTCAAGGGCGACCTGTACGTGCCCGTCATGAAGGACTATCCGGAAACCGTTTTTGGCGGAAGCTTTACGTCCTCAACCAACTTCCGTGACCCGTTCGTGGCCGAGCTGATCGATAAGGACGGCTGGATGCTCTGGCCACCAATCCGGTTCAGCTACCAGACCATCAACTACAACCTGGAGGTCCCTGCCCCCGCTCCGCCCTCTTCCGAAAATTGGCTGGGCACGGATGACCAGGGACGTGATGTCGTTGCCCGTGTCATCTACGGGTTCCGGGTATCTGTCCTGTTTGCATTGGTACTGACACTGACCAGCTCGATTATCGGCATCATCGCAGGCGCCCTGCAGGGATACTACGGCGGCTGGGTGGACATGGCGGGTCAACGCTTCATCGAGGTCTGGTCCGGTCTCCCAGTGCTGTTCATGCTGATCATTCTGTCTAGCGTGGTAGAACCGGGATTCTGGTGGCTGCTCGGCATCATGCTGCTGTTCAGCTGGACCGACCTCACCGGGCTGGTGCGTGCCGAATTCCTGCGGGCGCGCAACCTGGAATATGTACGAGCCGCCCGTGCGCTGGGCATGAGCGACAGCCGCATCATGTTCCGTCATATGCTGCCCAACGCCATGGTCTCCACGCTGACGTTCCTGCCCTTCATCTTCACCGGCGCCATCGGCATCCTGACCTCGCTGGATTTCCTCGGGTTCGGTCTGCCCCCCGGCTCGGCATCCCTCGGGGAGCTGGTCGCCCAAGGCAAGAACAACCTGACCGCGCCCTGGCTGGGCATGTCTGCCTTTGTCACCCTGGCCCTGCTGCTCACCCTGCTGGTCTTCATCGGGGAAGCGGCCCGTGATGCCTTCGACCCCCGCAAGCAGGTATGACATGAACAGTCCCGTGCTTGAAATACGTCAACTGGCCATCTGCTTCGACCAACAGGGCACCACGACGCACCCTGTGCGCAACGTCAACCTCTCGATAGCGGCCGGCGAAATGCTGGCGCTGGTGGGCGAGTCCGGATCCGGGAAATCACTGACGGCGCATTCGGTCATGCGACTGCTGCCAGCCCAGGCATCGGTGTCCGGCGACATCCTGTTCAAGGGCGAAAACATTGCCCACGCGAGCGATGCACGACTGCGCGAACTGCGCGGGCACAAGGTCGGCATGATCTTCCAGGAGCCGATGACCTCGCTGAACCCCCTGCACACGGTGGAGCGACAGATCAATGAAACCCTGTTCCTGCATCAAGGCCTGTCGCGCGATGCCGCACGCAAGCGCACGCTGGAACTGCTGACGCTGGTTGGCATTCCCGAACCCGGAAAACGCCTCGGCGCTTATCCGCACGAGTTGTCAGGCGGGCAACGCCAACGCGTGATGATTGCCATGGCACTGGCCAACAATCCCGAGCTGCTCATTGCAGACGAGCCCACCACTGCCCTGGACGTCACCCTGCAGGAACAGATCCTGCTGTTGCTGCGCGAACTTCAGGAAAAGCTGGGACTGGCCATCCTGCTCATTTCGCATGACCTGACACTGGTACGACGCTTTGCGCAACGGGTGGCGGTGATGCAACAGGGAGAAATCGTCGAGACCGAGGCAACAGAAGCCCTGTTCACTGCCCCCCGGCATCCCTACTCGCGCCTCCTGCTGGGGGCGGAGCCGGACGGTAGTCCCGCGCCCGTGCCCGAGGGGGCATCAGAGTTGCTCACGGTCAACCACCTGCGGGTCTGGTTTCCCGTCCGGTCCGGCCTGCTGGCGCGCGCACACGACCATATCCGTGCCGTCGAGGACATCAGCTTCACCCTGCGCGAGCGGGAAACCATGGGAATCGTGGGCGAGTCCGGCTCCGGCAAGACCACGCTGGCACTCGCCATCCTGAGGCTTATTACCGGCACGGGCACGGCGGTTTTCATGGGACGGGACTTGCTGTCCCTGAGCCAGAAAGACATGCGGCCCCTGCGCCGCGACCTGCAGATCGTTTTCCAGGACCCCTACGGCAGCCTCAGCCCGCGCATGAGCATCCTGGACATTGTCGGTGAAGGCCTTGAGGTACACGGCATGGCCGCGGCGGAACGCGAAGCGGCCGTGATTGATGCGCTGAAGGCGGTCCATCTGGATCCGGACACCCGCCACCGTTATCCCCACGAATTCTCCGGCGGCCAGCGCCAGCGCATCGCTATCGCCCGCGCGCTGGTGCTCAAGCCACGACTGGTTGTCCTGGACGAGCCAACGTCGGCACTGGACCGCACCGTGCAGAAACAGATTGTCGAGCTGTTGCGGCAACTGCAGGCAGACTTCGGATTTTCCTGCCTGTTCATCAGTCATGATCTCAAGGTGGTCAAGGCCATGGCCCATCGCGTGATGGTGCTGCGTCATGGCCGCATGCTGGAGTGCCGCGACGCGGAGGCCTTGTTCTCCGCTCCCGAGCACGACTACACGCGCACGCTGCTGGCGGCCGCCTTCATCAACGGCTGATACAAATCGATGCAAAGCCACGGCGGTTTTGATCGCCTCTGTCAAAAGGGCTTTCTATACTGGCGACCTTCGGGTCGGATTGATTACAGGAGTACGAAATGGGATTCATGACCGGCAAGCGGGTACTGATCGTAGGCCTCGCCAGCAAGCTGTCGATTGCCCACGGGATTGCCCAGGCCATGCATCGTGAAGGGGCCGAACTGGCCTTTACCTACCAGAACGACAAGCTCAAGGCGCGCGTCGAGGACTTTGCCCAAGCCTTCGGCTCCAGCCTGACCTTTCCCTGCGATGTCGCCTCCGACGAACAGATTGATGCCGTATTCACCGAACTGGGCAAGCACTGGGACGGACTGGACGTGATCGTGCACTCCGTGGGCTATGCCCCCGGCCACGAACTGGAAGGAAACTATGTGGACGTCACCACTCGGGAAGGCTTCCGCATTGCCCATGACATCAGTTCCTTCAGCTTTGGCGCGCTGGCCAAGGCCGGCAAGCCGATGATGGAGGGCCGCAACGGCTCGTTGCTGACCCTGACCTACCAAGGCTCCGAGCGCGTCGTCCCCAACTATAACGTGATGGGACTGGCCAAGGCCTCTCTTGAAGCCAACGTACGCTATCTGGCCTCCAGCCTCGGCCCCATCGGCATTCGCGTGAACGGTATCTCGGCCGGCCCCATCCGCACGCTGGCCGCCAGCGGCATCAAGGACTTCCGCAAGATGCTGAGCTACAACGAGTCGGCCACGCCCATCCGCCGTAACGTCACCATCGAAGAAGTCGGTAATGCCGCCGCCTTCCTCTGTTCCGACCTGGCCTCGGGCATCAGCGGTGAAATCCTCTACGTGGATGGCGGATTCAACACAGTGGCCATGCCGGCACTCGACCAGATCTGACGGGCGTTACAGCTTCCATGAAAAAACCCGCCTGCTGGCGGGTTTTTTCATTCGTCCGGCAACGGCCCGAGCTTACTCGTCCGCCTCGGTCCCAGCCTTCAGATGGACTTCCACATCACCATCATTGCGCAGGAACGCCACATAATCCTGGAACTCCTGCTGGCTGCGGTTCTCGGAAAGCATGCCACGCATCTGATTCAACATCGGATTCATCTCGGTAGAGCCATCAATCACCTTGCTAACAGCCACCACGCCATACCCGACACCCAGCGCCACACTGTCAGCCGAAAGCTTGCCCTCGGCCGGACGATCCAACCGGAAAGCCGTGCGCAAGATGTCGGCAGCCGGCACCTGGGTCCTGCGATCGGCGCCCGGCAGGTTCGCCCAGTTCAGCTGGAACTTCGCCGCCACTTCACCGAGGGACGCGCCACCCGAAAGAGCCTTGGTGACTTCCAAGGCCACAGCCTTGGACTTTTCACCGGCCTTGGCAATGACTAGTTCATTGCGGATCAGGCCGCTGATGTCGGCCAGCGGACGCAGCTTGGCCGGCTGATGCTGGCTGACACGAAGCCACACGGTAGAGCCGTCATCCAGCGTAACTGCCTGCGAGTTCTTGCCATCCTTGAGCAGATCATCCGAGAAGGCGACATCCACGATCTTGCGCTGTGCTGCTACACCATCGCCACCCTTGCGGGCAAACGGGCCGATGCTAGCCACCGTCACCCCGAAAGCAGCAGACGGCTCTTTCAGGTCTGCTGCCTCGTAGACGGCCGCATCCAGCTTTTCCACCTGCTCGGCAAACATCTCTTCCGCCTTGGCCAGGCGGGCTTCCTGCTCGATCTGCGCGCGAATGCTGGCAAACGCCGGCGCCGGCTCGGACTGGACCTTGTTGAGCTTGATCAGGTGGTAGCCATACTGGCTCTTCACCGGAGCCGAAACCTCGCCCTGCGCAAGGCTGAACAGGGCCTTCTCAAAGGCCGGATCAAACATGCCGCGACCGGCAAAGCCAAGATCACCACCATTAGCGACGGACCCGGGGTCCTGAGAAAACTCCTTGGCCAGCGCTGCGAAGTCTTCGCCGGCACGAACGCGCTTCTCGACGTCCTTGATCTTCTTCAGGGCATCAGCATCCCTGGTCTTGTCGTCAACAGTGATCAGAATGTGCTGCGCCTGACGCTGCTCGTTCGACGCGGCTTCCCTGACCTTGTCGTCGTAACGGGCCTGCAGTTCTTCCTCGGTCACCGTTGCCTTGGCCAGGAAGTCGTCACGCTTCAGGCTGATGTACTCGATGGCCACCGTTTCTTCCGTGGTGAAGCGTTTGCCATTCGCCTCGTAGAACTTCTTGATGTCGTCCTCGGACACGGCCACATCGGCAATAAAGCGAGCCGCAGGCACCAAGGCGTAATGAATGTCTCGCTTCTGGGCTTCTAGGGCTGCCAGGCGCTCCAGCTCGGCCCGCGTCACGAACGCACTCTGGCCCAGCCCGGCAATCATCATCGAGTAGGCCAGTTCTTCCTTGGCCTTGGCCGGATAGGAGGCCGGATCTTCGCCGATGTTGCGCAGCATCATTTCGTAACGCGACTGACTGAACTTGCCATCTTCCTGGAAGGCAGGCACTTCACGAATCAAACGGACGACCATTTCGTCGGAAATCAGGTAACCCGCCTTGCGGGAGGCCTGCGTGAGCAGCAGACGGCTGATCATGCCCTCCAGCACCTGCTTGCGAAGTGCCGGCACGTCGATCTGCGCCGGGTCTCCGCCCTGCTCGGCCACCTGCGCCATCATCTGCTGGCGCTGGCGTTCAACCATCGGGTCCAGCTCTGTCTGATGAATCTTGTCGCCATTGACCTTGGCCACCACGACGCGACTGCCACCGGCGAAATAGGACTCCACGCCGACAATGGCGAAGGGCACGATCAGGATGACGAGCAGCACCTTGCCAAGCCAACCCTTCACCAGGTTACGAAAGCCTTCCATCTGGATTCCTCATGAAGCATGAACCACTACAAAAAAAAGCGCGCCGTTGACAGGCGCGCTGGTGTTTCTGGTGCATCACAACCGTGACTACCGTGTCGCATGCACCCGTCAATCAGTTGACGGCGTCCTTCAGACCCTTACCGGCCTTGAAGCCCGGCACCTTGGAGGCCGCGATCTTGATGTTGTCGCCAGTGCGAGGATTGCGACCGGTACGCTCGGCGCGCTCCTTGACCTGGAAGGTACCAAAGCCGACCAGGGTGACCTGATCGCCAGCCTTGAGTGCATTGGTAATAGCCTCAACGGCGGCGTCCAGCGCACGACCAGCATCAGCCTTGGTGATATCGGCGCTGGCGGCGATGGCATCAATGAGTTCGGATTTGTTCACGTCAATCCCCTTGTTATCGGATCCATTTATCGTAGAAATCTGTATCACAGCGCGGCGAAGAAAACGCAGGCCGCAAAATGAGGGAGCATTTATAACAACCGCCCCCCGGGGGGTCAAGCCGAGGCATCGCTTGATGCGCCGGCTTTTCAGGCCATTTTTGTGAACGGATTCCCGTTACGGGTGGACAGCGGCGGATCAGTGCCGGCTGGGCCGGCCTTCGCTGTCCTTGTCGTCCTTCTTGACCACTACCTCGGCAACGGCCGTTTCCGGCAGTGCCTCAGGCATGCGCACCAATGCGATGGCCAACACCTCGTCAATCCACTTCACGCTGCGAATGGTGAGATCCTGTTTGATATTGTCCGGTATCTCCTTGAGATCACGAACATTTTCATCCGGGATAATAACCGTCTTGATGCCGCCGCGGTGCGCCGCCAGCAACTTCTCCTTCAATCCGCCGATCGGCAAGACCTGCCCACGCAGCGTGATTTCACCAGTCATGGCCACGTCGGCGCGCACCGGAATACCGGTCAGCACCGACACAATGGCCGTGCACATGCCAATACCGGCGCTCGGGCCGTCTTTCGGCGTGGCGCCTTCCGGAATATGGATGTGGATGTCATTGTTTTCGTGGAAATCCACCGGAATGCCCAGCAAGCGTGACCGCGAACGCACCACCGTCAGCGCGGCCGTGATGGACTCCTGCATGACATCGCCCAGCGAACCGGTCTTGGTATGGCGCCCCTTGCCTGGCACGGCCACCGCTTCGATGGTCAGCAACTCACCGCCCACCTGGGTCCAGGCCAGGCCGGTCACCTGGCCGATCTGGTCTTTTTCCTCTGCCTTGCCATAGTTGAACTTGCGCACCCCGGAGTATTCCTCCAGTTGCTCGGGAGTCACCACAACCTTGCGCTTGCCCCCCCCCATGACCGCTTCCTTCACCACCTTGCGGCAGACCTTGGCGATCTCGCGCTCCAGGCCACGCACCCCGGCCTCGCGGGTGTAGTAGCGAACCAGGTCACGAATGGCCTCATCCGTGATGGCAACCTCCCCTTCCTTAAGGCCGGCACCTTCGATCTGCCGCGGCACCAGGTACTGCCGGGCAATATTGATCTTCTCCGCCTCGGTGTAGCCAGGCAGACGAATGATCTCCATGCGGTCCATCAAGGGTGCGGGTATGTTCATGGAGTTGGCGGTACAAATGAACATGACCTCCGAGAGGTCGTAATCCACCTCCAGGTAATGATCGTTAAAGGTGCTGTTCTGCTCGGGGTCCAGGACCTCCAGCAGGGCCGAGGCGGGATCACCCCGCATGTCCACGCCCATCTTGTCGATCTCGTCCAGCAGGAACAGCGGATTCTTCACGCCCACCTTGGACAGCTTCTGGATCAGTTTGCCGGGCATGGAGCCGATGTAGGTACGACGGTGGCCACGGACTTCGGCCTCGTCACGCACGCCCCCCAACGCCATGCGCACGAACTCGCGGTTGGTGGACTTCGCAATGCTCTGCCCGAGCGAGGTCTTGCCGACACCGGGCGGTCCTACCAGGCACAGCACCGGGCCCTGCAATTTCTTGACGCGGGACTGCACAGCCAGGTACTCGAGAATGCGTTCCTTGACCTCTTCCAGGCCATAGTGGTCGGCATCCAGGATTTCACGCGCCTTCTTCAGGTCGATGCGGATCTTGCTGCGCTTTTTCCACGGCACGCCCAGCATCCAGTCGATGTAGCCGCGAACAACCGTTGCCTCCGCCGACATCGGCGACATCATCTTGAGCTTCTTGAGCTCGGCATCCACTTTCTTGCGGGCTTCGGCCGGCATGCCGGCCTTCTCGATCCGGCCCTCCATTTCGGCCAACTCGTTCTCGCCCTCGCCACCCATGTCGCCGAGTTCTTTCTGGATGGCCTTCATCTGCTCGTTCAGGTAGTACTCGCGCTGGCTCTTTTCCATCTGTTTCTTGACGCGGCCACGAATGCGCTTCTCCACCTTCAGGATGTCGATTTCAGACTCCATGAAGGTCATGAGCTGTTCGATGCGCGCATGAATGTCGTTGCTCTCCAGCAGTTGCTGCTTTTCGTCTACCTTGAGCGACAAGTGCGTGGCAATGGTGTCGGCCAGGCGAGACGGCTCCTCGATGGACGACACCGATGTCAGCACTTCGGGCGCCACCTTGCGCGACAGCTTCACGTACTGGTCAAACTGGTTGATCAATGTACGCGCCAGCACTTCGGACTCGCTGTCGCGCAGGCGGGCCGCCGCAATCTCGCTGACCGTTGCCATCAGGTAGTGCCCGGTATCGGTGACACTGTCCATGCGCGCCCGGAATCCGCCTTCAACGAGCACCTTGACGGTGCCGTCAGGCAACTTGAGCAGCTGCAGGATGGACGATACCGTCCCCGTCTCATACAGGCCGGCCTGCTGGGGATCGTCGTCGGCGGCGTCCTTCTGTGAGACGAGGAAAATCTGCTTGCCAGCCGCCATCGCAGCTTCCAGGGCATTGATGGACTTTTCTCGCCCCACGAACAGGGGAATGACCATATGTGGGAAAATGACAACATCCCGCAGGGGCAGGAGGGGCATGTCCAGAAGCTGGTTTTCGTGATGCATGTGACATCATCCTCTCAGAAGTCGGGGTCGACGATTGCCGGAACCAAGGCAGACCCGCCATTGAAATCTAGCTAATGTTTGAGGGATGCATCCGCCAATTACAAGGGTAGTCCCGTAAAAACGCGGGTTATGGCATGAAAAAAGGGCCTTTTGGGCCCTTTTTTCAGCGTTTGCTCATTTTCTCGCCAGTCGGCTATCACGCTTATTCCGGCATGGCCTTGGGGGCGGGCTCGGGATTTTCGTAGATGAGCAAGGGCTCGGCATCGCCCGTAATGGTCTTCTCGTCGACCACCACGCGGGACACCCCCTCCTTCGACGGAAGGTCATACATGGTACCCAGCAGCACGCCTTCCAGGATGGAGCGCAGGCCACGGGCGCCGGTCTTGCGCTCCATGGCGCGATGCGCAACGGCACGAAGGGCTTCCTGACGGAACTCCAGATCCACCCCTTCCATGTTGAACAGCTTCTGGTACTGCTTGGTAAGCGCGTTCTTTGGCTCGGTGAGGATCTGCATCAGCGCCTCCTCACTCAGCTCTTCCAGTGTCGCAATCACCGGCAGACGACCGATGAACTCGGGAATCAGGCCGAACTTGATCAGGTCCTCAGGCTCCACCTCCTTGAACACTTCTCCCACACCCTTGGACTCGTCCTTGCTCTTCACCGTGGCGTTGAAGCCGATGCCACCTTGCTCCGAGCGGTTACGAATAACCTTGTCCAGGCCGGCAAACGCACCGCCGCAAACGAACAGGATGTTGGATGTATCGACCTGCAGGAACTCCTGCTGTGGATGCTTGCGACCGCCCTGAGGGGGCACCGAAGCCACCGTCCCTTCGATCAGCTTGAGCAACGCCTGCTGTACGCCCTCGCCAGACACGTCACGCGTGATGGAAGGGTTGTCGGATTTGCGCGAAATCTTGTCGATTTCATCGATGTAGACAATGCCGTTCTGGGCTTTCTCGACATCGTAGTCGCACTTCTGCAACAGCTTCTGGATGATGTTTTCCACGTCCTCGCCCACGTAACCGGCTTCGGTCAGCGTGGTGGCGTCGGCAATGGTGAAGGGCACATTGAGCAGTCGCGCCAGCGTTTCCGCCAGCAACGTCTTGCCGGAGCCGGTCGGGCCGATCAGCAGGATGTTGCTCTTGGAGAGCTCGACTTCCGGCCCTCCCTTACCACCCGCCGCCCGCTTCATGCCGGCCCGCAGGCGCTTGTAATGGTTGTATACCGCAACCGCCAGCACCTTCTTGGCCTTGTCCTGGCCGATGACATACTCGTCCAGGGTGTGCTTGATCTCGTGCGGGGTCGGCAGGCGCTCGCCCGCCTTGTCATGGCCTTCAGCCGGCATTTCCTCACGAATGATGTCGTTGCAAAGATCGACACATTCATTGCAGATATACACCGAAGAAGGCCCGGCGATGAGCTTGGTCACCTCATGCTGGGTCTTGCTGCAAAACGAGCAGAACAACGGCTTGTTGTCGCTCTTGCGCTCATCGGTCATATCACTACCTCTTCAAGTCCCGAAGCGCCTCAGGGGCGCTTCTCCAGCACGGTGTCAATGAGGCCGTAGGCCTGGGCATCAACAGCGCTCATGAAATTATCGCGATCGGTATCCTTCTCGATCTGCTCCAGCGGCTGCCCGGTGTGGTAGGCCAGCAGATCGTTCAGGCGCCCCTTGATCTTCAGGATTTCCTGGGCATGGATGGCGATGTCCGATGCCTGGCCCTGGAAGCCACCCAGCGGCTGATGAATCATCACGCGGGAGTTGGGCAGACAGTAACGCTTGCCGTTCTTGCCGGCGGCCAGCAGGAACGCCCCCATGGAAGCGGCCTGTCCCACGCAGATGGTTGAAACATCAGGCTTGATGAATTGCATGGTGTCGTAGATCGACATTCCTGCCGTCACCGACCCGCCCGGCGAGTTGATGTACAGGTGGATGTCCTTGTCCGGATTTTCGGATTCCAGAAACAGCAACTGAGCCACCACCAGGTTGGCCATCTGGTCCTCGATGGGACCCACGATAAAAATCACGCGCTCTTTCAGCAGGCGCGAGTAAATGTCAAAGGCACGCTCACCGCGGGCAGACTGCTCAACCACCATCGGCACCAGGCCAAGACTCTGGGGCTGTACGTTCCCGGCATGGGGAGGAATGACGTAGGTCATGCTGTTTCCTTGAAGACGACTGTCCGATAGATCCCGTGGCTCTGGTAGAGCCGGCGGGGCCGTGTATGTCACGTCAACGAGTGTCGGAGAGAGAGGCGCTGTGGTCAAGGCCACATGTGTGTCCCGGCGGCCGAAGCCGCCGGAAACGGGAAGCAGGATCAACCCTGCTGGGGACGCAGCACGTCTTCATAGCCACAGGGCTTGTCCGACACCTGGGACTGGGACAAGACGTGATCCACGACCTGGTCTTCCAGCACTACGGACTCCACCTGCTGGAGCTGTTCCTTGTTGCCATAGTACCAATTAACCACATCGGCAGGCGTTTCATAACTTTCGGCAATTTCTTCGATCAGGGCCCGCACGCGATTGGCGTCAACCTTGAGTTCAGACGACTTGATGATCTCGCCCACCAGCAACCCCAGGGCGGCGGCCCGCTTGGCCTGTTCGGCAAACAGCTCGTCCGGCAGCATGGACGGGTTGATGTTTTTGGCGTTGCCACCAAACTGGCGCATCATGTTTTCGCGCAGGCGCTGGATTTCATTGGTAATCATGGCTTTGGGCACATCAACATTCTGGGTGGTCACCAGACCTTCCAGCACCTGGCCCTTGATGTTGTTCTTGATGCCCTGCTTGAGCTCGCGCTCCATGTTCTTGCGTACATCGGCACGGAATTTCTCGACACCACCCTCGGTCACGCCGAAGGCCTTGACGAACTCGTCGTTCAGTTCAGCCAGGATCGGGGTCTGCACCTTGTTGACCTTGACCTTGAACACAGCGGCCTTGCCCTTCAGGGCTTCTGCCTGGTAGTCCTCGGGGAAGGTCACGTTCAGGGTACGCTCCTCACCGGCTTTGGCACCAATCAGGCCTTCTTCGAAGCCCGGAATCATGCGCTTGGAGCCAATCACGATGGCGAAGCCCTTGGCCGTGCCGCCTTCGAACACTTCACCGTCCACCGAGCCTTCGAAATCAACGTCCAGACGATCCCCGTCCTTGGCGCCATCGGCAGTTTCTTCCCACGTGGCGCGCTGGCGGCGCAGGGTGTCGATCATCTTCTCGACGTCGGCATCGTTCACTTCGGCAACCGGACGCTCGACCTTGATGCCGGCAAAGCTGCCCAGGGTGATTTCCGGGAAGACTTCGAAACTGGCAACGAATGCCACTTCCGCACTGCCCTCGTCCTTGATGGACTCAATGGTCGGCATGCCGGCCGGATTCAGCTGCTGGTTCGTCACGGCCTCGTAGAAGCAATCGCGAATCAGGTCGCCCAGGGCTTCCTGGCGAATGCTGGAACCGAACCGCTTCTTGATGACGGCGACCGGAACCTTGCCAGGACGAAAACCGTCCATACGGATGGTACGGGCGGTCTGGTTGATGCGGTCGTTGACTGCGCTGTCCACGCGGGCCGCAGGCACGGTGATGGTCATGCGGCGTTCAAGGGTGGAAGTGGTCTCAACGGAAACTTGCATGGCGTCCTCTGTTCTGTAAGGCCGGAGCCGACTCGCCGTCGCCCGGTATATCGCGAAAAGAGGGGCATTATAAGGAATGGGGGCGAGAAGAAAAGCCGTCCGGACCGACAATGCCCCACCCTGAATCCATGAGGAAAATCGAGGGTAATAAAAAAGGCGCCATCAAGGCGCCTTTTTTATTACCACTCTGAATTTGGTGGGTCGTGTAGGGATCGAACCTACGACCAATGGATTAAGAGTCCACTGCTCTACCAGCTGAGCTAACGACCCAAATTCTTGTTACTGCGCATCCAGCGCGGCGCGCATATTACGTATTCACAGCGACCAAATCAAACGGTTTTTGCAAATACATCGTAATGATGGGGTGGCCGATGGGACTCGAACCCACGACAGCCGGAATCACAATCCGGGACTCTACCAACTGAGCTACGGCCACCACTGTCTTCACACCGAGGATGGCGCGCCCGGCAGGATTCGAACCCGCGACCACCCGCTTAGAAGGCGGGTGCTCTATCCACCTGAGCTACGGGCGCAGATCAAACCTGAGGGCACTACTGCATGCTGAGCAAAGCTGGTCGGGACGGTAGGATTTGAACCTACGACATTCTGCTCCCAAAGCAGACGCGCTACCGGGCTGCGCTACGCCCCGCTTCATTCAACAACACCGTTTCCGGCTCGCCTCAATGCGAGGGCGCATCATACTGATGCCCCCTACCCTCGTCAACGCACGGAAAGCGGTTTTTTCAGGCATTTTCAGGGGGTTGGCGATTGTTTGGGCAAATCGGCGTTTGGTGGGGCATGCCGGCTCGTGCGAGAATGCGCGCCGCCTTGGACCCTCCGGAGACCGTGATTAATGACCGCGTTAGTGCTTGATGGCAAACAGCTTGCTACCCAGATCGAAGCCCGGCTGGCTACCCGTGTGGCCGCCATCAAGGCCCGCAGCGGCCGCACACCCATCCTGGCGACGATCCTCGTTGGCGCCGACCCTGCCTCAGCAACGTATGTAAAGATGAAGGGCAACGCCTGCAGCCGTGTCGGGATGGAATCGCTCAAGGTGGAAATGCCTGACAATACGACCACGGAGGAACTTTTGGCCGAGATTGCCCGCCTGAATGCCAATCCTGATGTGCACGGCATCCTGTTGCAGCACCCCGTCCCCCACCAGATTGACGAACGCGCCTGCTTTGACGCGATTGCCCTGGAAAAGGATGTCGATGGCGTCACCTGCCTGGGATTTGGCCGCATGAGCATGGGTGAAGCCGCCTATGGCTCGGCCACTCCAGCGGGGATCATGACGATTCTCAGGTCTTACAATATTCCCTTGTCAGGCAGGCATGCCGTGGTTGTGGGCCGCAGCCCCATCCTGGGCAAGCCCATGGCCCTGATGCTGCTGGCAGCCGACTGCACCGTGACCATCTGCCATTCCCGTACCCAGAACCTGCCGGACCTCATCCGTCAGGCGGACATCGTGGTGGGCGCTGTGGGCAAGCCGGAGTTCATCAAGGGCGAATGGATCAAGGATGGTGCCGTGGTGGTCGACGCCGGCTACCACCCGGGCGGCGTGGGCGATATCGAGCTCGCCGCCGTCAAAGACCGTGCCAGCGCCTGGACGCCAGTGCCGGGCGGAGTCGGCCCCATGACCATCGCCACGCTGATGACACAAACGGTCGAGGCAGGCGAAAAGCTGATTGGATGAGGCAATGCCACGCGCCACGAAAAAGCCCGCTGATGCGGGCTTTTTCGTGCGTATTAACTGGTGGCAGCATCGCCCTGTCGCGAGCGCATGACCAGCAGTTTGTCGATGCGGCGCCTGTCCATGTCGATCACTTCGATATGCAGGCCGGACCAGTCAAATTTCTCGCCCGTATCCGGCACATGCCCCCGCAAGAACAACACCAGGCCAGCCAGGGTCTGGTAATCACGACCGCCTTCCTCCACTCCGGCCAGCTCGACCGGAAACAAGGCGCGGAAGCGCTCCATGGACAGCGAGCCGTCCAGCAGGTAACTGCCATCCTCGCGCAACACGATGTCCGGATCAGGCTCGGCGGCGTCCTGGGTGCTCATTTCCCCCACCAGGGCATCCATGATGTCCTTCAGGGTGACGAGGCCTTGCACGCTGCCGTATTCGTCCACCACCAACGCAATGTGCTGCCGGCGCTCACGAAAGGTATCGAGCAAGGTGAGTGGTGAAATCGACGCGGGGACGAACACGGGAAACTGCATGACGGACTGGATATCCAGCGGCTGCTGCGCCAGTCGTTGGGCGAAAAGGTCGTGCACGGCCACCACGCCGACTACATCATCGATCCCCCCGTTGAAGACCGGCAAATAGCTGTGGCGCGCCGACAGCATGACGGACTGCTGCTCCTCAGGCGAATCCTGCAGATCAACACCGATGACATCCGCACGTGCCGTCATCACCTGCCCGAGCTGGTAGTAGTCAAGCCGCATGACGTTTTCGATCAGATCCTGCTCGGCTTTTTCGAACACCCCTGACTCGGTCCCCTCGGCAACCAATCCCTTGATCTCTTCATGGGTCACGGCATTGTCAGTGCGCTGCCGGACACGCAAGACCGCCAGCAGGAAATCAGTGGAACGCGTCAGCAACGTCACCACTGGCATGGTCAACCAGGCAAGACCCTGCATGATTGGCGCAATGACGCGCGCAATGCGCTCGGGCGAATGCATGCCGATGCGCTTGGGCACAAGCTCACCAATCACGATGGAGACATAGGTAATCATGACCACCATGCACCCCGTAGCCAGCGGCCTGGCATAAGGGGCGAGCCACTCAATGCCAGCAAAGAAGGGAACCAGGCGCTGGGTAATGGCGGCTTCGCCAAAGGCACCACTCAAGACCCCGATCATGGTAATGCCGATCTGTACCGTGGAGAGAAACCGGGTGGGATGTTCAGACAGGGCCAGGGCCGCCCGGGCACCGATATCGCCCTCCTCTGCCCGTTGCTGCAAACGGATGCGGCGGGAGGAGACGATGGCGATTTCCGACATCGCGAACACGCCATTGATCAGGATCAACAGCAGGATAAGAAGAATGTCCATGGGCCCGACTTGGGTGACGCCGTAGCGCCGGAAAGCGCATGATACGTAGAAAAAACGGGCCTGACAAAAGCTGGCCGATCACGGTTATCCTGAAGCTTGGTCAACCCCACCCCCAGGAACGCCATGTGCCAGTTACTCGGCATGAACTGTGCCACCCCCACCGACATCACCTTTTCTTTCACCGGCTTTGCAGCCCGCGGGGGCGACACCGACCACCATGCGGACGGCTGGGGAATTGCCTTCTTCGAGGACAAGGCCTGCCGCCTGTTCATTGACCATGAATCCGCCGCCACCTCCGCCATCGCGCGATTGGTGAAGAACTGCCCGATCAAGTCGCGCAATGTGATTGCGCATATCCGGAAGGCCACCCAGGGACGGATCGAACTGGAGAACTGCCACCCTTTCCAGCGGGAGCTCTGGGGGCGGCACTGGATTTTTGCCCATAATGGCCATCTGGAGGGTTTTTCTCCGGCACTCACTGGTCAGTACCAGCCCGTGGGGACAACAGACAGCGAGCTGGCCTTCTGCTATTTGCTTGAGGGGCTGAGAGCACGCTTTGGCAACACCCCTCCCTCCACCGAGACGCTGTTTGAGGCCTTGGCCGAAATGGCCGTGACACTGTGCCGGCATGGCACCTTCAACATCCTCCTGTCGAACGGACAGGCACTGTTTGCCTATGCCACCACACGGCTTCAGTACGTGGTGAGGGAGTGGCCCTTCAGCAAGGCGCATCTGGTCGACACCGACATGGACATCGATTTTTCACAGCACACATCTCCGGGAGACCGGGTGGCCGTGATTGCAACCGAGCCCCTGACCGATGACGAGACGTGGACGGCACTGGCCAGTGGCGAGCTGATCTGCTTCCAGGAGGGAAAGCCGGTCATGCGCAAACTCACGCTGACACCGGAAGAGCAGGACGCAGCGTGGGCAAGAGCCTGCTCGCCAGCCGATCGGTCCGAGCGGAAATAATAGCCAGAAAACAAAAGGCCGTGCATGACACGGCCTTTTGTACATTTGCTCATCTGCAGCAAAAAACAATCATCAGTCGGCTTTACGCCATTTGATGCCTTCGCGGGTGAACTCGACGATAACGCCCTGCTCCTTGAGCTGGTCGCGCAGCCGGTCCGAGGTAGCGAAGTCCTTGTTCTTGCGAGCCTCACCAATCGCGGCGATAGCGGCTTCCACTTCTGCCACGAAGCCGGCATCACTGGCACCACCCTGACGGAACGTATCCGGATCCTGCTGCAGCACACCGAGCACGCCGCCCAACCGCCTGAGCAGCACGCCGAACTGCGCCGCTTCTTCCGTCTTTTCTGCCTTGACCAGGCGATTCACTTCACGCGCAACTTCAAACAATACCGCCAGGGCTTCGGGGGTATTGAAATCGTCATTCATGGCCGAGGTGAAACGAGCCTCGATATCTGCTGCTGCCGCGGGCTCGGTTGCCCCGTCCAGCTTCAGGCCGTTCAGTGTGGAATAAAAGCGCTCCAGCGATGCCTTGGCATTGTCCAGGGCGTCATCCGAATAGTTGAGCGGGCTGCGGTAATGGCTGGCGATGATGAAATAGCGCAGCACTTCCGGCTGGTAATGCTTGAGCACATCACGGATGGTGAAGAAGTTGCCCAGTGACTTGGACATCTTCTCTTCGTTCACCTGTACGAAACCGACATGCATCCACGTATTGACGTACTGCTCGCCGGTGGCACCTTCGCTCTGTGCAATCTCGTTCTCATGGTGGGGGAACTGCAAGTCGCCGCCACCACCGTGAATATCGAAGTGATTACCCAAACAGCAAGTGGACATGGCCGAGCATTCGATATGCCAGCCCGGACGCCCCTTGCCCCAGGGAGAATCCCAGGACGGCTCACCCGGCTTGGCGGCTTTCCACAACACAAAGTCGAGAGGGTCGGTCTTGATCTCGTCGATCTCGACACGGGCACCGGCCTGCAGGTCGTCCAGATTACGCTTGGACAGGCGACCATAGGGCTTGAACGATGACACGTCGTAATAGACGTCGCCATTGCTGGCCGGATAGGCATGCCCTTTGGCAATCAGCGTTTGCACCATGCTGATGATCTGGTCGACGTACTCCGTGGCCTTGGGCTCGGTATCCGGACGGATCACGCCCAGGGCGTCGGCGTCCTCGTTCATGGCCGAGATGAAGCGCTCGGTGAGGGCATGGAAGTCCTCACCGTTTTCATTGGCGCGCTTGATGATCTTGTCGTCGATGTCCGTGATATTGCGGACATAGGTGACTTTCCAACCGGACTGGCGCAACCAGCGCGTGACGACGTCGAAGGACACCAGCACACGGGCATGGCCGATATGGCAGTAGTCGTACACGGTCATGCCGCAGACATACATGCGCACTTCGCCCTCATGGATGGGCTTGAACGGCTCTTTTTGCTTGGTTTCGGAGTTGTGGATGACCAGCATGATCAGGCTCCCGGCTTCCAGGAATCACGCAAGCCTACCGTGCGATTGAACACGGGCTTGCCGGGCTGGCTGTCGCGCAGGTCAACGCAGAAATAGCCTTCACGCTCGAACTGGAAACGCTCTTCCGGTTGGGCACTAGCGAGGGACGGCTCTATGACGGCCTGTACCACTTCCAGCGCCTGCGGGTTAATGAAGGTCTTGAAGTCGACATCTCCGCGATCCGGTGCGGCGTCGGTAAAGAGGCGCTCATAGAGACGTATTTCTGCCGGAATACCCTTGTCGGCGGACACCCAGTGAATCACACCCTTCACCTTGCGGTCTTCGGGATTCTTGCCAAGGGTGTCCAGATCGCAGGAGCAACGCAGCTCGACGATGTCGCCTGCGTCATTCTTCACCACTTCATCGCACTTGATGATGTAGGCATTGCGCAGACGTACTTCGCCGCCCGAAACCAGTCGCTTGAAGCCCTTGGGCGGCACTTCCTCGAAGTCGGCGCGATCAATGAAAATCTCGCGCGAGAAGGGAATCACGCGATCGCCCATCTCGGGCAGATTCGGATGGCGGGCGGCGCGGATTTCCTCAACCTGCCCTTCCGGGTAATTCGTGAGCACCACCTTGAGCGGGCGCAGCACGGCCATGGCGCGGGGCGCGGTATTTTCCAGATGCTCGCGCACACAGAACTCGAGCATGCCGACGTCGACCACGCCATCGCTCTTGGTCACGCCGATACGCTTGCAAAACTCGCGCAGTGACTCCGGTGAGTAGCCCCGACGGCGCATGCCGGAAATGGTGGGCATGCGCGGATCGTCCCAACCATGCACCAGCTGCTCGTCCACCAGTTGCTTGAGCTTGCGCTTGCTGGTGACGGTGTAGTTGATGTTGAGACGTGCGAACTCGATCTGCTGCGGATGCGGCAAACGCTGGTCTGTACCTGCGGCTGCACCGGCTTTCTTCCAGACATCGACCACACTTCCCGGCTGCGGTAGTACATCCGCCAGCTCGTCGAGCAGCCAATCATAGAACGGACGGTGATCTTCGAATTCAAGTGTGCAGAGCGAGTGGGTAATGAACTCGAGCGCATCGGAAATCGGATGGGTGTAATCGTACATCGGGTAGATGCACCATTTGTCTCCGGTCTGGTGATGCGCGATCTTGCGGATGCGGTAGATGGCCGGATCACGCAGGTTGATGTTGCCGGAGGCCATATCGATTTTCGCGCGCAGGATGCAGCTGCCTTCATCGAACTTGCCAGCCCGCATCTTCGCGAAAAGATCGAGGTTTTCCTCGACACTGCGGTCGCGATACGGGGAATTCTTGCCGGGCTCGGACAACGTACCACGGTTGGCGCGCATCTCTTCGGCATTCTGCGAGTCCACATAGGCCTTGCCGCGCTTGATCAGCTCCACCGCATAATCATGGAGCACATCGAAGTAATCCGAGGCGTAGCGCACATCGCCAGCCCACTTGAAGCCCAGCCATTCGACATCGCGCTTGATGGCGTCGATGTATTCCTGGGACTCTTTCTCCGGATTGGTGTCGTCGAAACGCAGGTTGCACGCGCCGTCGGCCTCCTCGGCCACCCCGAAGTTGAGGCAGATGGATTTGGCATGGCCAATGTGGAGGTAGCCATTGGGCTCCGGCGGGAAGCGGGTAATGACTTTCTCGTGCTTGCCGGAGGCCAGGTCGTCGACCACCTGGCTGCGGATGAAATCTCTGGGTTCGATCATGGTCTGATGTGTCGCTGGGGGCATGGCCCGTCGATAGAGGCATGACAGGGCGGAACGTGCCGCCTATCATAGCGGACCGTCCGGTGCCCGGTCGGGCTCGGCAAAAGCGGGAGTCTACCCTCGCCGCCTGCCCCTCTCAACCGGGACGCACCATTTAACCGTGGCCGAAAGGCCTGATTTACAAAGGAAATCCATCATGCCCGTCGTCGCCCTGAACACCAATCACGGCCGTATCGTTCTGGAACTGGATGCCGTCAAGGCCCCGAAGACCGTTGCCAACTTCATCAGCTACGTGAAGAGCGGCCACTACAACGGCACCATTTTCCACCGTGTCATTGACGGCTTCATGATCCAGGGCGGCGGCTTTGACGCCGACATGACCCAGAAGCCGACCAATGCTCCCATCGAGAACGAAGCCGACAACGGCCTGAAGAATACCGAGGGCACCATCGCCATGGCCCGTACCCAGGACCCGCACTCGGCCTCTGCCCAGTTCTTCATCAACGTGAAGAACAACGACTTCCTGAACCACTCCGGCAAGTCGGTCCAGGGCTGGGGCTACGCCGTGTTCGGTAAAGTCACCGAAGGTCTGGACGTGATCAATGCCATCAAGAAGGTACCGACCGGCCGTTCCGGCCACCACTCCGATGTACCGCTGAAGGCGGTGGTCGTCGAATCTGCCGAAGTCGTCAGCGAGTGAGGCTGAGGGGCAGGACTCGTCCTGCCCCGTTCCATCATGTCCCGTACCCTCTTCATTTCCGATCTGCACCTGTCGCCCGACCTGCCGCGGGTCACTCAGGGTTTCCTGCGCTATCTGGAGCAGGCCAAAGGGGCTACCGCCCTGTATGTACTGGGTGACCTGTTCGAGGCCTGGGTGGGTGACGACCATCGTGACGACTACAACAACACGGTGATTGAGGCCTTCCGCGCGCTGAGCGACAACGGTACCCGCCTGTTTTTCGTGCATGGCAACCGGGACTTCCTGCTGGGCCGGGCTTTTGCCGAGGCCACCGGCGGCACGCTGCTGCCCGACAGCCAGGTCATTGATGCCGAAGGCCAGCGTCTGCTGGTCATGCATGGAGACCAGCTCTGTACCCGTGACGAGAAGTACATGGCCTTCCGTGCCCAGAGCCGTGATCCGGCCTGGCAACAAATGATGCTGGAAAAGCCGCTGGATCAGCGTCTGATGATTGCCGGCATGTGGCGCATGCAGAGCAAGGCCATGAACTCCAACAAGCCGGAAAACATCATGGATGTGACGCCGGAGGACGTGGTGCATGTCATGCGGCAGGCTGGGGTGACCACGCTCCTGCATGGCCATACCCACCGCCCCGATGTTCATGAACTGGATATCGACGGAGAATACGGGCGCCGGATGGTACTGGGGGACTGGCGCGACGACGTCGGCGAAGCCGTTACCGGTATCGCTGACGCACAAGGCCTGCGACTGGAACACTGGCGCTTTTGATAGAGCCGGCCACCACAGATGGTGACTGCCGGATCAGCCGGCCAATCGTCCGACACCCAACAGAAAAGGCGCCAGCGGAACTCTCCCTTGGCGCCTTTTCAGCTTTAGCGGGTTTGCGCTCCCGAACACTGCAACCCTCCGCAAGAGCCCGACTCAGGGCAAACGCTCGCCACGGTCGTGCATCCTTTCCAGCGACTCGACGCGGAGGATTTCCGTGGCATCAAAACGCTGCTGGCGTGTTGCCACCACCTGGGCCTCACGATCCTGCTGCCCCAGCGCCGCATTCGACAGGATAGCGGAGCGCTCGACCAACCACGCATTGATGCGCTGGCTCCATTGAGTACGCTCCCGGTCGAGATTCTCAAGACGATCCGCCGCCTCTGCACCCACCAGATTCTCCCGAATCTGACGCAACTCGGCCGGGGAGCCACTGCGCTTCTGCCAGTCCTCTGTCAGCGCCTGCAGGTTCTGGTACTGGTTAATGGCCTTCATTGACTCCTGCAATGCCGGCGGCAACTGCTGCTCCAGTGCTGCCAACTGCTCCGCCCGGACGGCCGGCGTCAGCTGGCGATTCTGCAGGATGTCCAGCCGGGAGAGCGTGTACTGGTCATACGCGTCCTCATCGCCAAAAAACGCGGTGATAACCTCAGGACTGAAATACCGGGTGCGCAGCGCACTCACCTGCTGCATCTGGTACCTGACAGCCTGCAAGTCCATCTGTCCGCTGGATGGCGGAGCCACCTGCTGGATGCCGTCCAATCCTTTCTTGTACGCGATATAGGCATCCAGCAGGCGCTCAGCCTCGGCGGCCGGACCCGACGGCAACTTGAGCCGGATATATGCCCTGATTCGGGCCAGGATGGTCTCCAGCGACTCTTCACCGGTTGCAGAGAGAAAGTAATCAAACATGCGGCGGATGCCGTTGGTGATCTTCAGGCGACCGGCGGCGTCCACCTCGAGTTCACCATCCACTTCGGTATCCCGGAGCGAGGCCGGCATCGACTCCAGTCCGGTCACTAAAGTGGCCGGGTCGACGCGCCCGCCGACCATGCCGTCGGCACCGGAAGCGACCACCCCGGCCTCACCACCGTCGGCGCCTTTGGGGTCGTTGCGACCCGCCAACCAGTAAGCAAGACCGGCCACTGCCAGCACGGCAACGACCACCATGGCCACAATTTTTTTGCTCATTCCCTGCCTCCTTGTTTTTATTGTCGGGAAATCCTTGGGGCAACCATGAAAAAAGCGGCCTAAGCCGCTTTTTTCATGCCCTGACACTTTTTCTCACAGAATGCGATCAGAGGCCAACCTGCTTGAGGCGGTTGGCATGCTGGCGGTAGACCGACTTTGGATCGGTAGTAAACAGGCCGCGCAGACCAAACAAGTGATTGATTTCATCTCCGTGATTCCAGGGATAGTTGTCACGCAAGACCTGACCGAAATGGCTGCTGCAGCGACCCACCAGACCGTCGTTCGCCTCCTTGCCCAGGAAAGCCAGGCTGGTGGTGCCAAACAGCACATCGGTCACATCCAGGATATTGGTGGTCGGGGACGTGCCGCTCCAGGAATACATGCGCATGCCGTTCACGCTGTATGAGCCTTCACCACAGGCCGTTGCCGGCACACCAGCAGGATGAGTGGCATTGAAGGCTGCTGCTCCCCGGGTGGAGAGCGAGCCCATCGCACCCAGCACGTCTTCCTGATAGCTGTTGCCGGCGAGTGTCGTCAGCAGAGAGGAAAAGGCGTTGCCCACCATTCCGACAAGGCCGCCCACCGCTGGATTGGCAGTGAACTGGCCAATCAGGTCGGCCACCGGCGTACCCTTGACCGGGGAGCCCACCAGAGTGAGGGAGGCAACGCGCGAGGGCAACAGACGAGCCACGTAACGCACCGAGAAACCACCATGGCTATGCCCCAGGAGATTGACCTTGGCCGCCCCCGTGATGGCCAGGATGTCCTGCACCTGACGGAGGGTCTGCTCGCCACGGGCTTCGCTGCTGTTAAAGGCCGATGCCGACGTGACAAAAACACGGGCACCATCACTGCGCAGGGATGCAGGAATGCCGTACCAGTACTCAATGCCCAGAACCTTGTCGAAACCGAGAACGCCCGGTGCCAATACCAGCGGGTAGCGTGTCCTGGTGTAGTCGCTCGCCTGCGCAACCCCAGCGAGCATCAAAAGGGCCATTCCCAAAAATTTCTTCATCTGGTACCACTCCCGTTTCTTGTTGTGTATCGACATGCCTTCCTGGCATGCCGGCTTTTGTCGAAGAGACTGCAAACTTCCGATACACACGACATCGCAAGGGCCGTACCAGAAGTGGCTCATCCCCGTGCCAACCACCCCAATTGACCGTATCTGACCATCGCCTGTCCTGAACGGTTACGTTTTCACCAGAAAACAACCATCCGCTCGACCCCAAAAACCTACCGCTCATCCGCAACACTGCCCTGGCCGCTACCAAATGACACGCCAAGTGAGGCAGCAGGTAACACTGGTGTTACTTGCCACTCCGTGGCAGCCAGCAATATACTGCTCTTATGGACAGTATAACGAAAATACCCCGAAGAAACTGGCGCCGGATGGTGGTGGCAGTTCACGTGAAGGCGTTCAGGGTTGCCGTCGAGCGACGGGAGAACCCGTCTTTGTCGCGCAAGCCGATCGCCATCGTCACCGGCGGAGCCAACAACCTGGTGCTGGAGGCGTCCATGGAAGCCCAGGGCGCAGGCGTCATAACAGGCATGAAATGGCAGGACGCCCTGAAACGCTGCGTCAACTGCCGCCATGTCATCGCCAATCCCGCCGCATACAGGGAGGTATCGGCCCGCATCATGGAGGTATTGCGCGACATCAGCCCGGACGCCGAGGAGGAGTCTGAAAATGAGGCCTTTCTGGACCTGACCCGCCACCAGTCTTACTACCGGCACGACCCCGGCGCCATCGGAACGCTCATCATGGACAAGGTGCGCAGCATCTCCGGACTACCGTGCACCGTGGGTATCAGTGGAGACAAAACCACGGCCCGCTGGGCAGCACGCCGACAGGGAACGGCCGGATGGCTCGTCATCCCGCCGGAGGAAGCCGAACAGGTTTTGCGGGATGAGCGACTGGCTGACCTGTTCGGACTCGGCCCCGACGTGGAAGCGTTCTTTGCCAACTACGGTGTCACCCGCTGCGGCGACATGAGAAAGATACCCGTCAGTGTGCCAGCACACCATCTGGGTACCTATGGACGCCGTCTCTGGATGATGGCGCTCGGACAGGACCCCTCACCCGTCCGGGCACACTGGCCCGCCGCCGGCGCGCTGACCCAGGGCAAGATCCTGACGCCCGGCACCAACGATTCGGCTGCCCTGCATGACTATTGCCGGGTCGTGGCCGAAAAACTGGCGGCGCGCATGCAACGGAGTGGTCACAACGTATATGACCTGAGCATCGGCATGCTGTGTCCGGAAGGGTGGCGACAGTCCAGCCTGCCCTACCATGACAGCAGCAGCGCAGATGACATCCACCAGTTGTGCCGGCGCTTCCTGTCGCGGCACTGGTTCGGTGAGGTGGTCCAGCACATCCGCATCCAGGCGATCCCCGCCCAGGCCACGACCTGGCAGCAAGACATTTTCGCACCGGGAATCAAGACGACCCGACCGCACGCCCGATAGCAGGAACGCTTGATCAGGCCGCCAACGGGCCGCTGTGAAATCGCACTTCAAGGTCCGGCCGCAGGATGAGATCCGCCTCGACGTCCCGGAACAGCGCTATACGGTCATCAATCGGAACCGGGGAATACTGGCGGGCCAGATCAAGGTAGTACTCGAAATGACGCGCCTCGGAGCGCAGGAGAAAGGTGTAGAAGCGCGCGAGTTCGGCATCCAGATGCGGCGCAATGCGCTCAAAGCGCTCGCAGGAGCGCGCCTCCACGAAGGCGCCGACGATCAGTATATCAACCAGACGATCGGGCTCACCATGACGCACATGTTCCCGCAGCCCGGCGGCATAACGCGCCGCTGGCACATGGCGATAGGGAATCCCCCGCGCCTGCATAATCTCAAGCACCTGCTCGTAATGCAGCATTTCTTCACGCACCAGTTGTGCCAGCAAGACCTGCAATTCCCGGCGCTCGCTGTACCGGAACAGCAGGTTCATGGCCGTGCCGGCCGCCTTCTTTTCACAGTTGGCGTGATCCTGCAGCAACAAGGGGATATCGCTCAGGGCACCTTCCACCCAGCGGTCGGGGGTCGGACAGGCCAGAAATGCCCTTACCGGTTCCAGAAAATCCACAGCAGCCATCCTCATTAAGGGAGCGCGCAGTATATCGGCCACACCGCTCGCGACCAATCGGCTGCCTGGCCCGACCAAGGCCTGTTATCCTTGTCCCTCATCACGACGGTTTTTTCACGGCATGACGACTCCCCCACCCCACGCAGATTCCCGCCCGCTTCGCGCCAAGGACCATGTCTACCTGGCGCTGCTGCGCCTTTTCAGCCGCTTGCCACTGGGCTTCCTCCGGAGGTTGGGCGGAGGTCTGGGCTGGCTGGCCGCGCAGTTGACCCGCAGCCGCGCCGTGCGCGTGGTGAAGCGTAACCTTGAGCTGAGTTATCCCGACAAAGACGAAGCCTGGCTTCGGGAAACGACTACCCGCAACATCATCCATACCGGAAAGGTCATGATGGAGTTCGCCAAAGTCTGGGGCATGCCGCCAGAATACAGCCTGCAGCTTGTCCGGCAAGTTCATAACGAACACCTTTTCCACGACGCAATCGGCGAGGGCCATGGCACCATTGCCATTGTGCCCCACTTCGGCACCTGGGAAGTCATGAACGCCTGGCTCAGCCTGCATGTGGCGCCCGTGATCATGTACAAGCCCGGCAAGGATCCCGGCGTCGACCGCTTTGTGCTACAGGCACGCGGACGGCTCAAGGCCACCATGGTGGCCGCTGACGAAACCGGCGTGAAAGCCATCTTCAAGGCCCTCCGTCGCAACGGCTTCACGGCCATCCTGCCCGATCAGGTGCCAGAAACCAGCGGCGGCATCATGGCGCCCTTTTTTGGCATCAACACCCTGACCGGCACCATGGTGCCCAAGCTGATCCAGCGCACCGGGGCCCGGGCCGTCATGATGTACTGCCTGCGCAACGGCGACGGCTTCGACATTTTTTTCGAGGCGCCCGATCCGGACATCTACAACGAGGACCTGGCGATGGCTACAGCCGCCATGAACAGGTCCGTGGAAAGTGTGATCGCCGCCGACCCGCCCCAGTACCAATGGAGCTACAAGCGCTTCAAGCGTAACGAGACCCTGCCCGACCCCTACCGTCATCCACCGCGACCGCATTAAAGGATGTCCGCATGCCCAGGCACCTGCTCATCGTGGCCCATGCACCGTCTCCGAACACGCGGCGACTGGTAGACGCCATGCTCAAAGGTGCACGACACCCCGACGTCGGAGGCGTTGCCGTCAGCTGGAAACCGCCGCTGGAGGCGGGGCCGGAAGACGTGCTTGCCGCCGATGCCATTATCCTGGGCACCACCGAGAACCTGGGCTACATGAGTGGCGCCCTGAAGGATTTCTTCGAC
>JBKHWB010000009.1:0-38516 GCA_046566745.1 Gammaproteobacteria bacterium
CCCGCTGGCATCCGCATCTTCACGAATGGCCAGGCGCTCCTGTTGGCGGGCCTGCATGTCGGCGGGCAGGGTTGCCCTCACCACGCCGCTGACGGATACCTTGGCATGCTCGCTATGAGCCTCGGCTGCAATCTCTTCACTCGACGCAGGCGTCATCACACGGGCGCCGTCCGACACCGGACAGGCCAGCTGGCTGATGGCCGGCGGCGTCTGGGCATTCACGGCCGGCGCGGCATCGAAGCGCGCCACGGCCCGTGTGACGTAGGGCTGCTCCGGACAGAACGCTGGCAAGGCCACCGGCATTTGCTGCCGGCGACGATGATGCACGATCACCTCTGTGCGACGGTTTTGCGCCATGCCGGCACGCGTGCTGTTGTCCGCCACCGGCATATCGGGGCCACGTCCCGTCGCCGACACCTGCGAGGCCTGCAATCCCAATGCCTGTGCCAACGCGCCGCCGACGACCTCGGCGCGCGCCTGCGACAGGGCATGGTTGTCCTTGAACGTTTGCTGGCAGCGCAGCGACAAACGCTGGTTGTCGGTGTGCCCCACCAGCTCGATCGCGCTGATGTCCTGGTCCCCGAGTTCACGCACCAGACGATCGATTTCCGCCTTCACCGCCGGCGAGACGTCAGCACGGCAACTGTCGAAACGCGCATGCAACGTATGCGAGCTGGTCGGCTCGTCAACAGGCTCGCTGAAACGCACCTCCGGCCGCGTGGCAAACTCGATCACTTTCTGCCAGCCGGCCTGTCCCACCCGCCCCAGCTCAAACGTCGCAACACCGCCCGCCACATACGGATCAGCCAGCGGCTCTCCGTCGAGGCGACCGGAGCCCGGCAGGTAAGAGGTGCCCGTCGGCAGCATGCTCATCACCTTGAGCTTGTCCACCGGCACCGCGCCGTCCACCTCGATGCGATGCGTCATGCCCTTCACGACGGGACGCTGCCCGGCCTCCGGCGCCACCAGCGTCATGCGGCTGTTGAGGCGAATGCCGACATCGGCGGCACGCACACGCGTATGGAAGTCGGCACGCCACAGGCCACCGCCCTTCACGTCCACGAACTGCGAGAAATTGCGGCCGGCAAAGCGCGTGTTCTGCAGGCAGGACAACGGCTCCAGTCCCTGCGGCAGGCTGTCCACGTCCAGTTGTACGACATGCGTGCCCGGACGCACGCCCTCGAAGTGATACTGGCCATCGGCATCAGTGACGACATAGCTGCCGTCCTCCAGCATCACGCGGGCATTCGCCACGCCCTTGAGCTGGTCCCATGGCGTGCTGCACTCGCCTTCAAACACGCGACCGATGATGGTGAAACGGCCACTGAACAGCGGCTCGCGAATCCGCACGGCCACCCGGGCCACGTTGGAGACCATGCCACCGGCGTTGCCCGATGCCTGGGCCGAGTTCACGGCATCCCCGGTAGCGATCCCCGCGCCCAGCAGCACGACATAGCTGATCTGCACGGTCGACGAAGGTGCTACGTCTCCGATGACAATCGACAAGGTACGGCCGTCGGCAGCAATCACGGGATCGGGCTGCTTCACGCCGTTGACATGCAGCGAGCCCGACTCGAACTTCATGCCGAAGGGCAGCCTGTCCGTGATCGTGACGGCATTCGCGGCGAGTCCCGCATCAGTGTTCTGCACCGTCAACCGGTATTGCAGGAAGTCGCCGGCAGACGCCGCGGCTTTCGACACCTGCTTCTGCATGACCAGACCAGGCGCGAGGGGGTCGATCGGAATATCAATATTCAGTGCAGGCCCCGGCACCACGACGAACACGTCACTGTAGGAGCCAGCCACGATGACATAGGGACCCGACGGACCAGCCGGCAGATTGCCCGGGGCCACCGTCGACGGCGCGACATAACCCGCAACCGGCGTCACCACGAAACGATAGCTGCCCGGCCGCACGAACGGAAACCGGAAGCCCCCGGTCGGCAGGTTGTACACAAAGCCGCTGCCATCCGTCACCGTGGAGCCGGTGACGAGCGTCGCCGGGAAACTGCTGACACCATCATCACCGAACACCGTTGCCGGCAATCCGGTCACCGTATCCATCATCGTCACGGTAACGCCATCCACGGGCTGCCCCGTCACGGAATCAAACACGATGCCAAACGGGTCCACCAGCACGTCGCTGGTCGAGGTGTCTGGCGGGTAGAACGCATCCTGGTAATCCACCGTGACGGAGCTGCTGGTGGCTACCGACAGCCGGCCATCCAGCGTTGCCAGCGGAGACGAAGGCGACGCACTCTGGATCACGGCCGAGAACACACCGGTATCCGGGCCGGTTTCCTGCAGGATCAGGATTTCGGAATCCCCCGTACTGACGGTCAGCCGCACTACCACGGTCTCGCGCACGGATGGATCAACATTGCGGTTGCTGTCTGCCAGCGTGATGAACACCGGTTCACCGGCATGGAAGACGCGCGTCGGGCGCACCGGCAGGGGTACCGCCGGATTCAGGACATTGCCGTCCAGGTCGGACGGTGCCGGCAAGGGCTGGAAGCCCCCCGCACCGGTGTCATCAAACTGGCCGCCATCAAAGGGCAACGATACGGCACCGGTCACACCCGGCGCGTATTGGTAGAACGTCGCGACGGAAGGCGATGGCGGCGGCACCGCCAACAGCGAGGTCGTATTCGAACTCAAGACCGTGGGAATACCACCGGCATCGGTAAACGTCGCCGACGCCGTATTACGCACTTCTGCCGCCACTGCCGCAAACGGCAGCAGCCCGCTTGCCAGGACTGCCGCGCACACAAGGTGCAGCAGTCCTGGCAAGCAGGCTTTTCGCAGCGCATTTTCAATCAGTCGAATCATGCGTCTCTAAACAACTCTGGGGACTCGAGAAAGGTGGGTTGGCCGGCATGAACCGGCCAACCCGTCCAGTTCCCTAGAACAGCCCGGTTATCAGTTCACGGTCACGCGGAACGTGGCCTTGAAGCGCGAGCCGGCACCGATGCTGCTGGTACGAACCGTGACGGTGTTGCCCGCCGTCACGCCGAAGTCACCGGTCGCGCCGTCCACATCACCACCATCGCTGTTGTCGTCATCCTCAGCGGTACCCGTGCCCACGTCGCAGGCACTACCGGTGCCGGATGGCTGGGTCGTAATGCTGCTGGCCACATAGGTGGTGTTCGCCGGAATGGCGTCCGTCAGCACGATGGAGCCGGCGGCCGCTGCACCCGTGTTGTTCACGTCCAGGCAGTACTCGATCACGGCACCGGGAATGGCTTTCGGGAAGCTGGTGCCATTGAACGGATCACTGACAACCGTCGAGCTCTTGACCACGACAATCGCTGCCGTCACGACATCAAACTCGTCATCGTCACTGAAACGACCGTCACCGGCCCCATCGGTATCACCGGCACCATCACCAAACACGGTGTCGATGAAGGCGGTGTTGTCGTTGGCGGTGGTGTTGGTCTCGGTGGCATCGCCAGCCAGCGAGCCGACCGTCGCCACATATGCACCGGTACCGTCCGTGAGATGTGCTGCCACGGCAGTCAGCGTGATACCGGCGGTATCGCCGTTCAGCTGACCGGAGGGAACGGTGGCCACCACGAACACACTGATCGTGGCATCAGCTGCCAGTTCATCAATGAAGGTCGCGGTATCGATACCCGGGTCGTAGGTATTGTTGTTGTTGCTGTCGACAAAGACCTGCACGCCGGTCAGGTCGAAGTTGTCGGTATCCGCAAACGCCGTCGTGGCCCCGTTGGCGTCCTGGGAGGCGACCAGACGGAAGTCCATCGGGGCGTTGGACAGGTTGGTCACCGTGAAGGTGGACACCTGGCCACTGGCACCCGGTACGACCTGGGTGGCGGCACCACCGACTTCAGCCACCGTCAGGTTAACGCGGCGGTCAACCAGGAAGGAGGAGGTATTACTCAGGACATCCGGTTGATTCACACCACCCACGGTGTAGTCCACCGAGGCCGTGTTGTTGATGGATGATCCCGCCGTCGTGCCTGCCGCGTACGCTTGCGGCAGGGCACACAGCGCAAGGCCTGCCGCGAGGGCAAACCGAATGCTGGCGTTTCTGCTTTTCATGATGGTTGTACTCCACATGCGTGTTCAGGGAACTGGATCGGGTCCGGTACCACTTCCGCAACAGACGACCGGACCCCCACGCCTGTTGACGACACAACACCTCTGCAATGGCTGCACGCAGCCACAGTTCGGCACTCCATGCTGAATTCGCCCGGAACCGGGCAGACGAGTGCATCCCGCACTCTTCAGTTCTCGCCGACACGAAAAATGCCCACCCTCCTACGAGGGCAGGCATTTCCCGGGCGATACAATGACGGGCCGTGTTACTTCAGCACGGCCCGATAAGTCACCTTGCCCTCACCGGCCGGCCTGACATCCTGCAGCACGGTCCAGCGCACATGCGTGACGTCCTCGGCTCGCGCCGCTCTGGACGACCCATCCGCGTTTTTCACCGCTAGCTGCTCAAGGCCCCCAAACTGCTTGCCACCATCCACCGAGACTTCCGCCCGGGTGCCGGCCCCCTGTGCCGAGCCAGGCTGGTACACCAGGCCTGTCGGCAACGGGTTGCTGACCACTACGTTCTCTGCCGGCTTGGCACCCGTGTTGCGATAGGTGATGACATACACCACCTCCTGCCCGGGCACGGCGCTGGAGATCGCCTGCAGTTGCTTGTCCTTCTTGCCGGCCTTGGTCACCACCTCGACCTCACGAAAGGCATCCGTCCGCAGTTGCAGGTCCGCCATCACAGGCGCCGCCGCCAACAAGCCAGAGGCCAGCAGACCTGCCTTGAGCATGCGGAGGGAAATGCCTCGGGAAATCAGCAGTGCAATGTCTCGTGTATTCATTGCCAACCTCAATCAGTTGATCGTCACCTGGAAGGTGACCGTGTTTGTGGCAGGGGCCGTTACCGTTCCAAGGTTCACGGTGACAGTTCCTGCCGCCACGCTGCCGGCATCGGCATCCGCCACATCCGACAGCGATACCGCATTCAGCGTGAGCGACCCGGGAACATAAGTTGTGCCGGCAGGAATGGGGTCGGTAATGGCCGCCCCGGTCAGGCTGCCGGAACCGGTAGCCACCAACTCCAGCGTGTAGGTAATCGTGGCGCCGGGCACGGCGTTGGTACCAAAGACCGGATCGCTCACGACGGCCTGGGTCTTGGTGAAGGTGGTCGCCACCTGGGCGACCACGTAACCCCGCTGGGCGCTGCCATCCGCCTGCGTGCTGCCGACAACGGCATCACTGCCCAGCGCACCCTGGCCCGCAAACGTCGTGCCGGGTGCATCGGCCCCCGGCGTCACCCGCACCGTCAGGGCTTCCGCCGTCAGACTGACCAGACCCAGGTTCGTGTTGACCAGCCCAGCGGGAATGTCGCCCACCACAAACACCACCTGCGTACCGTCTGCGGCCAGCACCGGATCCGGGCTGGTTCCCGGCACGTACAGGGTGTCAGTGCCCGCCTCGAAGGTGCCGTTGGCATTGGCATCGAGGAAGATCCGGGTATTGGCCGGATCGAAGTCATCGCCCAGCACGGCGTCATTGACGGAGAGCGCGAACGCCTCCGGGCCGTTACCGATGTTGGTCACCGTAAACGTCAGGACGGCATCGGCATCCGGCGTGGTGACTGCCACGTTGCCGGCGTCGTTAGACACCACGGTGACGTCAAGGATTTCATCAACCTGCAGTGACGAAGTGTTCGACGGCACGGTGACCGGGGTGCCACCCGGATCGGTAAAGGTCGCCGTGGCCGTATTGGTAATGCTGGACCCGGCAGCCGTACCCGCGGCCTGGGCCGCGGGCGCAACAGCAGCCGCCAGAAGGAGCGCCATCCTGGCCAACTTCAAACAAGAATTCATGGATACCCCTGGAGAAATGAGCCTGCCCCACCCGCCATCGCCGCCCTGAACAGGCACACGGATCCCGCAGGCAATAAGAAATGCCAATCAGTTCACACTTTCAGAAGGGAAAATAACCGGGAAGCGAGCAGGGACAATTATTCCCGCCCTGCAAAAACTATTGCTGAAGCGACTTTAGAGACGTGTTACAGACAAGGGCACATGAAACGGTGACAAGCGGTCAGACCCCCACCAACTGGCGTAGGCAGGGAAAGTCCAGGCGCCTGACGGCCTCACGGACGGCCAGCGCAAACCCGGACCATTCCGGATGCAGCAGGAGCACCTGCTCCACCCACTCCTCAATGTCCGTAACCTGCCCCAGATCAACCGCCTCGCGCAGTCGGGCCAGCAGTTCGGCCGACGGTTGGCCACCGGCCGGCGGGATGTCCGCGACGGCCATCCCGGCCGCTGTACCGTCCCACTCCAGTCCAAGTACCTGCCCTACCGACTGCACCAGCACCTCGGGATCAACCGGCTTCATGAGCGAGGCGACAAACGTCAATGCTGGAGGCCAATCCACCGGCGGCATCGGCCGCGAGGCCGAGAGCAACAGGAATGGCACATCGCAACCCGACTCGCGCGCACGCCTCAGCACCTGCCAACCGCTCAGCCCCGGCATGAACTGGTCAATGATGACGGCATCAAACGACTGGTGCTGCAGGAGGTCGAGGGCAGCAAACCCGCTCGCCGCCAGCGACAGGTCAAAACCGGCGCTGGCCAGGATATCGGCCAGCAGCGCGCGATTCTCGGCAATATCGTCCACTATCAGTAACCGGCGCACCGGTCCCTGATAGTGATGCAGGGAGACCGGCACCTGCATCGGCGTCAACTCAGCCTCGCCTGCAAGCGGTACCCGGATGCGAAAGTGAAACAGGCTGCCGCCCTGGGGTGGGCACTCGCACACCAGGTCTCCGCCCATCAGCCCGACCAGCTTCCGCGCAATCGGTAGCCCCAGCCCCACGCCACGACTGGTGGCAGTGGCAGACACCTGCTCGAATGGACGGAAAATCCGCTCCCGCTCCGCAGACGGGATTCCAATGCCATCATCACGAACCGCCAACCACAGGCTGACCTGCCCCTCACCCCCCGCATCGGGCAGCACCTTCACTTCCAGTGACGCACGGCTGGCATGACTGTGGCGACAGGCATTGCCAAGCAGATTGGCCAGCACCTGCCGCAGGCGGCCGGCATCAACCCTCACCACCGCCGGCAGGCCCGGATCAAACACGGCATGCAGATCCACGTTCCCGGCACGAGCCAGCGGCAGCACTTCCTCCATCACGGCATGCAGCAAGGCCCCCAGGTAGACCGGACGCGGCTCCAGTTGCAAGCGGCCCGCCTCACCCCGGGCGTAGTCCAGCACCTCGTCAATCAAGGTCAGCAGATGGGTACCGCTGCGATGCACCGACTCGATGCGGCGACGATTGGCCGCATCAAGAGCACTGTCCATCATCAACCGGCTGTAGCCGAGGATGCTGTGCAGGGGCGTGCGCAACTCATGGCTCATGTGCGCCAGAAACGCCGACTTCGCCAGGTTGGCTTCCTCCGCCTGCTCTTTGGCCTGCACCAGCTGCACGGTGCGCTCCTGTACCTGGCGTTCCAGACGACCCGCCGCCACCTCGCGCTCCGCCAGCACGTCCGCCAGCGCCCGTTGCCGCTCGGCGCGAAGCGAACGGACATTATCGGACAGCACCACTGCCATGAGGGCACCGCTCAGCACCACGGACCACGACTGGGCGTAATCCACCCAGAGATCATGCGGCAAAAGCCCGAATATCTGGGTAATGCGCAACATTGACGTAAACCAGAACAGGATGAAGGCAAGCAACAACAGGCCTGCATTGCGCTCCCCCTCCCACACCGACCACAGCGTCAAGCCGACACTGAACACAACAGTCAACAAGCTCAGCAGGTTGATGACAGGCACCACCCGGCCATAGGTCAGCACGAGCATGACCGGCACCAGGATCAGCGCCAGCCAGCTGATACCAGTCATTGCCAACGCCATCTGGGGCCAGCGCGACGACAGCCGCAGCAACTGCGACGTCAGCAAGCAACTGGCAGCGATGGTCAGGGCCAGGAATACGCCCGGCGAACGCTGGTTCCAGTCGGGCGAGGCCGGCCACAGGAACTCGAGACCGTACTGGAGAATGGCGGCGTCATAAGTGCCATACCCGCCCATCGCGACCGTGAAGTACAGGAAGGCCGGATTCCGCGTCGTGACGAACAGCAACAAGGCATACAGGGCGACCAAGAGGATGGCCCCGAACTGGATGCCGTTCACCAGGTCGCCCCAACGCTCGTCGTAATGAAAATGCGCAGGCTGCCATAGTCGCGCCGACACCATGATGGCATTGCCGCTCGTCACCCGCAGGTACACCGTTGTCACTTCACCAGGGGCCAGCTCCAGCGGAAACACCGACTGGCGGGACCACACAAGGCGCTTACTGACCGGCACCACCGTGCCGGCCTGATGCTCCATGAATTGCCCTGCCTCGGCGCGATACAGCCGAACGTCAGCCAGGCGCGGCGGACCAATCTCCAGGTACCGCAACTGTCTGGTTGCCGCCGGATTGCGGAGCGTGAGCCTCGCCCAGATGGCGTCCCCGGTATACCCGGGCGAGAGGTCGGCCCCGCGTGCCGGCCTGAAATCATCGCGCTGCCCCTCCTGCGCGACAGCGTCAATCGTCAGCCGGGCCGAGGGGTCACGCAGCAGGTACAGTCGCGCATCCAGAGGCTCCATCGGCGCCGACCCCAGATCGACGACCGCACGCTGTGACTGGTCAAGCTCCGCCGCAGGCACCAGCACTGGCAGCAGGCAGGCAAGCAGCAGGGTCGCCAGGCGGCCACAACGGTCCCACCCGCGCTTCATGAGCCCGCGTCCGGCGGCTGGCGCATGGACGCCCGGTAATCTCGCGGGGTCACGCCCAGGCGGTCACGGAACATCGCGGTAAAATTTCCCGCGCTCCCGTAGCCGACATGGTCGGCAATCTGCTGGATGTCCACCTCGCTGTCCGCCAGCATGCGACAGGCAATCAGGAAGCGCTCCTCGCGCAGCCAGGCAAAAACCGGCATGCCGGTCGACTCGCGGAACAGCTCCGTCAGTCGCCGTTCGTTGGTTCCCACCTGATGGGCCAACTCGGGCAGCGAGGGGGGATGGCGGATATCGCGCTGCAGGATGTCCATCGCAGCCAGCACCGTGCTGCTCAGGCGGGGCCCCTCCGATTCGGCCGCCGGAGCCGGCGATGCCTGCGCCTGCATCCGGGCCAGCAGATCCAGGTGCACATTCACGCGCGCCACCACCTCTTCAGGCGCAAACGGCTTGCTGATGTAATCCACTCCTCCCAGGCGCAAGCCTTGCAAGCGATCATCCAGCTCGTTGCAGCCGGACAGGAAGATCACCGGAATGTCCCGCGTCCGTACATCCGCCTTGAGCAGGCGACATGCCGCAAAACCGTCCGTACGCGGCATCCGCACATCCATCAGGATAAGGTCGGGCTGCATCAGCGAGGCTTTCTGATACCCCTCGCGACCGTCAAACGCCACGACGATGCGCAAGCGCGCATGACGCAGGTACTCGGTCAGCAAGGCGAGGTCTTCGGCCGAATCGTCCACGATCAGCACGCTGCGTTGCCCTCCGCGCGGAGTTGCCAACGATTCGGTCGAAGCAGAAGAAACAGGAGACATGGTGGCCAATTCCGTCGCGGAGCCGACGGCGCTGCCGCCCCATCGCTCACAATCACATGCCACCGACCTTACCGCATCCATGGCCACCGGCAACAGCCGCCAGCCCGGGAAAAAATCCCGGCGGCAGAAATGTTTGCCGCCCGGGCAACAGTCCTCCCTCGGCTGGCAAGGATGCCTGCGCACCGCAAACCTGCTAGGGTAGCCATATCAGTTTTCCTGATGGATAGCGTCGTGCGCATTACCCTCAAGCAACTCGAAGTATTCATCGCCGTCGCCCAGAGCGGCAACGTCACCCGGGCGGCCGAAAGCCTGAGCATCACCCAAAGCGCCACCAGCATGTCGCTTTCGGATTTCGAAACACAACTCGGCCGCAAGCTCTTCGACCGCGTGGGTAAGCGCCTGCAACTGAACGATGCCGGCCGCCTGCTGCTGCCCAAGGCACTGGACGCCATCGCCCGCATCCAGGAAATCGAGGCCATGGCGGCCAGCGACGCACCCCTGATCGGCCAGCTCCGCATCGGAGCCAGCCTCACCATCGGCAACTACATGCTGCCCGGCCTGATCGGCAGCTTCATGCGCACCCATGCCGGTGCGCATGTCACGCTGGACGTTGCCAACACCCGCCACGTCATCAAGGCCTTGGAACACTTTCAGATCGACATCGGCTTCATCGAAGGTTTCTGTCACGAACCCGGCATCGAGGTCATTCCCTGGTGCCGCGACGAACTGGTGGTCTTTGCTGCCGCCAATCACCCGCTCGCCCGCCAGAAAGCCATCACACCGGACGATCTCGCCGCCACCGACTGGATCCTGCGCGAACCCGGCTCCGGCACCCGCGAGGTGTTCGACAATGCCGTGCTGGGCCGCATCCCCCGGCTCAACCTGTTGATGGAATTCAGCCATACCGAGGCGCTGAAACGCGCCGTCGAAACCGGCATCGGCATCGGCTGTGCCTCGCGCCGCACCCTGGAGGAGTCGCTCGCCCGCGGCAGCGTCGTGGTGCTGCCCACACCCTTCCTGAACCTGGAGCGCGAGCTCTACATGCTCATCCACCGGCAGAAATACCGCACCCAGGGCCTGGACGCCTTCCTGGCCCACTGTCGCGACGCCATCACGCCCTGACCTCAGGCAAACCGGTAATTGCTGATCGGGAAATAGCGGCTGCGCACCCACAGCTCCAGGCCCGAGGACGGCCGCAGGAACGGCGCGTCGCCATGGCGATCGAAGTAATAGCTATTCGAGCCGCCGCAATGATTGTTGTAGAACACCGTATTGAGCTGGCGACGCTTGATCTCGTCGAAATACGCCTCGTGGACATCGCGACGGATTTCCACCCAGGTCGCCTGGCGGTCACGTGCCGTCGTGATGCAGCGCATGATGTGCGCCATCTGCGATTCGATCATCGCGAACCAGGACGCCCCGGTCGTGGCATAAGGCCCCATGACCGTAAAGTAGTTCGGAAAGTCCGGAACGGATGCGCCCTGGTACGCCTGGTAGCGGTGCTCGTCCCAGAACTCGCCGAGCTCCAGCCCCTTCAGGCCATACACTTTGTAAGTGGGCGTGTTGCCGTTCTCGAACACCTTGAAGCCCGTCGCACACACCAGTACGTCCAGCTCCCGCCCCACCCCATCCTTCGTCACGATCCCGGTTGGCGTGATGCGCTCGATCCCCTCGGTCACCAGTTCGACATTCGGCCGGTTGAACGTCCGCAGGTAGTCGCTCGAAAAACTCGGACGCTTGCAACCGAAGCCGTACTGCGGCGTCAACTTGCGGCGCACCTCCGGATCCTTCACCTGGTTTTTCAGGTGCTGACGGCAAATGCCTTCCACCGCCTTCACCAGCGGGCGCATCTGCTTCGTGTACACCACGCCCAGCACCATGATCATTTCGGTGGTGAGGTTGGTCGCCATGCGCGCCGACTGCTGCGTCAGCGGCAGGCGCCGGTACAACGTCTGCAATACGCGCGGCATCTCCGCATCCGGCTTGGGGAAAATCCAGATCGGCGTGCGCTGGAATACATGCAGTTGCTGCACCACGGGCGCAATGGTCGGCACCAGTTGCACCGCCGTGGCGCCAGTCCCGATCACCCCGACCCGCTTGCCTGCCAGGTCCAGCGAATGATCCCAACGCGCCGTATGCAGGATCGGACGCGAGAACGACTCCACGCCCGGGATGTCCGGGTTCTTCGGCTGCGTCAGGTAGCCGGTGGCGCTGATGACGAAGCGGGCGGTCATCACCCTCCCTTGCCGGTCATGCACTTCCCAGAGACGGTTGACCTCATCAAAAACGGTTTTCTCGACACGGGTGTTGAAGCGCAGATGGGGCCGCAAACCGTATTTGTCGACGCAGTGATTGGCATAGGCAAAAAGTTCGCGTCCCGGCGCAAACACCCGCGACCAGTTCGGGTTCTGCTCGAACGAGAACGAGTAAGTAGACGACGGAATGTCCACCGCGATGCCGGGGTAATGGTTGTCACGCCAGGTCCCGCCCAGGTCGTCTGCGCTTTCCAGCATCACGAACGATGTGATCCCGGCCTGCCGCAAACGGATGCCGGCCCCAATGCCGGCGAAACCGCTGCCCACGATCACCACCTCATGCTCCGGCTGACGCATTCCCGCACGGGTCACTGTTGCTGCTTGCCTGTTCATGCCTGCCTCTCACAAAATGGAATGACGCGTCATTCCTTTATCTTCGCCAAAAACCCCCGGAATGACCCGGCCTGTTCAACCGATGGTGATACCGCCCAGGATGATGCCCGTCACCGTGGTAATCCAGCGACGGCTGGCCGCCTCCGGATCCGGCTCCCGCATGGCCTGGCGACACCCCTCGAACACCATGGCCATCAAGGCCCTCGCCGTCACCTCCACATCCAGGTCAGGCTGCATGTAGCCCTTCTTGATCCCGTTGTGCAGATACGCCTGGGTGGCCAGCACCGTCAGGTCGTTCATGCGCTCCAGCGTGGTTCTCACTTCCGGCCCCGCGCCCAGCGCTTCGTAAAACACAAGGCGGCCGATGCGCGGATCTTCCCAGTAAAGCCGCATGAAGGTCTCGCCGATTCCCTCCAGCTGGCGCCGGTAGTCTTCCCGGCTATTCGCCTCGGCCGGATTCTGCTCCGTCATGACCACCGCCAGCCGCTGCAGGACGTGGTTGATCAGCTCGATGAAGATGTCGTGCTTGTTCTCGAAGTACCGGTAAAAGGTGCCATGCCCCATTTCCAGCCGGCGCGCGATGTCGGCGATGTTGGTGCCGTGATACCCCTTGTCGGAAAAGACCGTCAGCGCCTCCTCCAGAATGCGCTTGCGCTTGAGTTCGGCACGCAATTCGCGCCCCGCTGCACCAGCCATGGCAACCCCCAAAAACGGAATGACATGTCATTCTTTACCAGGAAACGACGGAATGCAAGCCGTGCACGCCCCACCCCTTGGGCCCTCACGAGCATTCACCCATTCGCCCCCATCAGGGGCCTCTCCCTATCCGCTCTCATTTCAAAGGGTTCCCGCACAAATTCCACGTGTTTTATCAAGCTTTCGGGTTGCCGCGATGCACGTCCATGGTTAAGAATGGTCACCAACACGTGACGCATCACCCCTGTGCGGATCTGCCCCGACCGGCACGCCTTTCGCAAAGGGCATAACAACAACGAACGGGATTGTGTCCATGGTCAGCAACGCTGAACCCCTGCGGCAACGTCTTCCAGCCCAGGACTCGAGCCGGCTCAGCCTCGTCAGCCACCAGCCGCGCAAGCTGCGCGAATGGGTGGACGGGCTGCCGATGATGAATGTCGGCGAAACCTCCCGGCAGGTCTTCCAGACCCTGCAGGAGCTCACCCGACTGCAGGTGGACGCGCCCGAGCGCCTCGAACTGCTGGAAATCCTGCGTCCGACCGTGCACGCGGTATGCAATGCCCTCGCCAAGCACTACCTCAACCAGTCCGTGATGCTGCCGGAGCGGGCCACCAAGGTGGCTACCCTGGCCCAGGCGATGCAGAGCCATCTGGCCACCGGCTACAAGAGTGTCGTGGTGGTGTCGCTGGACAAGCTGGCCCGCAAGCGGGATCCCGAGACCGTGCGGATCGCCTCCGTCGCCGCCCACCGGGCCATCACCGAGCTGACCGGCAACCTGCTGCGCTCCACCCAGCTCTACCTCAGCACCCCGCCCAACCTGTGGCTGGAGTTGCACGCCCTGTATCTCGTGGCCGTCCAGCAGCAACTGAGCGGCAGCGTCAGCGACCCCGAAGGCCGCTACGCCGACAAATCCACCATCGAAGAGGCCTATATCCGGGCGCTTTTGCTCGCCACCTGCAAGCCCAACAAGCTGCGCCAGAGCGAGATTGCCCAGATCTGCCAGCTCGGCGAATTGTGGGCGCCCCTCGTGCAGCTGCGCGAACTGGGTGGCGCGGCCGAGCTGTTCGTGTTCGACCTGTCGCGTGACGCGCCCCCCACCTATCGTGCCCTGGCCCAACCGGGTGCCGCCGACCATGTTCGTGCGATTGTTCCCAACGCCCTCGTCGAACACCTGAACAACGTATTCCGCCAGTCCCAGCAGCCCGGTGCCAAGGCCAGCGGCGAAGCGGCCCTCAGCCCCAGCCTGCTGCAGCACCTCGTGCAGGCCTGGAGCGAGCTCAGCGAACGCAGTTTCTCCCGCGTTGCCCACGAAGGCACGCTGGACCTGTCGCTGGGCCTCACCGCCACCCACTATTTCCTGGCGGGCAAGCGCGACTTCGACACCATGATGCAGGGCGTCCAGGCCAAGTACATGATCCAGGATGCGGACAATCCCTTCCTCAAGGCCCGGGCCGCTGGCAACCCGCACCGTCCGGACGACCGTACGGGCAAGGATGTGTGGTCGCTGGCCTTCGGCAGCGTCGAAACCAACAAGGAGGTGGAATACAAGCTGGCCTTTCAGGAAAAGCAGGAGCAAGGCCCGGACCGCTACGACATCCACCAGTGCCAGATCGTTAACATCAGCCCGGGTGGTTACTGCCTCGAATGGGCCGGCGATGTCCCGGCCAGCGTCAAGGCCGGTGAAATCCTCGGCCTGCGCGAAGAGGGCGAGAACGGCTGGAGCGTGGGTGTCATCCGCTGGGTCAAGCAGCTGCCCGGGCACGGCGCCCAGCTGGGCATCGAGGTCCTGGCACCCAAGGCCAAGCCCTGCGGCGCCCGCGTGATCAAGAAAACCGGCGAAGCGACCGAGTACATGCGCACCCTGTTGCTGCCCGAACTCCGGGCGGTCGGCCGGCCGGCCACCCTGATCACGCCGGCACTGACATTCCGCACCGGCTACAAGCTCGTCCTCAACCTGGACGGAGAGGAAGTGAAAGCCCACCTCAACGAGCAGGTCAGCGCCACCCAGAGCTTCAGCCAGTTCGAATTCACCCTCATGCGTCGCCCCTCGGAAACGGAGACGGGCGCCACCAAGCAGGATGCCGGACCGGAGGACGAAGACTTCGACACGATCTGGGCCAGTCTCTGACCCGAACCGGCAGGTCCGGGGGGCGACACACGCCTCCGGGCCATCCACTTTGCAAACAGGATGAAGGACGCCAGAATAGGCACCCCCTTCATTCAAGATCGCAGGAATCCGCTCCCGCATGCCACCGAAGACCGAGACCGTCCGACTGCTCGTGCTGCATGAATCGCAGGACAACACCGAGCAGGTGATCAATGCGCTGAAAAATGCCGGCATTGCCACGCGTCCCGAACTGGTCAACGACGAAGAAGGCCTGCTGGAGGCGCTGGACAACAACGCCTGGGACATCCTGCTGGTCGGCGAGATGACATCCGGCTTCGGCTTCGACACGGCGCTCGCGCACATCCGCAAGCAGGACAAGGACATTCCCTGCATCGTGCTGCTCGACAAGCACGATCCCGAGATCGTGGTCGACTGCCTGCAAGCCGGTGCCTGCGATGCCGTGGCGCAGGACCAGCACGTCCACCTGGTACTGGCCATCAAGCGCGAGCTGGCCAGCCTGCAGCACCGCCGCGCCCGCCGCAAATCCGAGGCACAGCTGGCCGAGACCGAGAAACGTTGCGAGCTGCTGCTCGACAACTCGCGCGACTCCATTGCCTACGTGCATGACGGCATGCACATCTATTCCAACAAGGCCTACGCAGAACTCTTCGGTTACGATGATCCGGAAGACCTGGAGGGCATGCCGGTCGTCGACCTCGTAGCCAAGGAAGACCTTGGTACCTTCAAGGACTACCTGCGCTCCTACAGCAAGGGCGAAAGCATTTCGGCCGACCTGCGTTTTCGCGGCATGAAGGCCGACGGCGAAAAAATAGATGCCATGATGCAGTTGTCGGCCGCCAGCTATGACGGCGAGCCCTGCACACAAATCATCATTCGCCGTGACGACGGCAAGGTTGTCGCGGCCGAGCTCGCCGAAAAGCTCAAGGAAGCCACGTCACTGGATGCGCTCACCGGGCTTGCCAATCGCCAGCGCTTTGAAAGCACGCTGGCCGACGCCGTGCGCAAGGCGCACCAGGACAAGTCGCGCTTCGCCCTTTACTACGTCGCCATAGACAACCTGCCCCAGATCGCCGCCGTCTCCGGCCTCACCGGCACCGACGCGGTCATCAAGTCGATTGCCTCCGTGCTGGGCAAGCATTTTGGCAACGCCAGCCTGTCACGCTTCGGCGATGCGGCCTTTGCCGTCCTGGCCCCGGGCACCGATGCGGACAAGGCCAAAGTGCTCGCTGAAGCGTTATGCAAGGACGTCCATGATCACCTGATCGAGTTGCCCGACGGCAAAACGCAGCAAACCAGCGTGAGCATAGGCATCACCATGGTCGGGGAAACCGCCCCGAACCCCGAAGAAATGCTCAGTCGTGCCATCTCCGCTTCCGAAAAGATCAAGATGGGCAGCGGCAATGGTGTCGAAGTCTTCAACCTGGCGGAAAAGGCCACCAGCTCCGACTCTGCCATGGTCGAGCTTCTGGCCGATGCCATCGAGAACAGCAAGTTCACCCTGCAATACCAGCCCTTGGTGGATGTAATGGGGGAAGGTGGCGAGTTCTACGAAGTCTTCGTGCGGCTGCCCCTGGCTGACGGCAAGGTCCTGACCCCGGATGTTTTCATGCCGGTAGCCATCGCCAACCAGATGGGAGCCAAGGTGGATCGCTGGGTCATGCTGAACGCGGCCAAGCAACTCAAGGAGCACTCCCGCACCCACCCCAAGTCCCGCATGCTGGTCAACCTGACCGCCGAATCGCTGCAGGACAACTCCCTGGCGGCCTGGATCAGCAAGCTCTCCAAGGCCATCAATCCGGTGGGCCAGCCCATCATGCTGCAATTTACCGAAAGCGACATGGTGACCTACCTGAAGGCGGCCAAAGAACAGACCTTCGCCCTGACGCAAGCCGGCTGCCCGGTCGCCATCAGCCACTTCGGCACCACGCTCAACCCGCTCAACACGCTCAAGCATGCCACGGTGTCGCACGTGAAGCTGGACCGCTCCTTCACGGAAGACCTGAACAACGAGCAGAACATGGGGGCCATGCGCAAGATCTGCGGCGAACTGGCCGAGGCGGACAAGAAGATCATCGTCTCCTATGTCGAGAACGCGGCCACCCTGTCCAAACTGTGGACGCTGGGCGTGCATTTCCTGCAGGGCTATTTCCTGCAGCCTCCCGGCGACACCATGCATTACGAATCCCAGGGCTGAGTCCACTTCGCCCCATGAAAAAACCGGCCATCTGGCCGGTTTTTTCATGGGGCATTCCACGCCATCAGCGCTGCTCCAGGTCCCGGTCACGCACCCCCAGCAGGTAGAGGATTCCATCCAGGCCCAGCGTGGAAATGGCCTGTTTGGCATTCTGCTTGACCAACGGTTTGGCGCGGAACGCAATTCCCAAACCCGCAATCCCCAGCATCGGCAAATCGTTCGCACCATCGCCAACGGCAATGACCTGCTCCAGGTTGACGCCTTCGCGTGCGGCAATTTCCCGCAACAGTTCCGCTTTGCGCTGCCCGTCCACCACATGCCCGATGACATTGCCCGTCACCTTGCCATCCACGATCTCCAGCGCATTGGCATGCACGTAATCAATACCCAGCCGCTGCTGCAGGTGCTCGCCGAAATAGGTGAATCCGCCGGACAGGATAGCCGTCTTGTAGCCCAGTGATTTCAGCGTACGGATCAACTGTTCGGCACCTTCCGTCAGCTTCAGATTGGCCGCAATGCCCTCCAGTACACCGGCATCCAGTCCCTTCAGCAAGGATACGCGCGCCCGGAAACTCTGGGTGAAATCCAGCTCGCCGTTCATGGCGCGCTCGGTAATGGCCGCCACCTGTTCGCCCACCCCGGCGGCCTTGGCCAGCTCATCAATCACCTCGTGTTCGATCAGTGTCGAATCCATGTCGAAACAGACCACGCGCCGGTTGCGGCGAAAGGCATTGTCCTGCTGGAACGCGATGTCGAGATTGAGTTCGTTGGCCAGTCGCAAAAAGGCAGCGCGCATGCCATTGATGTCGCGCGGCTCGCCGCGCACCGAGAATTCCACGCAGGCTTTGCGCGTGTCCTGCGGAGCACCGGTCTCGTTTTCCAGCGGTACCCGGCCGGACAGGCGTGTCAGCCCGTCAATGTTGAGGCCGTTGGCCGCCACCAGGCCGGACACCGCCGCGATGTGCTCCGCCGTGATCTTGCGTGCCAGCAGCGTGACGATGTAACGGGGCTTGCCGTGACCGGCCACCCATTGCTGGTAACTGTCGGTGGTAATGGGCCGGAAGCGCGCGGTCAGCCCCATGTCATGCGCGGCAAACAGCACTGCCTTCATCAACAGGGCGGACTCCTGCTCCGAGGGCGTCTCGATCAGCATGCCCAGGGACAGGTGGTCATGAATCACGGCCTGGCTGATATCGAGGATGTTGACGGCGTGATCAGCCAGCAGCCCGGTGATATGGGCGCTGATGCCGGGACGGTCAGGACCGGCAATGGTGATAAGGATGATTTCGCGCATGCTGGAGTCGTCTGGCGGTTATGGCGGCGATTCTAGCAATTATCGGGGACGGCAGGCAGCTTGCTGACACACGGAGCGATACGCACGCACGATGTCTCGTTATAATGGCGCTGGTTTTCGCAGGGGCAGGACGATGAGCAAGGGCACGGGACGTTGGGTTGCACTGGTCGCCACCAGTTTCATGGTGCACACGGCGCTCACCGTCAACACGACCGAAACCGCCCTCTGGAATGCCCAGGGCCAGCAAGGCAGCCTGCTGGCCCAACAACTGGCGGACGCTGCCGCGCCACTGGCGCTGGGCCGCGACATGGTCAGCCTGAGCGTGCTGGCTGCACGCTATGAGCATCATCCGGGCATTGCCAGCGTCCGCATTTTCAATCCGCACAACGAGCGACTGTCCGAAGCCGGGCTCACCCGTGACGACGGCCGCCTGTTTTCCGCGCCGATGCAGTGGCAGCAGCAGGCGCTTGGCCAGGTCGACCTGCGCCTGCTGGTTCCATCCAAGGGCGACATCCTGCGCACCAGTCTCAACAACGTCGGCCTGTCGGCCGTGCTGCACCTGATGTTGCTGGCGGGCGTGCTGTTCATGGCGCGAACACCCGCCCAGTCGACACGAGGGGCACCGCCGGCGGCGGGTCCGGCACGCCCGTCGCCATCGACAAGCGGCACGCCTGCTGCCACCCCGGCCACCACCCCCGCGCCGCCCAGCCGCCCGGGAACCGGCAGTCATGTCCATATCGCACTGGATGACCCCAACGGTCTGCTGCGTCGCGTTAACGCTGCCATGGCCGATGAGATGCTGACCGTCTTCGACCAGCTGATCGATCGCGCTGCCCGCCTTTATGGAGGTGAAGTTGCCACGCCCTTCGGACCCGACGGCGTGATTGTCCACTTTCGCGAAGGAGCGGTCGAAGAGCATCCCGTGCGAGCCCTGGCCGCCGCACAGCTTTTCCTGCAACTGGTCAACGATGCCGCCGCGGAACGGCGCGCCTTCGGGCGTCTCTGCCTGCCCTGCAAGGCCGGGGTGATCCATGGCAAGGCCGACGGAGCCGATGCGGCCGTTCTGGCACGAACGGCCCCGGCCGACCGCATCCTCAGCTCGGTGCCTGCTGCACCGGTCGACCTGCCCTGCCAGCTGGGCGCCGCCCACCCTCTCGCCTTGAGCGAAACAGTGTCCATACCCGTCGCCCTCGTCGACACGTTTGCACCGGAATACCTGCAGCTCATCCAGAACCAGAGCCAGCACATCCTCACCCCGGCCGAGCCGGCCTGACGCCCCCTCAACCCCAAAAAAAAGACCGGCATGACCGGTCTTTTTTGACACCCTCAGCGGCGCGGTCGCCGGGTATCCAGCGCAAACCACAGCAGCAGCACCGGAGCCCCCTTCTTGCGCTGCCACAGAGCCGGACCCATGTACAGGCCCGGCACCACTTCCCGCAGTTCGTCACGAATGCGCCGTAGCGGCCGCGGATTGGCCACGCTGTCATAATCCAGCAGGATGCAGTCCCCACCGTCCAGGAGCGACTTGCCGATCCGGGTACGGAATCCGAACCACTGCGCCCGATAGAACGGTAAGCGGATGGTGTTGTCGCCGTGGCCGCTCTTGCGGGCCCGCGTATCGAAATGTTTGCCCTGCCATGGGAAAAAACGGGACGCTGCCAGCCGGCGCAGCAGGCCGGCCAGCGGCGTGCCGTCCACCTGCATGACGGCCAGCAGCCGCCCCCGGGTCGACCCGTTCAGCACGGCCAGATTGGCGGGAGCGACACCGGCCTCATAGAGCCTGCCCAGTTCATCGGCAGACAGGCTGGCCAAATCATCCAGTGTCAGCACCGCCTTGTACGCCGTCATCGCCGTCACTGCCACACCCTCCTTCCTGTCCGCCCGACTGAAGCATAGCTTCCCGCCGGAATGAGTCACGCTCAGCCTTCGATCCGCATCCCGTCAACCCGCTGGAAGCCGCGCGGCAACTTGGCCCCTCGCCTCCCCCGCTCGCCCCGGTAGACTTCCAGGTCTGCCGGCTTCAGCGTGATGTGGCGCGATCCCGCCAGGATGGTGAGCTTCTGACCCTCCGCCAGGGTTGCCACCGCCAGCACGACTTCATTCTCGTCCGAGGCAATGTTCATGAGCTTGTTGCCCTTGCCCTTGGTCAGCTGTGGCAGATCCCGGACCGGGAATACCAGCAGCCGGCCTTCGGTACTGAGCACGGCAAGGAGATCAGTCTCCACGACACTCACCACCGCCGGGGCCAGGACGGCACCTCCCTCCGGCACGGTAAGTACGGCCTTGCCATTCTTGTTGCCGGCTTCCAGGTCCCCCAGCGTTGTCACGAAACCATAGCCTGCGCTGCTGGTCAGCACCACGGATTGCTTGTTGTCACCCATCAGCACACCGCGGAACTGCGCCCCCGGTGGCGGATTGAGCTTGCCGGTCAGCGGTTCGCCCTGGCCTCGCGCCGACGGCAGCGAACTGGCCAGCAGCGAGTAGCTGCGCCCGGTGGAATCAATGAAATGGGCCAGTTGATTGCTGCGTCCCTCAGCCTTGGCAAAGAAGCTGTCACCGGCCTTGTAGGAAAGCCCGGCGGCATCCACCTCATGGCCCTTGGCCTGGCGCGCCCAGCCTTTCTCGGACAGCACCACTGTCACCGGCTCGCTTGGCGTCAACTCGGTCTCGGACAGGGCCTGGGCCTCTTTGCGCATGACAATCGGCGAACGCCGATCGTCACCATACTTGTTCATGTCTTCGGTGAATTCCTTCACCAGCAGTTTCTTCATTTCTGCATGCGAACCGAGCACCTTTACCAGACCCTTGCGCTCGGCCTCGAGCTCATCCTGCTCGCCACGAATCTTCATCTCCTCCAGCTTGGCGAGATGACGCAGCTTGAGCTCGAGAATGGCTTCGGCCTGTATATCGGAAATGCCGAAACGCTCCATCAGCACCGGCTTGGGCTTGTCTTCTTCACGAATGATGCGGATGACTTCATCAATATTCAGGAAGGCAATCAGTAACCCGTCGAGGATATGCAGACGAGCCTCTACCTTGTCGAGGCGGTGTTGCAAGCGACGACGCACGGTGAGCAGACGGAACTCCAGCCATTCGGTCAGGAAATCCATCAGGTTCTTTACCTGCGGGCGACCGTCCAGCCCGATCACGTTCATGTTGACGCGATAGGTGGTTTCCAGGTCGGTCGTGGCAAACAGGTGGTTCATCAACTGTTCGACATCAACACGGTTGGAACGCGGCACGATCACCAGGCGAGTCGGGTTCTCGTGGTCCGACTCGTCTCGCAGGTCCGCTACCAGCGGCAGCTTCTTTGCCTGCATCTGCTCGGCAATCTGCGTCAGGATCTTGGCGCCCGACACCTGGTGCGGCAGCGCCGTCACCACAATGTCGCCATCTTCCACTTCGTATACGGCACGCATGCGGTAGCCGCCACGACCCGTGGCATACATGTTGATGAGCTCGTTGCGCGGCGTGATGATTTCCGCACGTGTAGGTAAATCCGGTCCCTGCACGATCTCGCACAATTCATCGAGGGATATGCCCGGATCTTCCAGCAGAGCGATACAGGCCTTGGCAATTTCCTTGAGATTGTGCGGCGGCACGTCGGTCGCCATGCCCACGGCAATGCCGGTCGTACCGTTCAGAAGGAGGTTGGGCAGACGCGCCGGCAACACCTTCGGCTCTTCCATGGTGCCATCGAAATTCGGCTGCCAGTCCACCGTGCCCTGGTCCAGCTCGGAGAGCAGGACCTCGGCATAAGGTGACAGGCGCGATTCGGTATAACGCATGGCAGCGAAGGACTTGGGGTCATCCGGTGAGCCCCAGTTGCCCTGCCCGTCCACCAGTGGATAGCGGTAGCTGAACGGCTGCGCCATCAGCACCATGGCCTCGTAACAGGCCGAGTCGCCATGCGGATGGAACTTGCCCAGCACGTCACCGACAGTGCGCGCCGACTTCTTGTACTTGGCCGTGTTCTTCAGGCCCAGCTCGCTCATCGCGTAAACGATGCGACGCTGCACCGGCTTGAGACCGTCACCGATATGCGGCAGGGCACGATCCATGATCACGTACATGGAGTAGTTCAGGTACGCCTGCTCGGTGAAATCCGACATCTGCCGGCGTTCGCTATCGTCAAAATCCAGATTCAGTGAATCAGTCATTACGTTTTTCCAGCATCAGATCCTGTCCGCTTTCCGGAGCAGGAGACAAGTCACAATTCCACTTCGGCCAGATTGCCCTTGGTTTCCAGCCAGCTCTTGCGATCACTGGCGCGCTTTTTCGCCAGCAACATGTCCATCATCTCGGTAGTGACGGCCAGATCATCCAGGGCCAGCTTGACCAGGCGACGCGTATCCGGCGCCATCGTGGTTTCACGCAGCTGCAGCGGGTTCATCTCTCCCAGGCCCTTGAAGCGCTGCACGTTCGGCTTGCCGCGTTTGTGCTCCGCTTCCAGGCGATCGAGGATGCCGCGCTTTTCGTCTTCATCCAGCGCGTAGTACACCTCTTTGCCGAGGTCGATGCGGTACAGCGGCGGCATGGCCACGAAAATGTGGCCGCGCTCCACCAGCGGACGGAAATGCTTCACGAACAGGGCGCAGAGCAGCGTTGCAATATGCAGACCGTCAGAGTCGGCGTCGGCAAGGATGCAGATCTTGCCGTAGCGCAGCCCCTCCAGATTATCCGAGGCCGGGTCCACGCCAATCGCCACGGCAATGTCGTGCACTTCCTGCGAGCCCAGAATCTCGCCGGAATCCACTTCCCAGGTATTGAGGATCTTGCCGCGCAGCGGCATCACCGCCTGGAACTCGCGATCGCGTGCCTGCTTGGCAGAACCGCCGGCGGAATCCCCTTCCACCAGAAAAAGCTCGGAGCGGGTAATGTCGGAGAGCGAGCAATCCGCCAGCTTGCCGGGTAATGCCGGACCTGATGTGATCTTTTTGCGTGCGACCTGCTTGCTCTGGCGCAGACGCTTCTGCGCATTGCTGATGGCCAGCTCGGCCAATTGCTCCGCCACGTCGGTGTGCTGACCCAGATAGAGTGCAAAAGCATCCTTCACCACACCCGCCACAAAGCTGGCGGATTCGCGCGAGGACAAACGCTCCTTGGTCTGACCGGCAAACTGCGGATCCTGCATCTTCAGCGACAGCACAAACGCACAGCGATCCCACACGTCTTCCGGCGACAGCTTCACGCCGCGCGGCAACAGGTTGCGGTATTCGCAGAAATCACGCAGGGCATCGAGCAGGCCGGTACGCAGGCCGTTCACATGCGTGCCACCCTGCGCGGTGGGAATCAGGTTCACATACGATTCCTGCACCAGCTCGCCGCCTTCGGGCAGCCACTGCAGCGCCCAGTCCACTGCTTCCTTGGCGGCAGCAAAGCTGCCGACGAAGGGTTCATCCGGCAGCGTGATGTATTCGCGCGTGGATTCCTTCAGGTAATCCGTGAGGCCGTCTTCGTAATACCAGGTTTCAGACTCGCCCGAGCCTTGGTCATTGAACACAATGGTGAGCTTGGGGCAGAGCACGGCCTTGGCCTTGAGCACGTGCTTGAGACGCGAGACCGAATATTTGGGGCTGTCGAAATATTTTGGATCGGCCCAGAACTGCACCGTGGTGCCGGTCTGCTTTTTCGGACAGGTATCAATGACAGTGAGCTGTGTTGCCGGGTTGCCGTCACGAAATTCCTGGCGGTGCACCTGTCCATCACGCTTCACCGTCACGATCAGGTGCTGCGACAGGGCATTCACCACCGACACGCCGACACCATGCAGGCCGCCGGAGAACTGGTAATTCTTGTTGGAGAACTTGCCGCCCGCATGCAGGCGCGTGAGGATGAGCTCGATACCCGACACCTTGTGCTCGGGATGGATATCGACCGGCATGCCGCGGCCATCGTCGCTGACCGACAGCGAGCCGTCCGTGTGCAACGTCACTTCGATGCGGGAGGCATAGCCTCCCAGGGCCTCGTCCACCGAGTTGTCGATCACTTCCTGCGCGAGGTGATTGGGGCGCTGGGTGTCGGTATACATGCCCGGGCGCTTCTTGACCGGGTCCAGCCCGGACAGCACCTCGATGGCTTCTGCGGTGTAATTGTTGCTCATGTCGCCACAACCTGCTGATTCAGAAATTCCACAATGGCGGGCAGCTTTGCCTCAAAGCCGTCATAGGCATGAGACCCGCCCGCCGCAATATCCACGTGACAGGCCGCATAGAACGCAACGGCCTGACGGTAATCCAGGGTTTCGTCACCGGTTTCCAGCAGCACCCACAGGCGCTCCGGATGCGGAGGCGTCACCTCCAACCGCTCCAGCACGGCGATGTGCTCGTGCCGCAACTCGGCCGTCTCACCGGTGTGATAGTTGTTCATCTGGCCCAGATGTTGCGCCAGCAGCAGGTGCGGGTGCACGGCCGGATTGACCAGCACGGCCCGCAGGCCATGCCGGGCGGCCAGCACATTGGCATAGAAGCCCCCCAACGAGGAGCCGATCAGCCCCGGTGCCGAGCCGCAAGCCTGCACGCTGGCCTCGAGAAGGGCAAGTGCCTTTTCCGGGTCAACCGGCAGGGCCGGCACCTGGATGCGCCAATCGGGACGGTGGCGGGCTGCCCAAGCCAGCACCTGCTGCGCCTTGGCCGACTGTGGAGAGCTGTTGAAGCCGTGAATGTAGACAAGCTCGGTCATGACCATTAATGGATCCCACAAACAAAAAATGCGCTTGCGCGCATTCCTGTCACCGGCCGTAAAAGGCCAATGCAAACAACGGATCAGTAGCCCTTTACGGACATGTCCACGTCAAAGGCCACACCCTCCACACGGGACACGGCGGTTTCGAAGCGACCGTCCGGATACAGGTCGAACCAGCGGTAGCCCGGTGCGATGTTGTCAACGGCAAACTCCTTGCTGAGCGGTTTGAACTGCACGCAAGTGGAGGGCGACGAGAACAGATGGACGCCATTGCGCTCCTGCTCCGAGTTCTGGTGAACATGCCCCCAGACAATCAGGCGGACATGATCGACGGCATCCATGATGTCCCAGAACGCCTCGGCATTGCGGACCACCTGGTTATCAAGCCAGTCGCAGCCCATCGGGACCGGATGATGGTGCAGGCAGACCATGGTGTGGTGGCCACGGGCCTGCTCCAGCGCCTCGCGCAGGAAGTCTAGCTCCGACGGCTGGAAATAGCCCGGCACCTCATGCTCCACGCTGGAGTTGAGCATGATGATGCGCCAGTCCCCCAGCTCGATGAGGCAAGGACTCAGGTGACTGCGCCCTCCCAGGGCATTCACCATGGGATCGGTCAGGTCGTGGTTACCCTGCAACCAGTAGCTCGGTGCCGGAAAGCGCTGCAGATGCCGCTGGAAGCGACGATAGGATTCCTGGGAGCCGTCCTGCGACAGATCTCCTGTGGCCAGGATGACATCGATGTGGGACTGCTCCCGGGTGACGCGATCCAACACCAGCTGCAGGCTGTCCTCGGTATTGAGCCCCAGCAAGCGGCTATCCGTGCCGGAAAAGAGATGGCAGTCTGTAATCTGCACCACCCGGTGTGGTCGCGGGTCGATCTGCGTCAAAGGTATCATCCCTGGATACGGTTCGTTGTTCCAAATCTAGCGCACTCCGGCTATCCATTACCAGAATACCGTCACACCCCGGAGCCTTCCCCCACCTGCCATCCGACGGGCAGCACATCCACGTAGCCCTCGCGCAGGCAGTGATCGAGGCACTCTGCCAGGAACTCGTTGACCTGCGTCTTCTCGTCGCGGGCATGCATGGCCGGATTGGGGTAGCGGTTGCGCGCCGGGATGCGGCGGGCCGCCTGAAAGCGCAACACCTCGGCCAGCTCCGCGTCATGATAGATCCGCACCTCCATGTCCAGTCGCGGGCACCAGGGCAGGCGCGTGGTGGTCTGGTGAATCAGCAGGGTGTCGGTGTAGGCCGAGCGCTCCAGCACCTCGACTTCCATCACGGCGTGCTCGTTACCCGCCTGGTCCCAGTGAAAGCGGTAACGATCATGCTCCAGCCCCGGCAACAGGCGGGAGAGCCGCCCGTAGTTCAGCGCACAGACCGTCTGCAGGTGCTGCAGGTCCACGGTGTAGCGCAACGGAGCCAGGGCAGATGCCATCACTTCTTCCAGCGCGCCTGCAGGCGCGGCTTGTTCAGGGCCAGCCACTGCAGGGCCAGGATGCAGGGGGCGTTATTGATGCGCCCTCGCTCCACTGCCGTCAGTGCCTGATTCACGCTCAACACGTTAACACGAATATCCTCGCCTTCTTCAGGCAGGCCATGGATGCCGCCCGCCTGAGACAGGTCGGCGCACGCCACATACAGGGCAAACCGCTCGTCCGTGCCGCCGGGGCTGGGCAGGAACTCCATGACCCGTTCCACCCGGTCCAGCACCACCCCCGCCTCCTCTTGGGCCTCGCGTCGCACGACGTCCTCCGGCAGCTCGCCGGGCTCGACCAGCCCGGCAATGATTTCCATCTGCCAGGGGTGGGCATCGTCCAGCGCCCCTACACGAAACTGCTCGATCAGCAGGACGCAATCGCTCTCAGGGTCGAACACCAGCACCCCGACGGCCGGCGGCCTCACCATCAACTCGCGACTGATCACCGGCCCCAGCCCACCGGCAAACTGGCGGTGCCGCAGGTGCAGCTTGTCCATGCGGTAAAACCCCTGGAACAGCGTCTCGCGTTTCTCGACGACCACGTCGTCCTTGCTGAAATGATTGGCTGACATGAATCTCTTGCTACTGTGAAGCCAGAGCGGCGCGTACGCCCTCCGGATCATATCCATGAACCACGGCCTCGCCGACCAGCGTGACCGGAACCCCCTTGCCACCCAGTTGCTCATGCCAGACCCTGCCCGGGGCACTGGCCTCAATATCGAGCTCGGTATAGGCAATTTTCTCGGCCGCGAAGAACGCGCGCATCTCCCGGCAATATCCACACCAGCTGGTGGCGAACAGCGTCACCTGTGGTGGCTGGTAGTCCGGCTGGGCACGGCGCCAGGCCAGGCGCAGCTCGTCCTCGTGCTGCCAGGCATAGCCCGCGCCCAGCAGCAGGAGTATCAGCAAGCCGCGTACCATCAGACCTCCTTGTACACCTCGGAGCCGGCTTCGCGGAAACGCACGGCCTGCTCCTCCATGCCGGACTCCACCGCACGCTCGGCGGCCAGCCCACGCTCCGCCGCATATTCGCGCACTTCCTGCGTGATCTTCATGGAACAGAACTTGGGGCCGCACATGGAGCAGAAATGCGCCAGCTTGTGGGCTTCCTTGGGCAGGGTCTCGTCGTGATACGCGCGCGCGGTATCAGGGTCCAGGGCCAGATTGAACTGGTCATCCCAGCGAAACTCGAAGCGGGCCTTGGACAGGGCATTGTCACGAATCTGCGCACCGGGATGGCCCTTGGCCAGGTCGGCGGCATGGGCGGCGATCTTGTAGGTGATAATGCCGTCCTTCACATCTTTCTTGTTAGGGAGACCCAAGTGCTCCTTCGGCGTCACGTAGCAGAGCATGGCGCAGCCGAACCAGCCGATCATGGCGGCACCAATGCCGGAAGTGATGTGGTCGTAGCCAGGCGCGATGTCGGTAGTGAGCGGGCCCAGTGTGTAGAACGGCGCTTCGTCGCAGCAGGCGAGCTGCTTGTCCATGTTTTCCTTGATCAGGTGCATGGGCACGTGGCCCGGGCCCTCGATCATGGTCTGAACATCATGCTTCCACGCGATCTTGGTCAGCTCGCCCAGCGCTTCCAGCTCGCCGAACTGGGCCTCGTCATTGGCATCGGCAATCGAGCCGGGACGCAAGCCGTCACCGAGACTGAAGGACACGTCATAGGCCTTCATGATCTCGCAGATGTCCTCGAAATGCGTATAGAGGAAATTCTCCTTGTGATGCGCCAGGCACCACTTGGCCATGATGGAGCCGCCACGCGAGACGATACCGGTAACGCGCTTGGCAGTCAGCGGCACATGGCGCAGCAGCACGCCGGCATGAATGGTGAAGTAGTCCACACCCTGCTCGGCCTGTTCAATCAGCGTGTCGCGGAAGATCTCCCAAGTCAGGTCTTCGGCAATCCCACCCACTTTTTCCAGCGCCTGGTAGACCGGCACGGTACCGATGGGCACGGGCGAATTGCGCAGGATCCATTCACGGGTTTCGTGGATGTTCTTGCCGGTGGACAGGTCCATGACCGTATCGGCGCCCCAGCGAATGGACCAGGTCATCTTTTCCACTTCTTCCTCGATGGAGGAAGCGAGCGCGGAGTTGCCGAGATTACCATTGATCTTCACGAGGAAATTGCGGCCGATGATCATCGGCTCCAGCTCCACATGATTGATGTTGGCCGGAATGATGGCGCGACCACGCGCCACTTCGCTGCGCACAAACTCGGGCGTGATTTCTTTCGGAATGGCCGCACCAAAGCTCTGCCCCGGGTGCTGCTGGGCCAACAGACCGGCCTCACGCGCCTGCTGCAGCTTCATGTTCTCGCGGATGGCAATGTATTCCATTTCCGGCGTAATGATGCCGCGCTTCGCATAATGCATCTGCGTAACATTGGCGCCGCTTTTGGCCCGGCGCGGGGTACGCAGATGGGCAAAGCGGAGGTGTGCCAGTTCGGGATCATGCAGGCGGGCGTTGCCATAGGCCGAGGTCAGCCCGGACAGCGTCTCGGTATCGCCACGTTCGCTGATCCACTGCTCGCGCACATTCGGCAGACCCTGACGGATGTCGATCTGTACGGCGGAATCGGTGTAGGCACCGGAGGTGTCGTAAATCAGCACCGGGGCATTCTTTTCGCCACCAAACGCCGTCGGTGTGTCGGTCAGCGAAACTTCACGCATGGGCACCCGGATGTCGGGGCGCGACCCCTCCACATAGACCTTGCGCGAGGCCGGAAACGGCGCAAGGGCGGCAATGTCAACGCGGGCGGATTGACTGAGGGTCTGTTCAGGCGCGGTCATGAGACTGGGTATCCGGGGGACAGCAAGACACGGGAAGCTTCCCGGCAACATGGCAGAAGCGCGCTGTCAGCGGGGAGCGGAAAAGACCCTCACTATAGCGACCCGGGCGGGGGTGGAGCAAGGCGGAAATCCGGCAAAAAACCCTCGGAAATCATGAGGTTTTGCGCTACGCCGCACCGTCGGATCCTGCTGGCGATGACCGTTTTCGCACATGCCCGCGTCTTGCGTTCAAACATCCGAGGGCATACGCTCGGTGGTCTCTTTTCGCACATACCGATGGGTATCTTTCCTATGCGCATCCGTCCCGTGCTTTCCGGCCTGGCCTTGGCCCTCGGAATGGCTCACTCCCCCGCTTTTGCCCTCGACCTGGCCGACGCCTACGCCAAGGCGCGCCAGAACGATCCGAACTGGTCGGCGGCCCGCAACAACTACGAGGCCGAGCAGCAGACCGCAAACGTCGGCCGCGGCGCACTGCTGCCCACCCTGGCGCTCTCGGGCAGCCTGTCGGAGAACGAGTTCGAGGCAGACGGCGGTGGCAGTGCCGACTTCCAGAGCCTCCAGTACGGCGCCAAGCTGACCCAGCCGCTGTTCCGGGCTGACGCCTGGTACGGCTACCAGCGATCAAAGGCGATCAGCTCGCAGGCCGAAGCCGGCTTCCGCAGCCAGGAACAACAGTTGGCCCTGCGCGTGGCCCAAGCCTATTTTTCCGTGTTGAGTGCCCAGGAAACGCTGGCCTATGCCCAGTCGGAAGAAGCTGCTTTCGCCCGCCAACTGGACCAGGCACAGCAGCGCTTTGATGTCGGCCTGATTGCCATTACCGACGTACTGGAGGCCCGTGCCGCCAACGACGGCGCCCGCGCTGGCCGTATTGCTGCCGAGGCCGCCCTCAGCACTGCTCAGGAAAACCTCACCGCCATTATCGGTGAAGCCCCCGGCCAGCTGGCACCGCTCAAGCCGGATGCACCGCTGGTTCGGCCAACGCCCGCCGACCCCGACGCCTGGGCCAGGCTCGCCAAGGAGCGCAATCCGGATCTGGCCGCCGCCCAGCAGTCCTACCGTACCGCCCGAGCCGCAACCCGCGAGACGCGCTCCGGCCACCTGCCCACCGTGGACCTGTTTGCCAGCTACAACGATGTGGATCGTGATGTCAGCCAGCCCAATCCGCTGGCGACACAGAACGGCGCCACCACCAGCTACGGCGTAGAGGCCAACTGGGTGCTGTTCGCCGGTGGCCGCACTTATGCGGCCAGCAAGCAGGCCAGCTACCGCGAAGCGGCGGCCCAGGACCAGCTGACGGCCACCGAGCGCGCCGTGGTCAATAATGCCCGCACAGCCTACCTCAACGTGGCGGCGGACGCCTATCGCGTTGAGGCGCGAAAGCAAGCCGTGGCCTCCAATGAGTCGTCCTTGGCCGCCGTACAGGCGGGCTATGAAGTCGGCACCCGCAACATCGTCGATGTGTTGCTCACCCAGCGCAATCTCTATGCCGCCAAGCGCGACTATGCCAATGCCCGCTACGACTACGTCATCAACAGCCTGCGCCTGAAGTCGGCCAGTGGCCAGTTGTCGGAGATCGACATCAAGGAACTGAACGGCTGGCTCGACCCGAACGCCAACATCGTCAGCGCCCCCGAACAACCCCTGGAACTGCCACCGGCCCGCAAGCCTGCCGGCAAACGCTGAGGCCACGCCGACATGAAAAAGGGCCGCAGCGCGGCCCTTTTTCATGTCGGTACAATCACGCTCAGACAAACAGCCGCGCCACCAGCGCCGCGACCGCCGTCTCCACCCGCAGGATGCGCGGCCCAAGATGCACGGCTTCAAAGCCGGCCTCGACCAGCTTGTCGACTTCATAGGGAATGAATCCACCCTCCGGGCCAATGGCCAGCGTGACCGGCTGATTCAGTGCCACCGGACAATGCTGGACAGCACCGGGATGCGCCACATAACAACGCGTGTTCCGCACCAGGGCGGGCAAGCGGTCTTCCACAAACGGCTTGAACAGCGGCTCGACACGCACGTCGGGCAAGACCGTGTCGCGCGCCTGCTCCAATCCCAGTATCAACTGCTCGCGCATGACCTCCTGATCAAGCCAGGGAGAATCCCAGAAGCTTTTTTCCACCCGATAACTGTTCATCAGCACCAGTCGCGATACGCCCATGGCCGAGACGGTCTGCAGGATGCGCTTCAGCATCTTGGGGCGCGGCAGACTCAGCAGCAGGGTCAGGGGCAGCTTTTCCGGCGGCGGCGTGTCCAGCCGGATCGACAGCACCAGCTCGTCCCGCGACAACGACAGGATCTCGCCAGACCCCGTCAGCCCGCCAAGCAACCCAACCCGCAAGGTATCCCCTGCCTTTGCACGATGCACATCCTGCACATGCTTGAGACGACGCCCGCTCAGACGCGCCAGTCCCGGCTCGGGGCAGTCATCCGGCGTCAGCAGCAGCAGGTTCATGTCATCACCCGGGCAATCAAGGCGAGTTGCCGCTCAAGGGCACCCCGGTTGCGGGCCATGACGGCATGGCCCGCCGCTACCTGCCGCTGCGCCTGCCCGGGTGACTGCAGCAACTGCAGCACGGCCTCCGCCAGCGTCTCGGCCGTCACCAGCTGCAGCGCCCCCTCTGCCACCAGCTCATCGGCAATTACCTGAAAGTTGAACACGTGGGAACCGGACAGCGTCGGCACGTCCAGTGCGATGGGCTCCAGCATGTTGTGACCCCCTACGGGAACGAGGGAGCCGCCAACGAACGCCACGTCAGCCAGGGCGAACCACAGCAGCAGCTCGCCCATGGAGTCTCCCAGGAATACCATCGTCGAGGCGTTAACGGACTGGCCCACGCTCCGCCTGGAGAGGGAAAGCCCGCTCTCGACCACTTGCCGGGCAACGCTGTCAAAGCGCTCGGGATGCCTCGGCACCAGGATCAGCAGAGCCGAAGGCAACTGCTCACGGATGCGGGCAAAGGCGGCCAGCACCGGCGCATCCTCGCCCTCGTGAGTGCTGGCCGCCACCAGCACCGGGCGCCCCGAGAGCTGCCAATCGCGGGCCAGGGCATCGGCACGGACCTGCAGCCCCTCCGGGGGTGAAAAATCAAACTTGAGGCTGCCCGTGACCTGCAGCCTGTTCGCCGGCACCCCGAGCACGCTGAAGCGCGCTGCAGTCCCCTCGTCCTGGGCAGCAACGACCGAGATGTGTTGCAACATCGGTCGCGACAACCAGCCAGCCCGGGCATAACCTCGGGCAGACCGCTCGGACAAGCGGGCATTCGCCAGCACAACCGGAATCCCGCGTGAACGGCTCAGCGCCAGCATGTTGGGCCACAACTCAGTCTCCATGACGACCAACGCGCGCGGCCGCACACGCCGCAGGAAAAGGGCCCAGGCCCAGGGCAGGTCATAGGGAGCGTAGCAGTGATTGACGGCGGAACCCCACAAGGCTTGCACCCGGGCCGAGCCCGTCGGGGTCATGGTGGTAAGGAAAACCGGTTCGCCCGGATGCTGCCGGCGCCAGGCGTTGACCAGCGGCGCCGCCGCCAGGGTTTCCCCCACCGAGACGGCATGCACCCACAGCCCGCCCACCTGCGCCGGCACACCCAGCCCGAAACGCTCCCCCCAGCGCCGGCGATAGGCCGGCGCCTGCAGGCTGCGCCACAGCAGCCTCAGGATCACGAAGGGCAGGAGCAGGTGAAACAAAACACTGTAAAGAAAGCGGGCCACAATCATGCATCGCCGGATAGAATGCCCGCATTGTAACGGATGCGGCGCCGGCTGGCTGGCCCGCCACAACTTGAATAGACTCCCCGCCATGCGAACCATCGAAACGGACATTCTCATCTTTGGCGGCGGTATCGCCGGCCTCTGGCTGCTCAACCGCCTGCGCTCGGCCGGCTACAGCGTCCTCCTGCTTGAGCAGGACAAGCTGGGCGGCCAGGAAACCCTCAACGCCAACGGCATCATCCACGGCGGCCTCAAATTCGGCCTGAGTGCAATGCTGCGCGACATCGAGGACCTGGAAGACATGCCAGCCCTGTGGCGCGACTGCCTGCACGATCGCGGCGACGTCAACCTGGGGGGCGTCAAGATCCTGTCCGAACACCAGTACATCTGGTCGGAGCCCAGCCTGGCCTCTCGCGCCACCACGTTCTTCGCCTCGCGCCTGATCACCGGGCAGGTCGAACCGGTGGAGGGGGACGACCGGCCGGCACCATTCCGGCATGACGCTTTCGCCGGCAGCGTCTACCAACTGTCAGACCTGGTCATCGACGTGCCGTCACTGGTGCAGAAGCTGGCCGCACCGCACAAGGGCTGCATCTACAAGATCAGTCCGCAGAGCTGCCATCTGGAAACGGATGACCGTCACAACACCACGGCCGTATTTATTACGGCAGCCGGCATCGAACCCCTGCGCATTCATCCACGCAAGGTAATCATGGCCGGAGGACAGGGTAACCGGGGCCTGCTGGACGACTTGGGCCTGCGCGAACCGGCCATGGAGCGGCGTAGTGTCCACATGGTGCTGGTCAAGCATCCGGCACTGCCACCGGTGTTTGCCCACTGCCTGGGCAGCAGCACAAAACCCCGCCTGACACTCACAAGCCATCCCACCCGCGATGGCGAATGCGTCTGGTATCTCGGCGGCGAGATGGCAGAGGAAGGCTCGGCGCGCGACGACCGCCTGCAAATTGAGCACGCCCAGCGCGAACTCAAGGAACTGCTGCCCTGGATTGACCTGCGCGGAGCACGCTTCAAGACCCTCAAGATCGACCGCATCCTGCCCCAGGGCGAGCGAGGGCTGTTCAAGCCCGACAATGCCTTTGTCGAGGCCTGCGGCAACAACATCGTCGTCTGGCCCTGCAAGATGACCCTGGCCCCCAACCTTGGACGACAGGTACTGTCGCTGCTGGAAAAAGAGGGCATCACGCCCCATCACCCGATGCCCGAGGAGGCCCTGCCGCTGCTGTATCCGGAAACCGGCCTGCCTGCCTGGGAAACCCTGTTCGACTGATGAATCCTCCCGTCTTCAGCAAGTCCTTGCTCGCCCCGCGATACTGGCCCGCCTGGCTGGCCATCGGCCTGCTCTGGCTGATGGCCATGCTGCCTTGGCCGCTGCAGCGCCGACTGGGCGCAGGGCTGGGACTGCTGGCCTGGCGGCTCGTCGCCCAACGTCGTAATGACACGCTGCTCAACCTGCGCCTGTGCTTTCCGGAAATGGACGGGCAGGCTCGTGAGGCAATGGGGCGCAACACCTTCCGTCATGCCGGCATCGGCATCTTCGAGGCCGCCAACGCCTGGTTCCGCCGGCCCGAGTACTACCGCGACCGCATCTCCTTCGAAGGACTGGAGCACCTGCGCGCCGCCGAAGCGCGCGGCAAGGGCATCCTCCTGCTGGGGGCCCATTACAGCCTGCTGGACCTCGGGGCTGCGATGGCGTCCCTGCACTTCAAGGTGGACACGGTCTACCGGCCGCAGAAGAATCCGGTGTTCGAATACGTGATGACCCGCCGTCGCCTGAGGTATCACCACTGGACGATTCCTTACCGCGACATGCGGCTCTTGATAAAGGCGCTCAAGGACAGCCACATCGTGTGGTACACGCCCGACCAGGATTTTGGCCGCAAGCACAGCGTTTTTGCCCCTTTCTTCGGCGTGCCCGCCGCCACCATCACCACACCCGCACGACTGGCGCAGGTCAACGGCGCTGCCGTCATGTTCATCCACTTCTGCCGTGAGGGCGATGACGAGCGCTACCGCTTTTTCATCACCCCGCCGCTGGACGATTTTCCCGGTGGCGACGAATCCGCCGACGCGGCACGCATCAATGTCGAACTGGAAACGCTGATCCGGCGTGCGCCCGACCAGTACATGTGGTCGCATCGCCGGTTCAAGACACGGCCACCGGGTGAGCCCCACCTTTACGAAGAAAAGAAAAAATGGAAAAAACGCTGACTGTCGTGCAGACGCTGCCGGCGCTGCACTCGGGCGGCGTGGAACGCGGCGCACTCGAGATTGCCCGCGCCCTGGTTGCGGCCGGTCACCGCTCGATTGTCATTTCAAACGGCGGGCGACTGGTCGAGCAACTCGTCCGGGAAGGCAGTGAACACATCACCCTGCCCGTTCACCGGAAATCCCTGCTCAGCCTGCTGCAAGTGCGCCCGTTCCGGCGCCTGCTGGAGGACATCAAACCCGACATCGTACATGCCCGTTCGCGCATCCCCGCCTGGATTGCCTGGCTAGCCCTGCGCGGCATGAGCCCGGTCACACGCCCCCGCTTTGTCACCACGGTGCACGGGCTGTATTCCGTCAGCCCCTACAGCGCCATCATGACCCGGGGTGAAAAGGTCATCGCGGTATCAGAAACCGTCCGCCGGTACATTCTCGACAACTACCCTGCCTGCCCGCCGGAACAGATCGAGCTGATCTACCGCGGCGTCTCCCCCGACGAGTTTCCTTACGACTACCGCCCGACACCCGAATGGATGGCCAGGTGGGCAACGGAGCACCCCCAACTGGCCAGCAAAAAGATACTCACACTACCGGGACGCATCACCCGCCTGAAGGGCCATGAAGCCTTCATCACCCTCATTGCCCAGCTAAAAAACGAAGGGCTTTCCGTTCATGGGCTGATTGTCGGCGGAGCCGAAAAAAAGAAACGCGCCTATCTCGACGAACTCAAGCAGCGTGTGCAACAGGAAGGGCTGGCCGACGACATCACGTTCACCGGACTGCGCAACGACATTCGCGAGATATTCAGTATCAGCGACATCGTCTACTCCCTTTCCAGCAAACCGGAATCCTTCGGGCGCACCGTGCTGGAGCCATTGCGACTCGGCCGGCCGGTGATTGCATGGAACAAGGGAGGGGCCGGTGAAATCCTCACTGCACTATGGCCTAAGGGACTGGTCGATGACCAGGACACGTCCAACCTGCTCGCCAAAACGAGGCAGCAACTGACCCACCCCTCGACCGTTCCGCAATCGAACGCGTTCCTGCAGGACACCATGTGCCGCAGCACGATCGCCCTTTATCAATCGCTTGTGCAAACAGGCGACTGATCCGGATTACGGCAGCGGGCTGGCGCTCCCCGGACGGGGAGAAGACTTTCCGGCAAATGCCAGCAGCATGCCCACGCCAACGGCAACGACAAACTGGACACTGAACACCCGGAAGTCGACCAGCGCATTGACCAGAAATCCCACCAGCAAAGCCCATCCAAATGCCCTGAACTCCGGCGCCACCTGCAGTGCGGCCGCCCGGAGACGCCAGCCCAGCATCCCGCACGCCATGAGGCATGACAACGTCCCCACCACACCGACAGACGTCAGTATATCCAGCACGAAATTATGGGGTGATGGCTGATTGATCCACCCATTACTCAGGCTGTGCACATAAGGAGACGACTTCCACACATTGATGCCGATACCAAACCAGGGCTGCTCACGAATCACCTGTACGGCGGCCAGCCACAAACTGCCTCTGCCCGTCAGGACACCACCTTCGGCTCGCTCCAGTCCGGACGGCAACCCCCACCACCACACGGCGGTGCCAGCGATGACCAACCCTGCCAGCGCCGTCAGCAACATGTGCGACACACGCAACCGGTAACGCCGCATGATGGTCCAGCCCACCACGGCGAGCGCACCGACCAGGGCGCCCCGCCCTCCGTTCGCCATGATGATCCAGAGCAGCAGAAGACCCGCCATGAGGATCGCGGAATTATGCCTGACCTGATACACCGCCATGACGGCGCACAGCACAAACAGCAAGGCAACTGACGTACCGTTGCGCGCGGGAAGCACGGTCAGCCCCTCAATACGGCTGACATAACCGCCATACCAGACCTGGCTTGAAAGAAAGATCACGACGGCGACCAGAGCGGCAATGCCGGCTGCCACCAGCAGGGAACTCCCATCGTTCAGTACAGACCGGCGCATTGCCTGCAACAGCAACCAGAGGAACAGGAAGGCCGGGACCACTTTTCCGATCGCCTTCAGTGATGCAGCCGGGTCATGGGAAAACGCCGTGCTGGCCAGCAGCATGACGCCGATGGCGACGGCCACGCCCCACAGCCCCCCCACCGACACCGCCTGAACGTCACGCTGGCGGTAGTGACCCACGAGCAACATCAACGACAGCGCCACCGCCATGCCCGATGACTGTAGCGGCAACAGCATGAACATCAGAATGCCCGCCACCAGCAGCAACCGCTGCCTTTCTGCCGCCATGCCACGCAACGACTCGACCATCGCCTTCATGATGGTTTGACTCCCGGCGTAATATCCCGAAGGTTGGCCTGCTCGCGCCATTGATGGCCTCCACTTTCAAGGACTGGACGACGCTCTCCGCACAAGCGTTGTCGTAGCAGTTTCCCTTGGCACTCATGCTGCTGCGCACGCCCCGCCCCCAAAGCAAGGCCTGATACTGCCGTCAGCAATACTGACTGCCTCGATATGAGTGGAAGATCACACCCCGTGGCATGCCGCGACGCCATAACGCCATCAGCATGGCATCTCACACCAAGGCGGACTGATCTTGGCATCAACATCCTGCTGCACTCTTGATCACATGCAGCCCAAGCAAGTCGGCTTTATCCCCATAATCCCTTACCGACAACCACACCTTTCCGGCCAGCATAAAATATGTGTATCGCAAGGGATGCTTGAGCCATTGTTTCCAGAAGAACCCGGGATACAGGTAAACCAGCTTGGCCATGGACAGGGCCTTCGCACTCAACTTACGGCGCACATGCTCTTTATGTTTCCGACACTCCAGGACAGGCAGCTGAACAAAAGTACCGCGATAGCCCTTGCTCCAGAAGCGCACATATAACTCCCAGTCTTCCCTCAAGGACCGGAATCCGTTGTCATAGGAACCAATCTTCAACAACAAATCCTTGCGCAACAGCGTAGTGGCGCAAACGTAATTATTTTTGAACAACCGGTCCGGATCAAAAGAGCGAGAGGCAAACAAATCGTCCCGCAGTCCAAAATACTGCATCTGCCCATATGCGTAGGCC
>JBKHWB010000010.1:0-37428 GCA_046566745.1 Gammaproteobacteria bacterium
TACATATCGGAGCCAAGAAGCGGCTCGCGGCGGATGGTCGGAGGGAGCATCACTCCGGTGGCGCTGCCATTCGGTGAGGTCGGTTCATTCGCAACCCCGGATGAAGGCTTTTCTAAAGGTGCCAGGCGGGGCCGTAAAACAAGAATCGTAGTGACCCGGGAAACCAGCGTCAGGCTGCCTCCGGAAACGAACAGCAATAATGCGCATAATGTAGATTATGTTAAATATAACGATCAGGTTTAATGGCATGTCCGGATGCCGATGTAGCCGTTATCGGCTTGGCCAGTCCTCACCCGCCACGTCCAGCGCCCTGCTGTGTCCCCACAGGATTAAACCACTCCAGTTTCTCGCGCAGCGCTACCACGCGACCGATGATGGTCAGTGTCGGGGCCTTGATGGCGCTTGCGGCAACCTTGTCGGCGATGTCGGCAACGCTTCCGGTGACGACCATCTGATCCGGTCGTGTTCCCTGTGATACCAATGCCACTGGCATGTCGGCCGCCATGCCATGGGCCATGAGTTGCCGGCAGATATGGTCCAGCCCGACCAGGCCCATGTACAGTACCAGCGTCTGCTGTTCCTGAATGAGTTCATTCCACGGCAGTTCAGGCGAACCCTCCTTGAGATGGCCCGTAACAAAACGCACTGATTGTGCGTAATCCCGATGCGTCAGCGGAATGCCGGCATAGGCCGAACAGCCGTTGGCGGCCGTGATGCCGGGTACGACCTGGAAGGGAATACCTGCCGCCGCCAACTCTTCGATTTCTTCGCCACCACGACCAAAAATGAACGGATCGCCACCTTTCAGGCGGCAAACACGTTTGCCCTCCTTCGCCAGCCGCACCAGAAGATTGTTGATGTCTTCCTGCGGCATGGTGTGATCGGCGCGGGCCTTGCCGACGTGAATAAAGTCAGCATCACGACGACACAGATCCAGAATCGGTTCTGAAACCAGTCGATCATGAACTACAACATCAGCCTGCTGCATGAGGCGCAGCGCGCGAAATGTCAGCAAGTCTGGATCGCCTGGGCCTGCTCCCACCAGATACACTTCGCCCGCCTGTTGGGGACTGGCAGACGCAAAGGCTTCGCGAAGATGCGCCCTTGCCTCGTCTTCACGTCCTGCATAGACCAGTTCGGCAAAGCGGCCCTGCAGTTCCCTTTCCCAGAAGCCACGACGATTGTTAGTGTCGGGAAACGTCTGCTTGGCCAAGGGACGGAAGTCGCCACAAATATCGGCGAGACGGCCATAGGCCGCCGGGATAGTGGTTTCCAGTCGTGCCCGCAACAGTCGCGCCAACACTGGAGACTTGCCTGCACTCGACACAGCGATGACCAGTGGCGAACGGTCAACGATGGATGGAAACACGAACGTGCAGAGCGATGGCGCATCCACCACATTCACCGGTAATTGCCTTGCGCGACAGTCCGAATGCACGCGCCGGTTCAGCGTCTCGTCATCCGTGGCGGCAATGACAATAGCCACATCGTCCAGATCAGAGGTGTCATAACCCCCCAGGCGATAGCTGCCTTCATGCGACAGCAGCTTTTCGACCAGCACCGGCGAAATTTCCGGGGCCACCACATGCACACGCGCGCCAGCACGAATCAGCATCGCCGCCTTGCGCGAGGCCACCTCCCCACCCCCCACGACCAGGCAGCGCTGCTCGCGGATGTTAAGGAATATGGGAAGGTAGTCCATGTCGTGATGACCTGTTCTGTTGTTGGTGTATCTGGTTGTCAGAGGGAGATTTTTTCGAGGCCGCCCATGTAACCGCGCAGCACTTCGGGGATGGTCACGCTGCCGTCTTCGTTCTGGTAATTTTCCAGAATGGCGACCAGCGTACGGCCCACCGCAAGGCCGGATCCGTTCAGCGTGTGGACGAGTTCCGGCTTGCCGGTTTCCGGGTTGCGGTACCGGGCCTGCAGGCGGCGGGCCTGGAAGCCTTCGAAGTTCGAGCAGGACGAAATTTCGCGGTACTTGCCCTGCCCCGGCAACCATACCTCGATGTCATAAGTCTTGGCCGCCGAAAAGCCCATGTCGCCGCCACACAGCACGATCACACGGTACGGCAGGCCCAGCTTTTGCAAGATCTTCTCGGCGTGGCCGGTAAGTTCTTCCAGCACGTTGTGCGAGTCTTCCGGCTTCACGATCTGTACGAGTTCGATCTTTTCAAACTGGTGCTGGCGGATCAGGCCGCGCGTGTCCTTGCCATACGAACCCGCTTCGGAACGGAAGCACGGCGTGTGAGCTACAAAGCGCAGCGGCATTTTTTCTGCCGGCACGATTTCGTCGCGCACAATGTTGGTAACAGGGACTTCGGCGGTGGGAATCAGGTAGTACGGCTTTTCGCCACCGGTCTTGAACAGGTCTTCCTCGAACTTCGGCAGCTGGCCGGTGCCACGCAGGCTGTCGGCATTGGCCAGATACGGCACGTACACTTCTTCGTAGCCGTGTTCCTGCGTATGCGTGTCCAGCATGAACTGGGTCAGCGCACGTTGCAGTCTGGCCAGCGGGCCTTTCAGCACGGAGAAGCGGCTGCCGGCAATCTTCACGGCGGTTTCAAAATCCAGCAGACCCAATGCTTCACCGAGATCGGCGTGATCCTTCGGAGCAAAACCGAGTTCGCGAATGGTGCCGAGGCGACGCAGCTCAACGTTGTCATCCTCACCCTTGCCGGCCGGAACGGATTCGTGCGGCAGGTTCGGCAGGGTCAGCTGTACCTGTTCGAACTCAACCTGCAGAGCCTCCAGTTCGGCCTGCACATTCTTCAGGCGCTCACCAATGGCGTTCATCTCGGCCATGATGGCCGTGGTGTCCTCGCCCTTTTTCTTGGCTTCACCGATCTTCTTGGAACCGGCATTGCGTTCGGACTGCAGCTTCTCGGTTTCGGTCTGCAGGTTACGGCGCTTTTCTTCCAGTGCACGAATGGCAGTAGTGTCCAGCGTCATGTTGCGCAGTGCCAGGCGCTCGGCCACAAAGTCCAGTTCGTTACGCAGCAGTTTCGGGTCCAGCATGATCAGTCTTCTTGTCGGTCACAGGTGAAAGTCAGAATTGCCTGGCCAGCAGTGCCCCGGCCAGGGTGGCCAGCAGGCAGATCGCCACGCTGGCAAAAACATTGGTGATGGCCATCATCAATCGGCCATCTTCCAGCAGCTTCCAGGTTTCCCAGCTGAAACTGGAAAAGGTGGTAAAGCCTCCCATCATGCCGGTCACCAGCAGCACGCGTCCGTTTTCACGCCACTCCCCTGCCTTGAACAACAGCACCATCAGCAGGCCGATGAGAAAGCTGCCGGCCACGTTCACGGCCAGCGTTCCCCAGGGAAAGGCGGATTGTGCCATCCGGTTGACGGCAGCCGCCGCGCCATAGCGCGCCATCGAGCCCAGTGCCCCACCGATGGCCACCAGCAACAAGGGGTGCAGGGCGTTCATGCGCGTCCCCTTTTGCGAGGAATGCGTTGCCATTGGCTGGCGCTGTCTTTTTCGCGCAGCAAGCCCAGCTTGTCACCGATCTTTATCTCCAGACCGCGCGTCACAGGCTCATAAAAGCGCTCGTTGGCCAATGCTTCTGGCAGATAGGACTCTCCTGCCACATAGGCATCCGGAAAGTCGTGGGCATAATGATACTCGGCACCATAGCCCTGCTCTTTCATGAGTTTGGTCGGGGCATTCCGCAGATGCAGGGGTACTTCCAGCGAACCGGTTTCCTGCACGCGTTTTTTCACGGTGTTCCAGGCCTTGTAGACAGCGTTGCTCTTGGGGGCCACGGCGAGATAGGCCACCGCCTGTGCAATGGCCAGCTCGCCTTCGGGCGAGCCCAAGCGCTCCTGCACATCCCAGGCATTCAGACACAATGGCAAGGCACGCGGATCGGCATTGCCGATGTCTTCGCTTGCCATTCGCACCACACGACGGGCGATGTAGAGAGGATCACAGCCGCCATCAATCATGCGTGCGAGCCAGTACAGTGCACCGTCCGGGTCTGAGCCGCGCACTGACTTGTGCAGTGCCGAAATCTGGTCGTAGAAATATTCACCCTGCTTGTCGAAGCGACGGGCATTGCCCAGCAGGCTTTCGGCAATTACGGTATCGCTGATGTGGCCGTCTTCCGCCAGGTCTGCGGCAATCTCCAGAATGTTCAGCGCGCGGCGTGCATCACCATCGGCAGCACGGGCAATCTGGCGCAGGGCGTCATCATCGGCGTTCAGGCCCAGCTTGCCAAAACCGCGTTTCTCGTCACGCAGTGCCTGCTGTACCAGTGTCAGCAGGTCCTGCTCTTCCAGACTGCGCAGCACATAAACACGCGCACGGGAGAGCAAGGCGTTGTTCAGTTCGAAGGACGGGTTTTCGGTAGTGGCGCCGATAAACAGCACCGTGCCGTCTTCCACATAGGGCAGGAAGGCATCCTGCTGTGACTTGTTAAAGCGGTGCACTTCGTCCACAAAAAGGACAGTTTTTTCACCCATCTTCTTGTGCAGCTGGGCTTCATCAATCGCGGCACGAATTTCCTTCACGCCGGAGAGCACGGCAGAAATGGCAATGAAGCGCGCATCCGATGCACCCGCCATCAGGCGTGCCAGCGTGGTCTTGCCCACGCCGGGTGGCCCCCACAGGATCATGGAATGCAGGTGGCCGGCATCAATGGCTTCGCGCAAGGGTTTGCCCGGCGCCAGGATGTGCTGCTGGCCGACGTACTCTTCCAGCCGCACGGGACGCATGCGGGCAGCAAGAGGCTGGTAGGGAGCGTCGGCCATGTCTGCTCAGTTCTCGTCGATGATGTCCACGCCCTTCGGGGGCGTGAACTCGAACAGCTTGCCGTTGAGTGACGGATTCACCTTCACGTTCAGGAAACGGATGTCGGTCTGCTGGCCCAGGCTGTCGGCCAGTGCCATCTGCAGTAACTGCGTGCCCTTGAAGCGGACCTTCAGGTGATCAAACAGTGCATCTTTGGCACGGGGCTTGAGCAGGAAAACCTGTTCGCCCTTGCCACCCTTCTCTTCCGAAATCACGAAGGACTCGTTCAGCTTGCGCGGGTCACCCGACAGCAGCAGCGCCGGCGTATTGCCCACCTGGGTATCCAGCTGCTGCTTGGTGGCCTGCATGAGTTCCGGATCATAAATCCACAGCACATTGCCGTTGGTGGTCACCAACTGGTTCGACGGTTTGAGGGTCTCCCAGCGAAACAGACCCGGGCGCTTTACGCTCATGGTGCCAGTCTGTGATTGCAGGACCCGGCCTTTGCCATCGGTGGTCTGCTGGGCGAAGTCCGCCTGCATGCTGGTCAGGCCCAGCAGCACCTGGTTAAGGCGCGAAGCGGCATCATCGGCTGCATGGGCAAGCGTGGCGAAAAGGGATAGCAGGGAAACAGCCAGAAGTCGTTGCATGAATTACTCCCGATGCGGCACAACCACTTCACGCTGGCCGTTTGACTGCATGGGGCTGACAACCCCGGCCATTTCCATGGCCTCAATCAGACGGGCAGCGCGGTTGTAGCCGATCTTGAACTTGCGTTGCACAAAGGAAATCGACGGACGACGGGTTTCCAGAACAAAGGACACTGCTTCGTCGTAGAGCGGGTCCGCTTCCGGATCGCCCCCCATGTCGTCGTTGCCGCCGAAGCCTTTGCCACCATCGGTGACTTCGAGCGAACCTTCAAGAATCTCATCGATGTAGTTTGGTTGGCCGCGTGCACGCCAATCGTTACAGACACGATGCACTTCCTCGTCACTGACGAAGGCGCCATGCACACGTTCCGGCAGGCTGGTACCCGGCGCCAGATAGAGCATGTCGCCATGGCCCAGCAACTGCTCTGCCCCACCCTGGTCGAGAATGGTGCGTGAGTCGATCTTGCTGGAGACCTGGAAACCGATACGGGTGGGCACATTGGCCTTGATCAGGCCGGTAATTACGTCCACCGATGGACGCTGCGTGGCCAGAATGAGGTGGATGCCGGCCGCACGTGCTTTCTGGGCAATACGCGCGATCAGCTCTTCCACCTTCTTGCCGACCACCATCATCATGTCGGCGAATTCATCGACCACCACCACGACATAGGGCAGCTTGGTCAGTGCTGGAGCTGTTTCCTGCAAGGCACTGTCCTCGCCCGGACGCCACAGCGGATCGGGGATGGTTTCGCCGTTCTTCGCGGCATCCTCGATCTTCTTGTTGAAGCCGGCCAGGTTACGTACGCCCATGGCTGCCATCAGCTTGTAGCGCCGCTCCATTTCACCCACGGACCAGCGCAGGGCATTGGCCGCATCCTTCATGTCGGTCACAACCGGCGTGAGCAGGTGCGGAATCTTGTCGTAGACCGAGAGTTCCAGCATCTTCGGATCGATCAGGATCAGCCGCACATCGTCCGGGGTGCCCTTGTACAGGAGGCTCAGCAGCATGGCATTCACGCCGACGGACTTGCCGGAACCCGTTGTACCCGCTACCAGAAGGTGCGGCATGCGGGCCAGGTCGGCCACCACCGGCTTGCCAGCGATGTCTTTGCCCAGCGCCAACGTCAGTGGCGATTCCTTGCTCTCATAGGTCTCGGAAGACAGGATTTCCGAGAGGCGAACCATCTCGCGGTCTTCGTTGGGCACTTCAATGCCGACCACGGACTTGCCGGGAATTACCTCCACCACACGCACGGAGATCATCGCCAGCGAACGGGCCAGATCCTTGGCGATATTGGTGATGCGGGCCACCTTAACGCCCGGCGCGGGCTGGATTTCAAAGCGCGTGATCACCGGGCCGGGATGTACGGCGACCACCTCGGCATCCACATTGAATTCCTTGAGCTTGAGCTCCAGCAAACGCGACAGGCCTTCCAGCGCTTCGGGGCTGTAGCCGCGCTTCTTGCTGTGGTCAGGGGCATCGAGCAGGCCCAGTGACGGCAGGTCACCGGTCACCGGCATGGCGTCGAACAGGCTGCGCTGTTTTTCCTTTTGGGCTCGTTCGCTTTTCTTGACCGGCGCCTCCATGGGACTGATGACGGGCGAGACGCGGTCTTCGGCGGCCCGTGGCCTGGGCTTGCGGACCGGTTCCGGCATCGGCGCCAGTACGGGTTCGGCCCGGGTGGGCTCTTCCCGGTTCAGCTGTGCTTTCACCTTGGGGTTGCTGAGCGCCAGCTCGAACGACGGGGCCGCCTCATCCAGGGATTTTTTCATCGCACGGCGCTGGCGCCAGGCATCACGCTGGGCATGGAACTGGCCCGTAAACAGGCTGCCAACCACCGCTCCCAGGTCCCAGAAGGCATGCCCGACCACGTCCATCAGCCAGAACCAGGAAAGTCCCGTCGCCACCGTCACACCTACCAGGGTGACCGCCAGCAACAGCAAGGTGGCACCAAAAACGCCAAAACTCACGGCAAGGGAACGGGCAAGTTCCAGCCCAATCACGCCGCCAGCGGCATTCTTGAGTTCCGGTGTGGGAACGCTGAAGTGCAGGCCGGCAAGAGCCGCAACCGCCAGCAGGGTCAGCAGAAGGCTAAGCAGGCGCCAAGGCAGGCCCATCAGGGGGGGCGACTTGCGCCAGAGGCTGGCCACCTCGACAAAGATGAACAGCGGAATGAGGATGGCGATGTGGCCAACCGCACTGATCAGGGCATCAGACAGCCAGGCACCAAACGCTCCTCCCATATTGGTCGTCGGCGTCTCACCCAGCCGGCTCCAGCCGGAGTCACTGGCTGACCAGCTGACCAGCGAGACCAGCAGGTACAGGCCGATCAGGCTCCAGACAATGGCGGTGGTTTCGCGCATCCCCTTGCGGGGAGCGGCTTGGCGGGCGTCCGTAGTGCTCAACTGGGCATTCTCTGCGATAACAAGGGGCTATTGTAACGGCTGGGCCGGATTATGCCATGCGATCAATGCCATCCCGCGCCAATTCAAGCCCCTGATCTGTCGGAAGTTTGTGATTCTTTTCGCCTGTTCAGGCGGGCTTCAGCTTCCGGTTGATATACAGGCAGCGCGTGCCCATAAAATGCGGCTAAGATTGGCACCTTTACCGGGACCGGTTTGCCCCGCCCCTTACCGCTTGCCTGCACTGGCAAGCAGTCCTGTTTAATGGAGATGACATGTCTGCCCAGCACCACCGCCTGATTATCCTTGGTTCCGGCCCGGCCGGTTACACCGCTGCTGTCTATGCTGCCCGAGCCAACCTCAGCCCGGTCGTGATCACCGGCATGCAGGCGGGCGGCCAACTCACCACCACGACCGAAGTCGACAATTGGCCGGGGGATGCCCACGGGCTGACCGGCCCGGCCTTGATGGAGCGCATGCAGGCCCATGCCGAGCGCTTCGGCACGAAGGTGGTGTTTGACCATATCAATGAAGTGGACTTCGCCAACCGTCCCTATCGCCTCAAGGGTGACAGCGGCGAGTACACCTGTGATGCCCTGATCATCGCCACCGGCGCATCTGCCCAATACCTGGGGCTTGCGTCCGAGCAGGAATACATGGGGCGCGGCATCAGTGCCTGTGCTACCTGTGACGGCTTCTTCTACAAGGGGCAGCGCGTCATGGTGGTGGGTGGCGGCAATACGGCTGTCGAAGAAGCGCTCTACCTTTCCAACATTGCTGACCACGTCACCCTGGTGCACCGCCGCGACAAGCTGAAGTCGGAGAAGATCCTGCAGGATCACCTGTTCGCCAAGGAAAAGGACGGCAAGATCTCCATCATCTGGAACCACCAACTGGAAGAGGTCCTGGGGGGCGATGCCGGTGTCAGCGGTGCCCGTCTCAAGAGCACGGTCGACGGCGGCATTCAGGATGTTGACGTGGCCGGTATCTTTATTGCCATCGGCCACAAGCCCAATACCGACATTTTTGCCGGCAAGCTGGATATGGCCAACGGCTACCTCAAGGTGAAGGGAGGCAGTGAAGGCAATGCCACCGCTACCAACGTGCCGGGCGTGTTTGCGGCCGGTGACGTGGCCGACCACGTTTACCGCCAGGCCATTACCTCGGCAGGGGCCGGCTGCATGGCTGCGCTGGATGCCGAAAAATACCTCGATAACCTCCAGTAAGGCTACGGCAGGGGCCCAAGGCCCCTGCTTTCCTCATGCCGCTCTACCGCCTCGGCACCTTACAATACGGCTTCCCGCCCATCAGCGAGGCGCTGGACGACCCCAATGGTCTGCTTGCCGTCGGTGGCGACCTTGAACCCGAGCGCCTCCTGCTGGCGTATCGCCACGGCATCTTTCCCTGGTTCAGCGAGGGAGAGCCCATCTGCTGGTGGTCGCCGGACCCACGTTGCGTATTCATGACCGAGGGGTGGCGGCCTTCGCGCAGTCTGGCCAAAACACTGCGCAAGGGGTATTTCCGCTTCTCGGTCGACCAGTGCTTCACTCGTGTCATGGAGTCTTGCGCGGCGCCCCGCCATTACGCGGACGGCACCTGGATACAGCCTGAATTCATTCGCTCCTATTCGGCGCTGCACCGCCAGGGCATTGCCCATTCGATTGAGGTCTGGAACCTGGCTGGAGAGCTGGTCGGAGGACTCTACGGACTCAATCTCGGTCGCCTGTTCTTTGGCGAATCCATGTTCAGCCGGGAGACCGATGCGTCCAAGGCAGCTTTTGCCTACCTGATGCAATTATGCCGGCACTGGTCGATTCCGCTGGTGGATGGCCAGGTGGAGAACCCGCACCTGCTGAGTCTGGGTGCCCGGCTGATTTCACGGGACGAGTTTGCTGCCTGGCTGGAGTCGTTCACCGGCCTCGCGACGCCCGACTGGCGCTCGCCGCCGGACTTTCATCGGCCATGACGGGTCCGCGAAACTGGCTTGCGCATCAGACGCTCCCCTTGGGCAGACCGATGTAGCATGCCCGTATTGCCGTCCCCCCGCGCCGGTATGCTATAAAAACGTCTCATTAGCGAGGCGTTGCATGACCGCTCCCGGGATCAAGTTCTTCAGCACTACCGCCCATGCTTGCAGTTACCTGCCAGGCAAGCAGGCTGTGACGCTGTTTGCCGACCCCAAGAGCACGATGAGTCGCCGCCTGTATACAGAGTTGTCAGATCTCGGTTTTCGTCGCAGCGGCAACTACGTGTATCGGCCCCATTGCGGTAGCTGCCAGGCATGTGTTGCCATCCGTATTCCGGTTGACCGCTTTCGGCCCAACCGTCAGCAATTGCGGGTCTGGAAGAAAAACCAGGATCTCGACGTCCACCTGACGGATGCCACCTTCCGTGAAGAACACTACGCGTTGTACGAGCGCTACATCACGGAACGTCATCAGGATGGCGACATGTATCCGCCGAGTGTGGAGCAGTATGCCTCTTTCCTGACGTCTGACTGGTCGGAAACCCGCTTCATCGAGTTTCGCCTGGACGGCCGCCTTTTGGCGGTTGCAGTGTGTGACGAACTGGAGAGTGGATTGTCTGCCGTCTACACGTTTTACGACACCGAGTTTGAGAAGCGCAGTCTCGGAACTTTTGCCATCCTGTGGCAGATCGAGGAAACCCGCAATCGCCATCTCCCTTCCCTTTACCTGGGGTACTGGATACGGGAATGCCAGAAGATGAATTACAAAATTGCCTTTCGGCCGATAGAACTGTTGACCAATGGCGAGTGGCTGGTCGCCCGGTAACAAGGGGGCGGCCGGAGAAACAGCGGGCGCTCTCATGCGCCCGTTTTTCATGAAACGTGTGCTTCTCAGCTCACGCCGCCGATACACACGTACTTGATCTCAAGGTATTCATCAATCCCGTATTTCGAGCCCTCACGTCCCAGTCCCGACGATTTTACGCCACCAAACGGTGCCACCTCGGTACTGATGATGCCTTCATTGACGCCCACCATGCCGTATTCCAGCGCTTCGGAAACACGGAAGATGCGGTTGATGTTCTGGCTGTAGAAATACGAGGCCAAACCGAACTCGGTGTCGTTAGCCAGGCGGATGGCATCAGCCTCATTCTTGAAACGGATGACCGGGGCGATGGGGCCAAACAGCTCGCTCTGGGCCAGCTCGCTGTCATTGCGAACATCCCGCACGATGGTGGGCTCAAAAAACAGGCCGCCGCGCGCATGCGCACGTCCTCCACAAACCACCGACGCCCCCTGTTCCTGCAGGCGGGCCAGCAGCCCCTGTACACGCGTGAGCGCTGCCTCATTGATCAGTGGCCCCTGCGTGACATCCGTTTCCCAGCCTGCTCCCACCTTGAGTTGTGCAACAGCTGCTGCAAATTTTTTCACGAAGGTGTCGTACACCGTATCCTGCACCAGGAAGCGGTTGGCACACACGCAGGTTTGTCCGGAGTTGCGGAATTTCGACAGCATGGCGCCTCGAACGGCCGCATCCATATCCGCATCATCGAACACAATAAATGGCGCATTGCCCCCCAGTTCGAGCGACAGCTTTTTCAGCGTACCGGCCGACTCTGCCATCAGGCGACGTCCAATCTCGGTGGAGCCGGTAAATGACAGCTTGCGCACGACTGGACTGGTCGTCAGCACGGGACCAATCACGCCGGCCGGGCCCGTCACGACGTTGATGACTCCGGGGGGGACGCCGGCCTCCTCTGCAAGCGCCGCCAGTGCCAGCGCCGACAACGGCGTTTCGGAGGCAGGCTTGACTACCACCGTGCAGCCGGCAGCGAGGGCCGGGCCAACCTTGCGGGTAATCATGGCGATCGGGAAGTTCCAGGGCGTGACGGCGGCGACTACCCCGATGCCCTGCTTCAAAACCAGCAAACGCCGGTCTGCCGTGAATCCGGGTATCACATCGCCGTAAATGCGCTTGGCTTCTTCACCAAACCATTCGATGAACGCTGCGCCATACAGCACCTCTCCCCTGGCCTCTGCCAGCGGCTTGCCTTGTTCGTGGGTCAGGATAGTGGCCAGATCGTTCTGGTTGGCCACCATCAGCTCATACCAGCGCCGCAGTATCTGTGCTCGCTCTTTCGCGGTCTTGCTGCGCCAGCCTGGCAGCGCCTTCTCCGCGGCAGTAATGGCGCGACCGGTTTCGGCGGCCTGCAGGCGGGGAACGGCGGTGATGACGGCGCCATCGGCCGGATTGGTTACGGCAAATACAGTGCCATCATCGGCGCCGCACCAGCTGCCATCGATAAGGGCCAGGGACTTCAAAAGCTCCGGCCGCTCCAGTACCAGGCTCATGCCTGCCCTCCTTCGTTATCCTGCAACAGTGGTTCCAGCACAGCACGCAGACTGTCAGGAACCCTGACCGGAGTATTGTCATTACGATTCACGTAGACATGCACGAAATACCCCTCTGCCGCCGCCTCGCCCTCGCCCTTGCGGAAAATGCCGATGCCATAGCGGACGCTCGAGTTGCCCAGGCGTTCCACGCGCAAGCCGATGTCGAGTTCGTCCGGAAAAGCGACGGAAGCGTGAAAGGTGCATTTGGTCTCTACTACCAGGCCAACCACTTGACCCTGGTAGATGTCGAGCCAGCCGGCGGTAATCAGGTAATGGTTTACGGCCGTGTCAAAATAGCTGTAGTACTGCACATTGTTGACATGGCCATACACGTCGTTATCCATCCAGCGCGTCGCCAGCGGCATGAAATGGGGAAAGGCATCGCGTCGGGCACGAATCGCAGGCATCAGGTGTCTCTTTCAGAATGGTTTGGTCACTAAGGGCTCTTCACTCAACCCGTCAAAGCTGGCTGGCGTAAATTTCACGAGCCGCTTGCAGTGTCATGGGGCGCGGGTTGTTAACCAGCAGGCGTTCCACTTTCATGGCGTCGGCGGCCAGCATGTCAAGATCCCCTTCGGTTACGCCAACTTCGCGCAGACGCTGGGAGAACGGCATGCTGGCCACCAGGCGGGTCATGTCGTCCACAAACCAGCGCGCCGCTTCAGCCTGACTGGCAAATCGTCGCGCGGGATTGATCACGGATGCCAGTTCGGCATACCAGCCTTCTGCTGCCGGCAGGTTGTAGGCCAGCACCGGGGCGAGGACGAGCGCATTGCTAAGGCCGTGTGGCACATGAAAATGCCCTCCGAGCGGATAGGCCAGCGCATGCACCGCGGCCACCGGGGCATTGGCAAACGCCATGCCAGCCATCATGGATCCGGCCAGCATGGCTGAGCGTGACTCCATATTGCGACCATCGGCCAGCACCCGTGGCAGGTGGTCGTACATCAAGCGCAGGGCTTCCCGCGCCAGGCTGTCCGCCAGCGGGTTCTTTTTCAGCTTCGACGTGTAGGCCTCGATGGCGTGCACCATGGCATCAATGCCGGTCATGGCGGTCACGGCGGGCGGCAGGCCAAGGGTTAGCTCGGCATCGAGGATGGCCAGATCGGGATACAGCAGTGGCGACACTACCCCTTTCTTTTCCTGGGTGGGCGTGGTCACGATGGCAATCGGGGTGACTTCGGACCCGGTACCGGCCGTGGTCGGTACTTGTACCAAGGGCAGGCGCGGCCCCTTGGCTAACCCTATGCCATAAATGCTATCGAGCGCCTGCGGGCTGGCCGCCAGCAAGGCAACCAGCTTGGCCGTGTCCATGGAACTGCCACCTCCCAGCCCGATCACCACTTCCGCACCAGCAGCGCGGGCGGCGTCGACCGTGGCCATGACACGGGCTTCGGGCGGGTCGGCCTCAACATCGGAATACAGGGTCACGCTCATGCCGGCCTGCCCCAGGGCTGCCACGACCGGGGCGATTACGCCGGCCTTTACCAGCCCAGGGTCAGTAATCACGAACACGCGTTTGCCAGGCAGGCTGCTGACCCAGTCGGATGGCCGGATCATGGCACCGGGCCTCAAGATGACGCGGGGTGTGGTGGCAAATTCGAACTGCATTGAAGGGTCCTTCCCATGTCTCGACAGGGTTTCAGGGTGAGCTGGACGCCAAGCCTACCCCAGTCAAACCCTTGCTGGCAGCGGTTTCAGGGCCGATCGTCTGTCATAAAGGGTCAGACATTGTCTGTTTGGGCTTTGTTTCAGCGTGATTTTCAGGCAGAATGCGCCGGTTTTAGACCAGCCCTCCAGTGAGGAAACCTGCTGCATGTCGAAAGAAGATTCGCTTGAAATGGATGGCGTCGTTATCGAGACGCTGCCCAATACCATGTTCCGTGTCCAGCTCGAGAACGGCCATATCGTCACTGCCCACATCTCGGGCAAGATGCGCAAGCACTATATCCGCATCCTGACCGGCGACAACGTGAAGGTGGAAATGACACCTTACGACCTGACCAAGGGTCGTATCACGTACCGCGTGCGTTAATCGGACATCCATGAAAAAAGCCACCTTGCGGTGGCTTTTTTTGTTTCGGCGCAGCTGCGATCAGGCGGGTTCAGCCTCCTTTTCGTCAACGTGCAGGGACAGCTTCCCGTTTTCCACGCCGACGTGAACGTGGCCGCCATGGTCAGCCAGTTCGCCAAACAGGATTTTCTCGGCCAGCGGCTTCTTGAGTTCCTCCTGGATCAGGCGTGCCATCGGACGGGCGCCCATGAGCTGGTCATACCCGCGTTCGGCCAACCATGCCCTCGCCTCTTCGTCCACGTCCAGCACCACTCGCTTGTCGTCCAGTTGCGCCTGCAGTTCGACGAGGAACTTGTCGACCACGTTGGCGATAATGAGAGGACTTAGCGGTGCAAACTGGATAATGGCGTCCAGGCGGTTGCGGAACTCCGGCGTGAACATCTTCTTCATGACCTCCATGCCATCGGTCGAATGATCCTGCCGGGTGAAGCCAATGCTGGAGCGGCTGATCATTTCGGCGCCAGCGTTGGTGGTCATCACCAGGATCACGTTCCGGAAGTCCGCCTTGCGACCGTTGTTGTCGGTCAGCGTCCCGTGATCCATCACCTGCAGCAGCAGGTTGAAGACCTCGGGATGGGCCTTCTCGATTTCGTCCAGCAGCAACACGCAATGCGGGTGCTTGCTGATGGCCTCCGTCAGCAGGCCTCCCTGGTCATAGCCCACATAACCGGGGGGCGCACCGATCAGGCGCGACACCGTGTGACGCTCCATGTATTCCGACATGTCGAAGCGGATCAGTTCGATGCCCAGCGTCTTGGCCAACTGTTTGGTGACCTCCGTCTTGCCCACGCCGGTCGGGCCAGCAAACATGAAGCAGCCAATCGGCTTCTCCGGGGCCTTGAGGCCGGCCCGTGACAGCTTGATGGCGGCCGATAGCGCCGTGATGGCCTCGTCCTGGCCGAACACGGTCATGCGAAGGTCGCGTTCCAGGTTGCGTAACGACTCCTTGTCGTTGGCCGACACGGATTTCGGCGGAATGCGGGCAATCTTGGCCACGATTTCCTCTATCTCGCCGATGCCGATGGTCTTCTTGCGCTTGCTGGGCGATTGCAGGCGCTGGTAGGCACCCGCCTCGTCAATCACGTCAATGGCCTTGTCCGGCAGGAAACGCTCGTTGATGTAGCGATCCGCCAACTCGGCGGCAAGCTGCAGCGCCTTGTCGGCGTACTTCACGCCGTGATGTTCCTCAAAGCGCGATTTCAGGCCCTTGAGGATCTGGTAGGTTTCCTCGACGGTGGGCTCTTTCACGTCGATCTTCTGGAAGCGACGCGCCAGGGCCCTGTCCTTCTCGAAGATGCCGCGGTATTCCTGGTAGGTCGTCGAACCCATGCACTTGAGCGAGCCGTTGGCCAGCACCGGCTTGATCAGGTTGGAGGCATCCATGACGCCGCCACTGGCTGCACCGGCACCGATGATGGTGTGGATTTCGTCGATGAAGAGAATCGCCCCTTCATGCTTGTTCAGCTCGTTAAGCAAGGCCTTGAAGCGCTTCTCGAAATCACCGCGGTACTTGGTGCCCGCCAGCAAGGCGCCGAGATCCAGCGAGTACACCACGCTGTTGGCGATGGCATCCGGTACTTTGTTCTCGATGATCAGCCACGCAAGTCCTTCCGCAATGGCGGTTTTGCCGACGCCGGGTTCACCCACCAGCAAGGGGTTGTTCTTGCGCCGGCGGCACAGGATCTGCACGGCACGTTCGATTTCCTCGGCACGCCCCACCAGCGGGTCGATCTTGCCCTGGCGGGCCAGTTCATTGAGGTTGCTGGCATAGGCTTCAAGAGCGCTCTTGGGCGACCCTTCCCCCGCGGTGTCCTCATCCTGCGACGACTCCTGGGGTTGCTCACTCGGCGTATTGCTCTCGTCATGCACCTTGGAAATGCCGTGGGAGATGTAATTCACCACGTCAATTCGGGCAATCGACTGCTTTTTCAGGAAATAAACCGCCTGTGACTCCTGCTCGGAGAAGATCGCGACCAGCACGTTGGCGCCCGTCACTTCCTTCTTGCCGGAGGACTGCACATGGAAAACGGCACGCTGCAGGACGCGCTGGAATCCCAGGGTTGGCTGGGTTTCACGTTCGGATTCGCTGGAGGGAATCAACGGTGTGGTCTCGTCGACGAAGTGGCCAAGATCGCGACGCAGGCCGCTGATGTCAGCTCCGCAGGCTTTCAGCACCTTGACGGCGGACTCATTGTCGAGCAGCGCCAGAAGCAGGTGTTCGACGGTCATGAATTCATGGCGCTTGGCCCGCGCATCGCGGAACGCCAGGTTAAGGGTTACTTCCAGATCACGACTGAGCATGTCACTTCCCCTTGTCTATCGACCGTAATGGCACTCACATGCCGGATACCGCTTTCGTTGCTACCTGCCGCCGGCCTCAGGCTTTTTCAACCCTGCAGAGCAGCGGATGCTGGTTCTGCTGGGCGTAGTCCACGACCTGGGCGGACTTGGTTTCTGCCACATCACGTGTATAGACGCCGCACGTGGCTTCTCCCTGGGTGTGAATGGCCAGCATTACCCGGGTGGCCTTTTCACGATCCATGTTAAAGAAGCCCTCCAGCACTTCCACCACGAAATCCATCGGGGTGTAGTCGTCATTCAAAATGATGACCTTGTACATTGGCGGTGGGGCCAGTTGTGGACGGCTATCCTGAACCGCCACATCTCCCTCAGGCACCCCTTCTTCTTCAGGACTCCCGCTATTCAATACTAGGTGAGAGTAAGGCGTTTTTCTCATGACAACTCTGTAACAATGGTATGGGTTTCCGTGGAAAGGAAAGCAAGCTGACACCTTGCCGTCCGGCAATGATAACCCTCCGCCTGTAGGAAGGGTGAGCCTGTGACGACAATCAACGTACGGACAGGTGACAGCCGGCCGGCCTTGACAGCCGGGAACCGATGGTTGAAATTCGGGCAATCAGGGATCGGTACACAATAAAACAACACAGGCGCTCCATAACAACAATGCCGTATAGCGCCACGGCGAAGAGGGACAGCATCATGGCAAGCGGAACCGTGAAGTGGTTCAACAATGCCAAAGGGTACGGCTTTATCCGGCCGGACACCGGCGGCGACGACCTGTTCGTTCATCACTCCTATATCAACATGGACGGCTACCGGAGCCTCAAGGCTGGCCAGTTTGTCCAGTTTGACATCCAGGCATCCGGCAACGGCTTTCATGCCGTCAACCTGACACCGTTGCAAGAGAGTGAGGGTCAGCTGCGAGCAGCTGGCCACGAGGAGGCACCTGACGTGGCGGCAGCCCCCCCTCTCTATAACTGAACGACCGGCCTGAATGAAAAAAGCCCGCAAAGCGGGCTTTTTTCATTCAACGCGCAGGCTTGCGACGGCTCAGTCCATGTGCCGGATGATGGCGTCCCCGAACTCGGAGCAGCGCAGCAAGGTGGCGTCCGGCATCAGGCGCTCGAAGTCATACGTCACGGTCTTGGCTTCAATGGCCCCTTCCACGCCCTTGATGATCAGGTCGGCGGCTTCGGACCAGCCCATGTGGCGCAGCATCATCTCGGCAGAGAGGATAATGGAGCCCGGGTTGACCTTGTCCTGGCCAGCGTACTTCGGGGCCGTGCCGTGCGTGGCTTCGAACATGGCGACAGAGCCGCCGATGTTCGCGCCCGGAGCAATGCCGATACCGCCCACTTCCGCTGCCAGGGCATCGGAAATGTAGTCACCGTTCAGGTTCAGGGTGGCAATCACGGAGTATTCGGCGGGACGCATGAGGATCTGTTGCAGGAAGGCGTCGGCAATGACGTCCTTGATGATGATGTCCTTGCCCGTCTTGGGGTTTTTCATCTTCATCCAGGGCCCGCCGTCGATCAGCTCGGCACCGAAACGCTCTGCCGCCAGCTCGTAACCCCAATCCTTGAAGGCACCTTCGGTGAACTTCATGATGTTGCCCTTGTGCACCAGGGTGACGGAGGGCTTGTCATTGTCGATGGCAAACTGGATGGCCTTGCGCACGAGGCGCTGGGAGCCTTCCTTCGAGACCGGCTTGATACCGATGCCGCAACCTTCGGGAAAGCGGATCTTCTTGACGCCCATTTCCTCGCGGAGGAATTTGATCACCTTGATGGCTTCGGGACTATCGGCCTTCCACTCGATACCGGCATAAATGTCTTCCGAATTTTCACGGAAGATGACCATGTCGGTCAGCTCGGGGTGGTGAACCGGGCTGGGTACGCCCTTGAACCAGCGCACCGGGCGCTGGCAGACATACAGGTCCAGTTCCTGGCGGAGGGCGACATTGAGGGAGCGGATCCCTCCACCGACCGGCGTGGTCAGGGGACCCTTGATGCTGACGACGTACTCACGCAAGGCTTCAAAGGTTTCTTCCGGCATCCACATGTCCGGACCGTAGACCTTGGTGGCTTTTTCGCCGCAGTAGATTTCCATCCAGGAAATGGCACGTTTGGTACCATAGGCGCGGGCAACAGCAGCATCGACTACCTTGAGCATCACCGGGGTGATGTCGACACCAATGCCGTCGCCTTGAATGTATGGAATGATGGGGTGGTTGGGGACGTTCAGGGACAGGTCGGCATTGACAGTGATTTTGTCACCATCCGCCGGCACCGTGATCTTCTGGTAACCCATTATACAGGTACTCCCGAGGGTGCAGTTTGTGACTTTCTTGATCGCGGGATGAAGTATATCCCTAACCATGGCCACTCATAAGGCATAGAGAACAAAAAAACGCGTTTGTCCTCACTTTTATTATTATCGAGAGAATATCCGCACAGTCTCTAGTTCTTTAGTCTGTACAAAAAACACCCATGACCACTCTGATCCTGTTCAACAAGCCTTTCCGGGTGCTCTGCCAGTTCCGCGACAGCGAGGGTCGGCCCGTGCTGGCCGATTACATCCGGCGGCCCGGGATCTATCCTGCCGGACGCCTGGATCATGATTCCGAGGGCTTGCTATTGCTGACGGATGACGGGGCGCTGCAGGCCATGATTGCCGACCCGCGCTGGAAACTGCCCAAAACGTACTGGGTACAGGTGGAAGGAGAGGTGACGGAGGACGCGCTGCAACGCCTGCGGGAAGGGGTGGCACTGAATGACGGGCCTACGCTGCCGGCCGAAGCCTCCCTACTGGCGGCCCCCGACGTGTGGGAGCGGACACCACCCGTACGCTACCGGGCCCACATCCCGACATCATGGATCAAACTGGTCATTCGCGAGGGGCGCAACCGCCAGGTCAGGCGGATGACCGCTGCAGTGGGCTTCCCTACCCTGCGCCTGATCCGGGTGGCCATCGGCCCGTGGACACTTGAGGGGCTGGCGCCGGGTGAATGGCGGGAAGCGGATCTGTCTGCTGTCGACTTGCCCGTTCACGCGTCCGGTATTGCCACGCGCGGGGAACGGCCGGTGCGGGGGACGGCCGCACTGGCCGGCAAGCCGAAAGGCTTTAGCCGCCGGTGACCGGCGGGAACACTGCGAGTTCGTCCCCTGCCCCGACCGGGGTTTCACGGTTGGCCATTTCCTGGTTGACGGCCACCAGCACGCCGCGGCCGCCATCCAGCAGCTCCTGCCAGATTCCTCCCCGGGCTACCAGGGCATCCAGAACGTCCTGTACGGTCACGGACCGATTGTCGGCCATTGGCAGGGTTTCGCGGTCACGCCCGAGTTTTTCGCGGAAGCGGGCAAAGTAGAGAACGGTAATCATGGCAACGGATCCTGCTGCTTCAGGGGCATCCCCCGGTTGGCATCTCGTGGCAAGACTGCCACATCCGTGCCGGATTGTCCGTGTCGCCAGGAGGTGTTTCCTTGATCCGGGACAAACCGTCACTGATTACCCGGGGTTTGGGCGTTCCACCTGCCTTGCGGTACGATGCTGGCCTTTCCAGAGTGATCGGGAGTCGGAATGAGCTGGGAGCCCCATGTGACGGTTGCTGTCGTTGTCGAGCGCAACGGTCGCTTCCTGCTGGTTGAGGAGGTCGCCGATCTCGCCCGGCCGGTCTACAACCAGCCTGCCGGCCATGTCGAGCAGGGGGAAACCCTGGTCGAAGCGGCTGTGCGTGAGGCGCGGGAGGAGACCGGGTGGGATGTGTCTCTCACGGCGTTCCTGGGGCTTTACGTTTACACGCCGCCCCACAAGCCGGGCATAACGTACTACCGTGCCTGTTTCCTGGCGGAACCGATGCGCCATTACCCGCAGCAGGCGCTGGATAACGGCATCCTGCAGGCTGTCTGGCTGACCCTGGACGAGATCGCTTCTTCAGATCGCCTGCGGAGTCCGCTGGTACTGAAATGCGTGCAGGACGCTGTCAGTGGGCGGCGCTATCCGCTCGATATCGTGCATGAGCACCACGGCTGAATCATGAAGTCACCTAGTCAAACCCGCGTCATCGTCGGCATGTCCGGCGGCGTCGACTCCTCTGTTTCGGCCCGCCTGCTGCTCGACCAGGGCTATCAGGTGGAAGGCCTGTTCATGAAGAACTGGGAGGAGGATGACGGCACCGAATACTGCACCGCACGCGAGGACCTGGCCGATGCGGAGGCAGTGTGCGATGCCATGGGCATCCATCTGCACACTGCGAACTTTGCCGCTGAATACTGGGATCGGGTATTCGAGCACTTCCTGGCAGAGTACCGCGCGGGTCGCACGCCCAATCCCGACATTCTCTGCAACAAGGAAATCAAGTTCCGGGCATTTCTGGATTATGCCCTTGTCCTGGGGGCGGACTTCATCGCCACCGGTCACTATGCCCGCCGCAGTGACGATGCGGAGTGTGCGCGCCTTCTCAAGGGGCTCGATGCCAACAAGGACCAGAGCTACTTCCTGCATGCCGTGGGAGGGCGCCAGATTGCCAGAACCCTGTTTCCGGTCGGCAACCTGGAAAAGCCCGAGGTGCGCCGCATTGCTACGCAACAGGGCTTCGTCAATCACGCCAAGAAAGACTCGACCGGCATCTGTTTTATCGGTGAGCGGCGATTCCGTGACTTCCTGCAACAGTATCTTCCTGCACAACCCGGTCCGATCGAGACCGATGAGGGCAAGGTCGTCGGCTCCCACCAGGGCTTGATGTATTACACCCTTGGCCAGCGCGAGGGCATCGGCATCGGCGGGCTGAAACACGCCGAAGAGGCGCCGTGGTACGTGGTGGTCAAGGACGTGTCCCGCAACGTACTGGTGATAGGACAGGGACATGAACACCCACTGATGATGACCCGTCATCTCAGGGCGTCGACCATCGACTGGGTAACGGGCGAGCCTGCCCTGCCCTTGTCCTGCCATGCCAAGACGCGATATCGCCAGCCGGACCAGGCCTGCACCGTGACGACCGACGGCGCCGGCTATGTCGTCAGTTTTGCGGAGCCGCAACGCGCCGTGACCCCGGGGCAGTCGGTGGTGCTGTACCGTGGGGACGAATGCCTTGGCGGCGGCGTCATTGAGACAACATGGAATTGAGGCATGCAACGGCATGAGTGACCTGCACCGAGACAAGACCCTGGCGCTTGCCGCTCTCTTCCAGTCGGCCACTCTGGCCGATGCGCTGGCCTGGCGCGGCCATTGCGATCCCGTTGCCATGGAGGCGTCACTGCAGAGCATCCTTGTAATGGATACCGATGAGGCCGGCGTCATTTACGGCCAGAACATCCGGGGACTGCAGTCCGGCCTGCAGTCCCTCGAGCAAACCTTCCTGGAACCCCTCAGGGGTGGCCATCCACGCCAGGCCGACATCGTCCGTTACGCACTGGGGTTGATGCAGGTAGAGCGGCAGCTGGCCAAGTCGCCCGAGTTGCTGTCGGTCCTGCGCAAGCGCCTGGAGCAAGCGGCAGACCAGCGTCGCCATTTCGACAGCCTTGTCGCCCCCGCCATGATCAACAACCTGGCCGGGATCTACGTGGACACCGCCGGCCAGTTGCGCTTCCGCATCCAGATTCGCGGTGACCAGAAGCAGTTACAGACCGTCGGGATGGCCGAACAGATCCGGGCCGTGCTACTGGCCGGGGTGCGGGCTGCCTGGCTGTGGCATCGCCTCGGCGGGCGTCGCTGGCACCTCATGTTCACGCGGGGCCAGATTCTGGCGGAGATCCGCAAGATCATTGCCGAGGGCCATTAAACGGGCGGGCCTGCTCCCTCCCCGGCTCCGTTCGTGTAAACTTCGCGCCTTCCCCATTTCTGCCCTTCCCGGACCCGTCATGCCTCTGACCACCCTGACCGCTATTTCTCCCGTTGATGGCCGCTATGCCGGCAAGGTTGACGCCCTGCGTCCGATCTTCAGTGAGTTCGGCCTGATCCGGGCCCGTGTGGAGGTGGAAGTCCGCTGGCTGCAGCGTCTGGCCGCCCATGCCGGCATTCCGGAAGTGCCGGTTTTCTCGGCGGAGGCAAATGCCTTTCTGGACCGGCTGGTGGCCAACTTTTCCGAGGCCGATGCAGAGTGGATCAAGACTACTGAGCGCACCACCAATCATGACGTGAAGGCGGTCGAGTACTTCCTCAAGGATCGTGTGGCGGGCATTCCCGAACTGGCCAAGGTGAACGAGTTCATCCACTTTGCCTGCACCTCCGAAGACATCAACAACACGTCGCACGGCCTCATGCTGAGTGCCGGCCGCAAGGTGCTGGTGGCAGAAATGCGCAAGGTGCTGGTGGCCATCAAGGCGCTGGCCCGTGCCCAGGCTGATATGCCCATGCTGTCCCGCACTCATGGCCAGACGGCCTCCCCGACCACGCTCGGCAAGGAAATGGCCAATGTGGCCTATCGTCTGGAGCGTCAGATAGCGCAACTCGAAAAGGTCGAGATCCTTGCCAAGATCAACGGTGCCGTGGGTAACTACAACGCGCACCTGTCAGCCTATCCGGATGTGGATTGGGAGGCTAATGCCAAGGCGTTCGTCGAGTCGCTCGGGCTGACCTTCAATCCCTACACCACGCAGATCGAGCCGCACGACTACATTGCCGAATTTTTTGATGCAGTGAAACGCTTCAACACCATTCTGATCGACTTCGATCGTGATGTCTGGGGCTACATCTCGCTGGGCTATTTCAAGCAGCGACTGAAGGAAGGCGAAGTCGGTTCGTCGACCATGCCGCACAAGGTCAACCCTATCGACTTCGAAAACTCCGAAGGCAATCTCGGCATCGCCAATGCCATCCTCGGCCATTTGGGTGAAAAGCTGCCGATATCCCGCTGGCAGCGGGACCTCACCGACTCCACTGTACTGCGCAACCTCGGTGTTGGATTGGCACACAGCCTGATTGCTTACGAAGCTGCACTCAAGGGCATCGGCAAGCTGGAGCTGAATGTTGCCCGCTTGGCCGAGGACCTGGACAACGCCTGGGAAGTATTGGCAGAACCGATCCAGACCGTGATGCGCCGTTACGGCATTGAGAAGCCGTATGAAAAGCTGAAGGCGTTGACCCGCGGCAAGGCCATCGACAAGGAAACCATCCAGGCGTTTGTGGAAACGCTGGACATCCCGGAAGAGGCCAAGGCCAGTCTGCGCGCCATGACCCCCGGCAGTTACACCGGCAGCGCTGCCGACCAGGCAAAGAAAATCTGAGTAGTTTATTGAGCAGACTGCAGGCAAAACGGCGGATGTGATCCGCCGTTTTGTTTTGTATCTGTTTTGATTGCCAACGTGACAACCTGCGGATGACGATGATGAATCCGGATACTCCCCTGCCCCATCTGGGCGGTTTGACCGCCACCGAGTTCCTGCGCGATTACTGGCAGAAAAAGCCGCTACTGGTGCGCAATGCGTTTCCGGAGCTGGCTTGGCGCCTTTCCCCGGAAGACATGATGGAGCTGGCGGCTGAAGAAGGGGTTGAGGCCCGCATCGTACTGGAACAAGGCAAAACCCCGTGGGAGCTTCGCAAGGGGCCGTTCACGACAAAGCAGTTCAAGCAGTTGCCGAAAAGCCACTGGACCCTGCTGGTGCAGGCTGTGGATCACTATCTGCCCGAGCTGGCGGATTATCTGGAGCACTTCTCTTTTGTGCCCAACTGGCGCATCGACGACATCATGGTGTCCTATGCGGTCGAGGGCGGTTCCGTGGGCCCTCATTACGATCAGTATGACGTCTTTCTCATCCAGGGTATCGGCCAGCGCCGCTGGCAGCTGGGTCAACAATGCGATGAGCAATCGCCTCGCGTGGCAGGAACCCGTCTGCGCATCCTGCAACAGATGGATGTGGTGTTTGACGAAGTCGTTAATGCCGGTGACATGCTGTATGTACCTCCCGGCATGGCACACAACGGCGTGGCGCAGAATGAATGCATGACGTTCTCCATAGGTTTCCGGGCGCCCGTACTGGCTCACCTGCTGGAGCGCGTGGTTGACCAGGTGCTTGAACAAAGCGGCAGTGGTCGTCTGGTCAGCGATGCGGGCCGGCCTGTCGCCGTTCACCCGGGTGCATTGACGGAACATGACCTGGAGCGTTTGCGCGCCCAGTTGCTGGGCCTGCTGGATAACCGCGAGGCCATGACCGCGGCCCTTGCACCCTTCCTGTCGGAGGCCAAGTACGAGGACTATGAACCGCAAGGCCAGGAGATGAGCGCTGCGGAAATTCGCGAAGCCGTTCAGGGAGGCGCACTGCTGCGTCGAGACCCGGCTTCCCGCTGTCTTTATACGGAAGCAGGCGAACAACCTGAGCAACTGTTTGTGAATGGGCAGGTGATTGAATTCCCCGTCGGGATAGCCCCGCTGGTGCGCCTGCTCGCCGATCAGCGCTGCCTGACCGCTCGGGAACTTGCCTCGTGGCTGGAGCAACCCGAGACGCTAGACTGGCTGCAGGGGCAGATTGCTGCCGGTCACTGGTTTCTGGAGCTGGACGATGACGACGCCGTTTGATCTTGCACTGGAGGGCTTTCAGCTCGGCGAATCCGAAACGTTTGTTCGCCTGGAAGGGCTGGAGTCGTTCATGCGGGCGCAGCAGTTGCTGGTCAACCAGGCACGGCGCGAACTGTTCATCGTGACGCCCGACTTTGAGCCGGAACGTTACAACGAGCCGGCATTTGCAGATGCCCTGTCGGCATTTGTCCGTCGCAGCCGTTTTTCGGACGCACGCATCCTTCTGGGTGATCCCACCATTGCCGTGCGCTGGGGGCATAAGGTGGTGACGCTCGGCCGCCGGCTCACCAGCAAGCTGAGCATCCGTCAGCTACATGAAGAAGACGCCCGGGCGATGGAGGCGTGGATGGTGGTGGACGACATTGGCTTGTTACGGCGCGAAGGTCGCGAAGGATTCACTGGCGCCCTTTTCTCCCGCGCCATTCCGCATGCCCAGAGGGCGCGCCGGGAGTTCCTGGAAATGTGGGACAGATCCTCGGAAATACCGGACTTCCGCCAGTTACACCTTTGAGGTTGGCGCGGCTCTGGTGCCGGCCGCCTGGACCGATGCGGCGAGATCATCGTCATCCAGCAGAATGACAACAGCATCCAGGATAGCGTCACGGTTCTGGATCTCCAGTGCCTCCCGCTCCCGGTCAAGGCGATTGCGTTCGGACAGTTTCAATGCCTTGCGTGCCTCGCGGACCGGCATGTGTGCAATGGCCTCGTAGTGCGCATAGACGGCCTCCAGCCGCGGCCGCAGCCGCTGTCCGGGATCCAGGTGATCCAGAAGGTAACGCAGCCGGATGCATCCCTCTGACAGATTGCAGTCTCCGGTGCGCATGGCGGTGGCGATAATCTGGATGGATTCGATCAGGGCATGGTCACGGTCGCGCCCCCCGGTCTGGCAGGCGGATGGTGCCGCGGGCGGTGTGACTGACTGCCCGGCAAGGCGTACCCACAAGTGGATGGCGTAAGCAGCAAGCCCCAGGACAATGGCAACTCCTATGGTGCCCAGTACATGCCATTGTGTCGCGTACTGCATTTGAATCCCCTCCATCGTTGATCGCACACCATTGTAACCGTCAGGCGCCCGCCCTACTCAGTCAAAGATGCTACAGGTTCACGAAAGGCATGCATGAAAAAGCCCGCATCAGCGGGCTTTTCACCTGACGGTGGAATGATCAGGCCACCGCTCCGCATTTGCGCAGATCGGCGATCTGGCCATCACTGAAGCCGTGCTCCTTAAGCACCTCGTTGGTGTGCGAGCCGATTTCCGTTCCAATGTGACGGAACGACGCTGGCGTTTTGGAGAATTTGATGGCCGAGCCCAACTGCCTCTGCATCGTGCCATCAGGGCGTGGCACGTCCACGATCAAGTCTCGCGCCTGGATGTGGGGGTGCTGGCAAGCTTCGGCAAAACTCAGCACCGGCTCCGTGCAGGAGTCGATGGCCAGGAAGATGTCCGACCATTCGGCATAGGTCTTTCTCTTCATTTCACTGGCAATTTCGGCCTTGAGCGCGGCGACAGCGGCAGGATCACCGATGATCATGCCCTGCGGTGCCAATTCCGGTCTCCCGATGGCTGCACAGAATTGCATGAAGAACTGTGGCTCCAGCCCCCCCACCGAGAAGTGCCTGCCGTCGCTCGTCTCGTAGCAGTCGTAAAACGAACCACCATTGAGCTGGGTGCCTTCACGTTCGGGCTGGATATTGGCCACCAGCGCGGGCGGTGCCGTCAGCGCATGCAGCGTGAAGGCAGCATCAGTCATGGAGACATCGACAAACTGGCCTTCGCCTGTTTTCATGCGGTGAATAACGGCCGCCAGAATGCCCATCACGGCGTGGCAGGAACCGCCCGCGACATCCGCAACCTGCACCGAAATGGGGGCCGGTCCGCTGGCCTTGCGGCCGTTGTAGCCAAGCACGCCGGCGATGGCCAGATAGTTCATGTCGTGCCCTGCCCGGTCTTTGTACGGACCGGTCTGGCCATAACCGGTGATGGCGCAGTAGATCAGCCCGGGATTGATGGCCTTGAGCGCTTCATAGCCCACGCCCAGCCGATCCATGACGCCTGGCCGGAACTGCTCGACCACGATGTCGTAGTCCGCCACCAGCTTCTTGATCAGCTCGACCCCCTCCGGGCGTTTGAGATCGACGGCAATGCCGCGCTTGCTGCGGTTGAGAAAGGCATGGGAGGCCGATACCCCGGCGTCATGGGGCGGGAGCAGCCGGACCATGTCCGGCCGTGAGGGCGACTCTACGCGCAGGACGTCCGCCCCCATGTCGGCCAGCAGCATGGTGCCGAACGGCCCGGGCAGCAGGCCGGAAAAATCGAGAACCTTCAGGGAAGACAGCGGGCCGGACATGGTGGGGCTCCTTGTGATGACTGCAGGGTCGGGAGCATAACCCGGCAGGGCTCAGCGCCAATGACCATGGCCCTCAAAAAGATTGACGCTTTCGCTCAGGCGGACCGTGCACCGATCGTTGCGCCCCGCAAGAGGCAGGGGCTACCATTCCCGGTCATTCGGCAAGTACTTGTCCTGCCAGATTTTTTGATCCATCCCTGCGTGCCTGCGGCAGGGATGGACAACGAGGTTTTCATGCTGAGCAAGCTGTTTCGTTCCACCCCCAAGTGGCAAAGCATCAAGGCGCAGAAGCGCATCGAGGCCATTCAGGCGCTTCAGCCCGAACGGGAACCGGATCTGGAGATACTCACCCGGCTCGCGCGTGAAGACAGTGAGCCGGCGGTTCGGCGCGAGGCTGTGGGCAAGCTGCATGATATCGACATCCTGATGCAGATACAGAAGCGTGACCTGGAAGCCATGGTTCGTGATGCCGCCGGCGACCGTCTGCACGCGCTGATGGCAGGCAAGAGCCCGTTCAGCCCTTCGGTCGAGGAGCGCCTGCAGCGAGTCGAACGGATCAGCTCCCCGCTGGTACTGGCCGCGTTGATTCGCGAGGCCGAACCTGTCGAGGTACGCCTGGCAGCCATCGCTGCCCTGCGGGATGACATGTACCTGCAGGACATTGCCCTGCACTCCCCGGTGGCCCGCTTGCGGCAGGCAGCGGCCGAGCGCATCACCACGACGGCGCTGCTGGAGGAATTGCTCGCGGCGTCCCGAAGCAAGGACAAGGCCGTCTACAAGATTGTGAGGGGACGCCTGGACGAGTTGCATGCACGCGAGAAAGCAGAACGTATGCGCGAGACACGCGCCCGCGAGCTATGCGAGGCCATGGAAGTACACGCCCGGGCGGCGCTGAACCCCTTGTATGCGGCCAAAGCCGAAAGCCTGCGCCAGCAATGGGAGGCACTGGAGTGCACAGACACCGTGCTGGCGGAGCGCTTTGCCACCGCACATGCACTGGCCGGCCGCCAGATTGCCGATGTGCTGGCAGCAGAACAGCGCGCCGCAGACGAAGCACAAGCCCGACAGGAACTGAAGGGCGCCATCGACATTCTGGAGTCGACTGTCAACGAATACCGCGGCCAGGAAGACTTTGACCTGCCTTCGCTGTCTGCAGTACGCAAGACGCAACGCTTGCGTTGGGAACTGGCGGCTGAACTGCATACGGTGTCCGCCGACTTGTCGGAGCGATACGACAAGGCCATGTCATCACTGGATGCGCTCGAGGCCTTGCTGGCCCGCTGGCAACATGACCGTCCGGCAGTGGAGGCCATGTTGGCTGCCGTCCCGTCTGGACAGGATTCCCTCACGCCTGAGCTTGATCCATCGCAGCGCGAGACCGCCGAACCCTTGCTCGACCATTACCGGCAGTCCGGCTGGCCACTCCCCGCGCTGCTGCAAGTGCTCGCTGGTCATCTCGGTGATCCAGCCCCTGCAGTCAGGGCCTCCGGGACAGCGCCCGACATCGCGGCCCCTGACCAAGCCGGGCACCGGGAATCCCTGTTGCGGCAACTGGACGCGATTGAGGCGCACATCCAGTCCGGCAACAGTCGCGAAGCGAGCCGGCGCTGGAAGCAGCTCGTCGACTTTGCCCGCGCCCACCACCTGCATCATCCCCGGCTGCAATCCGCGGGTGAGCAAGTACGAGAGCTCAAGAGCTGGGCAGGATTTGCTGTCTTGCCAAAAAAGGAGGCGCTGTTGGCGTCCATGCAATCCCTTGTCAGCCTGGATATTGATCCGGAAGACAAAGCAGATCGCATCAAGGCCTTGCAGGATGAGTGGAAGGCACTGGGCGTGGCCGACCCGGCTGCCGAGCAGCCGCTGTGGGAGCAGTTCAAGTCTGCCAGTGATGCCGCCTTCGAACCGTGCCGCCAGCATTTCGCCGCCCAGCGCGAGATACGCGCCGACAACCTGCGCAAACGCCTGACACTGTGTGAGCAACTGGAACAGTATGCCGCCGCATTGACGACTGAGACCGACTGGAAACAGCACGACGCCATCATCAGGACCGCGCGCGACGAATGGCAACAGTATTCGCCGGTGGACCGCCAGCCCGGTCGCGAATCCCAGGACCGCTTCAGCGCCCTTCTCAAGACTCTTGAGGCTCATCGCGAGCAACACTGGAAGCAGATTGCGCAGGCCAAACAGGCCCTGGTGGACAAAGCCACCCGACTGGTGGATGACGCCGATACCCGGCAGGCCTGCGACACTGCCAAAGCCTTGCAGCAGGAATGGAAAGTCATCGGCAGCGGAGCGCCCCGCTCCGATGGCAAACAGTGGAAGGCCTTTCGTGCCGCCTGCGATGCGGTATTCCAGCGGCGCGACGACGTATTCAAGGCCCGCAAGGAGGCTCGTGAAAGTGTGCTGCAGCAAGCTGAAGCATTGACGATGTCCTTGGAAGCACTGCTGACGCCAGCAGACAAGCTGGACCGCGATGAGGCTGCACGACTGGATGATGCTTTTGCCGCCCTGGAGTTGGGCCGCGAGGGCCAGTCATGGCGTGACCGCTTTCGCAAAGCGCGCCAGGCATTTGATGCCGCATGCGCCCAACAAGTGCAACAGCAATCCGCCCGCAAGGCCCGCGCCGGCATTGATGCCTGGATTGCGGTATGTGCCGTGGAGCAGGCCCTCATGAACCAGGGCCTGCCGCTGGCTCCCGACATTGCCGCGCTACCGGCTTTGTGGAAGTCGCCGTTGCAGTCGCGCCTGAGTGGCGCCACCGCGGAGTCGGTTGCGCGCTGGAGTCCGTCGCTGATGGAGGCCAACAGCCGTCACGTACAGGATGCGCTGATGGATCTGGAAATTGCCTTGGGCCTGCCCTCGCCGGCTACCCGCGAGCAAGAGCGTCGGACACGCCAGCTGACCCTGTTGCAGCAGAAGGGTTTGCGTAACGCAGCAGCCGCAGACAACGGGCAGAAGCTTCAGTCCATGCTGGCAACCGGCCCGATAGAGCCGTCTCTCGTCAAGGAATCAGCCCTGCGACTCGAGGCCATCGTGGCCCGGCTGTGATGCCGGGCTGTCACAGAGAGGTCAGTGCTGTTTCAATGCCTTGCTGACCAGCGGCCAGGCGTTGTCGAGCAGTTTCTGTTGGGCTGCAGCAGTGGGATGTATGCCGTCGCGCTGCATCAGCCCGGCATTTCCACCGATGCCATCGAGAAAAAACGGCATCAACGGAACCTTGCTGTCCTTCGCCACGCGAACAAACACTTGCTCAAACGCCTGTGTATAGGCCTTGCCGTAGTTCGGGGGAATCTTCATCCCCAGCAGGATGACCGACGCGCCTGCATTCCTTGAATCCGCCACCATACGACGCAGGTTCTTTTCCATCAGGGCGGGCGACTGGCCACGCAAGCCATCATTGCCCCCCAGTTCGATGACGACGATGTCGGGTTTGTGCTGTCCAAGCAGTGCCGGCAGGCGCCGCACACCGCCGGAAGTCGTCTCGCCGCTCAAGCTGCCATTGAACACCTGATGTTTTCCTGGTGCGATTTTGTCGAGTTTTTGTTGCAACAGCTGCACCCAGCCCTGTCCCGTTTCCAGTCCGTAAGCTGCGCTGATACTATCGCCGAAGACAAGAATCGTGGCTGCCTGCAACGGTGCAGCCAGCATGGCAAGGACGACTACAACCGATTTCAGCCACTGGCGGTACATCATGTCCTCCGAAGCAATGATAGAAACGCAAAACATCAGCAAGTCCGTGAGCACCGGTGAAGACCGGCTGACCATCCTGAGCGACATATCCCTTTCCATTCGCCAGGGCGAAAGCGTCGCGATCGTGGGCGCCTCCGGTTCCGGCAAGACCACCCTTCTCGGCTTGCTGGCAGGGCTGGACGTCCCCGATAACGGAAGCGTATCGCTGTGCGGAAAACCCCTTCAATCACTGGATGAAGATGCACGAGCTGCCCTGCGCAAACAGCATGTCGGCTTCGTTTTCCAGAGCTTCCTGCTCGTTCCCACGCTCACCGCACTGGAGAATGTCATGCTGGCATTGTCCGTCAATCAGCGCGGGGACTCTGTAACAGCACGTGACTGGCTTAAACGGGTGGGCCTGGAGCACCGACTTCACCATACGCCGCGACAGCTGTCCGGTGGCGAGCAGCAGCGCGTGGCACTGGCACGCGCGTTTGCCGGCCAACCCTCCATCCTCTTTGCGGACGAACCCACCGGCAACCTCGATGCCCGGACCGGTGCGCAAATCAACGATTTGCTGTTCCAGTTGAACGCCGAGGCTGGCACGACACTGGTGCTGGTGACGCATGAACCGGGTCTGGCACGACGCTGCCAGCGGCAACTCCAGCTGGAGAACGGCCGTCTTGTGAAGGAAGCCGCCTGATGCGCGACAGCTGGCAGGATTTCTGGCGCGACCTGCGCACTGGCGAGCTGACGTTGCTGCTGCTGGCACTCGTACTCGCCGTGACGTCAACCACCACCTTGCGCCACTTCAGTACGGGTGTTGAAAAAGGGCTGGCCCGGGAGGCCGCAAGGCTTATCGGGGCCGATCTCGTCATCCGAAGCTCTCGCCCCATTCCCGATGCAACCGAGGAATTTGTCGTCTCCCGTGGCGTCGAGACAGCCCGCACCATTGAATTTGCCAGCGTGCTGCAGGGAGCGGACACGTTCCAGTTGGCGGCCATCAAGGCGGTAGGGCCCGGCTATCCACTCAGGGGGGAACTCAAGCTCAAGCAGCAAGGGCAGGATGTGCCAGTGCGCGGCGTGCCGGAGTCAGGCACTGTCTGGCTGGATGAGCGCCTGCTCGGCCTGCTGCAGGTGCAACCCGGTCAGACGGTCACGCTGGGGGAGCGCTCCCTGCGCATTGCCGCCGTGCTTGCTTATGAACCGGATCGCGGCGGCAACTTCGCCGCTTTCTCGCCACGAGCGATGATGGCGCTGGCAGATGTCGAATCAACCGGCATCGTGCAGCCGGGATCACGCCTGCAATACCAGCTCATGATGCGCTCGGGCGACGAGCGCACGCTGACCAGCCTGCGCGAGTGGCTGACGCCACGACTGGGCCCGGGCGCCCGCCTGCTGGATGTCGCCGCAGGCCGACCTGAACTGGCCTCCCCGCTCACGCGCGCCACGGACTACCTGGGACTGGCCGCCATTGCCGCCGTGGTACTGGCCGGACTTGCCATTGCCGTCAGTATTCGTCGCTTTGCCGAACGCCGTTATGATTTTATGGCGCTGCTCCGCTGCCTCGGCGCCTCACGGCGGGATGTCTTGTGGCGCGTACTGGGCGAACTCGCCATCGTCTGGGCGCTCGCCATTCTGGTTGGAGCGGTGCTGGGCGGCGTGCTGGCCATGATCATCGGCCAGTTGCTGGTGAACCTGTTGCCGGGTGGTCTTCCTGCCTTCACGGTATGGCGCCCGCTGTTGACCGGCATCGCTACCGCTACGCTTTGCCTGGCCGGCTTTGCCTTGCCTGCACTGTTGTCGCTGGGCAAAGTGTCCCCGCTGCGTGTTCTACGGCGTGAACTGGTGCCACCAGACTTGTCTGCACTGGCCATCATGGCGCTTTCACTCGTGGCCCTTTTCCTGCTGTTGGCGATTGAAACCGGCCGCCCGCTGCTCACGCTGATTGCTGTTGGCGGTGGTGCCTTGCTGGCCATGCTGCTGCATGCCGGCCTGACGCGGTTGCTGCAACGTTTTCGCGGCATCGAGCATCCGCTGCTTGCCGCCTTGCGACGGCAGCCGGCGCACACCGCCTCGCAAATGCTGGGATTGGCCATCGGCCTGACAGCCCTCATGCTGGTCACCAGCCTGAGCGATGAACTGCTGACGACCTGGCAGCGCAAGATGCCGGTGGGCGCCCCCAATCATTTCGTGCTGAATATCGCTGACCATGAATTGGTGGATTTCGAAGCCACGCTCAAAGAGAACGGTTTCAGCCACTCCGCCATTTATCCGGTGGTGCGCGGCCGGCTCACGGCCATTAACGGGCGCCCGGTTCAGAAGGCCGTGACCAAGGAGACATCAGCCGAAGAACGCGATGAATCGCTGAATCGCGAGTTGAACCTGACATGGTCAGACACCCTGCCCCCGGCAAACAAACTGGTGGAGGGCCGCTGGTGGTCTGCCAACGACACAGCCTCTCCCGCGGTTTCCATCGAAAAGCGCTTGGCCGAGCGCCTGCAGATAGGGGTCGGTGACACGCTGACCTTTACGCTGGCCGAGGGTAGCGTCACCGCAACGGTACGAAGCCTGCGCGAAGTGGATTGGGATAGCTTTCAGCCCAACTTCTACATGGTGTTCCCGACAGGCGTGATCGACCGTTTTCCCTCCTCCTGGATGACCAGCTTCCATGTTACCGATAAAGATAGATCACTGCTCAACGACATTGTGCGCACCTTCCCCACTGTTGTCCTGATTGATATCGCCAGCGTCATGAAGGAAGTGAAACGCATGCTCGATCAGGTCTCGCAAGCCGTCCAGGCCGTGCTTGTGTTCGTGCTGCTGGCGGGATTACTGGTGATTACGGCCCACGTGAATGCCAGTCTTGATGCGCGACGTTTCGAGTCTGCGTTGTTGCGCGTATTTGGCGCCGGCACACGTGAACTGCAACGGCGATTGCTGACTGAGTTCCTGCTGATCGGTGCGCTCTCGGGTATTCTTGCCGCCCTGATGACCGAGTGCCTTGCTGCCATTATCTATTGGCAGGTGCTGGAGCTTGACCCGGTCATTCATTGGTCTCTCTGGTGGCGGGCGCCGTTGGCGGGGGCCGTACTGGTCAGTCTCGCCGGGCTGGCGGGAGCGAAACGCGTATGGGCCACCAGCCCCATGCTGACCCTGCGCCAGGGCTGACACACCAAAGGTATTCACGATGAAAATTCGATGGCAATCCTTGCGCGGCCACGCAGACGCTCCCCTGATCATCCTGGATCTCGCGCTACTGCTGCTCATCACCGGCAACCTGCTCTGGCTGTTGCTGGATGCCATCATGATGAACACCGGTACCGGCCTGATGATTGCGCGGCAGTGGCCCGATTTTGCCCGCCACTATCGCGACAACCTTCACCCCGACCTGTTGCTCTATGACAGCTACTTCACTTTTTTCCTGATCAGCGAACTTCTGCTGCGCTGGGCGGTCGCCATTTACCGCAAGACCTACCACCGCTGGTTTTTCTATCCTTTTGTGCACTGGTATGACGTGCTCGGGAGCATTCCCCTGCCGGCGTTTCGCATCCTGCGACTGCTGCGCATTGTGTCCATCCTGTACCGCCTGCAGAAAATGGGCGTCATCGACCTGACCACGAGCGGCCCGTTTCCCATCGTCTACAAGTACTACCAAATCCTGCTGGAAGAGTTGTCGGATCGCATCGTGGTCAACGTGCTCGAAGGCGTGCAGCGCGAGGTCCGCGCAGGCGGCCCGTTCCGGCAGCGCCTCACCGAAGAGGTACTGCTGCCCCGGCGCGAGGTTATCGTAGACTGGCTGGCCAGCCGTTTGACCGAAACCAGTGGCAATGCCTATGACGAGCACCGCGAGCGGCTGGCATTCTACCTGCAGGAACGCACCCGCCAGGCCATTGCCTCGAATCCCGATCTCACGCGCATTACGCACCGGCTGCCGATCGTGGGCACGACGCTGGAGCGTGAGCTGCAAACCATCGTGGCCGGCCTGCTGGTACAGATCACTGATGATTTGCTGACTGATCTCGGCGAGCCCGGCAACGAGGCGGTCGCCGATGTTGCCGCAGGATTGTTTGACACTTTCACTCGCACCCACCCCGAGATGGGTGATGCGCTGAGCGGCATCCTGCTGGACAGCCTGGAACTGGTAAAAGCACAGGTGTCCGTACAGCACTGGAAGCGAAGCGAAGCCGACGAAACGACCAGGGAATGAACGACGGCTGCGGCCGGCTTGACCCCGCGATGGCTCCCCCCTAAAGTGGCCGCCCTCTCTCCCCGCAACCCTGTTTCCGGAGGTTTTCATGGGCGTCAGCCAACCGGCCCGATTTGGCGAAGACTGGAGCGATGACCGCGTGCGCGGTTATCTGGACCGTCTTCCCCCCGAGGGCGAAAATGCCGACTTTCACGTGCTCATGACTGCCTACAAGCACATGCGTGCACATGACTTCGAGCGCTTCCTGGGCTTCTTTACCGCCGCTGGCCGCAACCTCGACGCCACTGACCGTAACGGCCACACGTTGCTCGCGCTCGTCCGTGCACACGCCCAGTCCGCCGACATTGTCGCGTTGCTGGAACAGGCTGGCGCGCACTGATCAGCCCCCCGGGGGCGAAGCGCGCCGGCTCTCCGCCCCCATGCAGTGTCATTTGCCTTTCGCCGGTACTCTCTGGCAGTCTGCCGCCATGTCCTCCCCGCTCCCTGTCTGGCAATCGTTCAACACGCCGCAAGTGCGCGATCTCGCGTGGGTGCTCGGCAGTCCGCCCCTGCTCAGTCCCGCACGCAGTCGCACGGCTAGCGGCCGCCAGGTGCACTGGCTGAATGCATCGTGGTGCACGGCCATGTTTGACGCCAGCCACGACTGGCTACGCAGCCTTGACCACACCCCTGCCCCCCTGCTGGCAGCCCTGGCCGATCGTGACACCCGTCTGGGGCGGCATTTCGAAAACCTGCTGGGGTTCTGGCTGGCCTGGCCCGATAACCCGTTCTACCGACTGGCCCATCGTGGCCTCGCCATCTGCAGCCAGCACCGAACGCTGGGAGAACTGGATTTCCTGGTGGAAGACCGGCGCAGCGGACGCCTGCAGCATTGGGAAGTCGCCGTGAAGTTCTATCTCGGCACGGCCCCCGGGGGCGACTACTGCCACTGGCTTGGCCCCGCGTTACATGACCGCCTTGACCTGAAGGTGGATCATCTTCTTCATCACCAACTGGACCTGCCCACAACGGCAGAAGGCGCAGGCCTGATGCGTCACCTGCATCTGCCCCGCCCCGACCCGGTCTGCCTGCTCAAGGGTCGTCTTTTCTATCCCCCCGATGTTGATATCGGCCAGTGGGCGCCCACCGGCGCCTGTCAGGACCATCCGGCCGGATGGTGGATGTCCGGTGAGACGTTCCGCCAGCGTTACACCGACCATCCCGATGTGAAATGGCTTCCGCTACCACGGGAAAACTGGCTGACGCCGGTGGATGCCAGCGTCCGTATTAGTGACGCTCTCACGGCCGAAGCGCTGGTTGAGACGCTGGTGCAATCGACTGATAATCGGGCCATTGCCGTTATCGGCATCGAGGCCACGCACGGCTCCCTCCCCACTGAAATCACCCGGGGCTTTATTATGCCGCCGGGTTGGCCAAAGGATCATCCATGACCCTGCTTGCCCCCTCACCGCTGATCGTGAACGGCCGTCCGCGCCTGGGCCAGTTCTCCGACTCGCTGCCACAGCTCAACCACCGTGACTTCCTGCTGGAGACGCCCTTCGGCAAGACCGCCAGCCGACTGGACCGCTGGCTCGGCTTCAAGCAGTTCCAGTACTTTGGCGGAATGAGCGACAGTCTGGTCTTCGGTTGTGCCCTGGCCCACCTGCGACACATGGGCGTTGCCTTCGTCTACGTCGTCGACATGCGCACGGGCGAACTGTTCTCCCGGTCTTACCGCAGCCCGCTCGGACTCGGCATGACCATGGCCGAGAACCCCGTGGAAGGACTCAGCCACTTCCGCCTGCCCGGTGTCGACATCCGCATGGGTTACCAGGGGCTGCCCCGCCAGAAGACACTGCTGGTGAAACTGGGGGATACGCTGCAGATTGAGGCCACCATGCCCGAGGCCGGCTTCGAGCCCATGTCGATCTGCACCCGCACGGCCTACACCGGCTGGGTCTATGCCAACAAGACCGCCGGACTGGACGTGTCCGGTTCCCTGCGCTTCAAGGGGCACACCCATGACCTCGCCGTCATCGGCGCCATGGGGCACCACGACTATTCGAGCGGCTACATGCGCCGTGAAACCTTCTGGAACTGGGCTTGCCTGTCCGGCCGAAGCACCGCGGGGCAACGCATCGGCCTCAACCTTTCCTGCGGCGTCAACGAAACCAGCTTTACCGA
>JBKHWB010000011.1:0-30953 GCA_046566745.1 Gammaproteobacteria bacterium
GATGCCCAGCATGCGGGTGATGCGCACCACGCCACCACCACCCGGCAGCGGGCCGAGGCTCACTTCCGGCAGGCCGAATTCGGCCTTGGGATTGTTGAGGGCAATACGACGGTGGCAAGCGAGTGCAATTTCAAGACCGCCGCCCAGTGCCGTGCCATTCAGCGCAGCCACGACCGGCTTGCCGAGTGTTTCCAGCGCGCGCAACTGGCGCTTGATTTCGGTCACGCCGGCTTCAAATTCCTGCGCGTGCTCGGGGCCTGCCTGAATCAGTGTTTTCAGGTCACCACCGGCAAAGAAGGTCTTCTTGGCCGAGGTGATGATCACGCCCTTGATGTCGGCCTTTTCGGCAGACAGACGGGCAACGGTTTCCGCCATGGACTTGGTGTACAGCTCGTTCATGGTGTTGGCGGACTGGTTCGGATCATCCAGGGTCAGCGTGACGATGTTGTCAGCGTCTTTTTCCCAACGAATGGCAGACTGTGTCATGTTCATTTCTCCAAATTCTCTCGTGGGGCTCAAACGCGTTCGATGATCGTGGCGATACCCATGCCGCCACCCACGCAGAGGGTGCACAGTGCACGCTTGAGGCCGCGACGCTCCAGCTCGTCCAGCGCGATCTGCACGATCATGCAGCCGGTGGCGCCGAGCGGATGGCCCATGGCAATCGAGCCGCCGTTCACGTTGACGATGTCATCCTTGATGCCCATGTCTTTCATGAAACGCATGGCCACGGAGGCAAAGGCTTCGTTGATTTCCCACAGGTCGATATCGGCTGCCGTCAGGCCGGCCTTGGCCAGGGCCTTGCGGGCGGCAGGCGCCGGGCCGGTCAGCATGATCGTGGGGTCGGCACCGCTCACCGCCGTAGCGATGATCCTGGCGCGCGGCTTCAGGCCCAGCTTCTTGCCGGTGGCCTCGTTGCCAATCAGCATCAGGGCTGCACCATCGACGATGCCGGACGAGTTGCCCGGGGTGTGCACGTGATTGATCTTTTCAACCCAGTTGTACTTCTGCAGCGCTACAGCGTTAAAGCCGCCCATTTCACCCATCATGGCGAACGAAGGATTAAGACCGCCCAAGCCTTCCAGCGTGGAGTTCGGCTTGATGAATTCGTCTTCTTCCAGAATGGTCAGGCCATTGAGATCCTTGACCGGCACCACCGACTTCTTGAACCAGCCTTCGGCACGGGCCTTGGCGGCGCGCTGCTGCGACTGCAGGGCAAACTTGTCCACGTCTTCGCGGGAGAATCCCTCGATGGTGGCGATCAGGTCGGCACCGATACCCTGCGGCACGAAGCCGGTCTGCAGGTTGGTTTCCGGGTCCATCGCCCAGGCGCCACCGTCAGAGCCCATCGGCAGGCGCGACATGGATTCCACGCCGCCCACCACCACCAGGTCTTCAAAACCGGAGCGGATCTTCATGGCCCCCAGGTTCACGGCCTCCAGGCCGGAGGCACAGAAACGGTTCAGCTGCACACCGGCCGTGGTGTCATTCCACTGCGCCTTCAGGGCCGCCGTCTTGGCAATGTCTGCCCCCTGGTCGCCCACAGGGGTCACGCAACCGAGCACCACGTCATCGATGTAGTCCTTGATCCCGGCGCCGTTGCGCTCTTCCAGCGCATGCATGAGACCCACTACCAGGTCGACCGGCTTCACTGTGTGCAGCGAGCCATCCTTCTTGCCTTTGCCGCGCGGGGTACGCACGGCATCGAAAATCAGTGCTTCAGTTGTCATGGACATTCCTCGTTGACGAACGTGATTCAGGGACCGGGCTGCCCTTCCCGCCACCCGGGCATGGGAAGAGCGTGACCGACCGGCCAGCTGGGGCCTAACGATGCTCCCGGCATCGTTGCCGGACAATGACGCTTGCGTTCAAAAGCATTGACCAAACTGATCAGGCCAGCGACACAGGCGAACGGACAGGATAAACAAGAAAAAGCCGGCTGGGCGCCGGCCTCTGGTACGACCACCGGCCTCAGACCGGCTCAACATAGTCCTGCGGCCGCAGCACCAGCACATCGCAGTCCACACGCGGCAGGACATCCTCGGCTGTATTTCCCAGCCAAAACGCCGCAAAACCCGAACGTGCCACCGTACCCAGCAGCAGGCAATCGACATGCTCCTGGCGAACCAATTCCGGCAAGGCCACTTCCGGCCGGCCCGGCAGCACCTTGACCTGGTCGGCTGTCATGGCAAACCCGGCCACCTGCTTGTGCAACCCGTCACGATAGGTCTGCTCAAGATCGGTCGCCACATAGCTCGCCGCATAGGCATCCCCCATCAGCGGCACCAGCTCGGTGGGGTTCGGCAGGGCCGACAATACCAGCGCCCTCCCCTTGAAGGCCGGTGCCAGACCCTGCAGATGCTCCAGCACCACCATGTTGAGCAGGCGGTGTGGCGCGTCCTCGGCACCGGCGCCCAGTGCACCGGCGAATATCGCCGGCGCTGTCATGCGGCGCACCACCAGCAGCGGGCAGGGCAGATGCCGCAGCATCGGACGCCAATCCTCCAGCTGTGCATCCCCCATGATCAGCAGGTCGGCCTCGAAACGCCGGGCCTCGTGCACGATGGTGTCGGCCGGTTGTTGCGTCGCCACGGCCGTAAACCCCGTACCGGCCGGAGCATCTGTCACCAGTTCCGCCAGCCAGTGTCCCGCGGCCACCTCGGCATTGTGCGCGGCCATCTCCCGCAAGCCCGGTGCCAGCTCCAGTCCGGGTCTCACATCGGGCGCCACCGGCACCACCACCTGCAGGGAGGCTCCCGTCGCCTCCGCCCAGGCCAGCGCCTGCAGCCAGGCGGGCTGGCCGTCCCGCTCGGCAGCAAGCACGACTACGATCTTCTTGAGTGGCAACATGAGCCTTCTCCTTGTGAAATGACACTGATATTGCAGCAACCGCGTGCAAAGCACCCGACACCCGGACACCCGCAGCTTGTCAAAAAAGCACTCCGCTCTGCTATGATCGAGCCTCCTGACAGCCGCACCGCCCCTGAGCCCGCCATGTCCGACAGCTCTGCCAACGCCTCGCCGATCATCGTTCGCACGCTGCGCGAAGCCAACTGCGCTGAATGTGCGCTGAATCCAGTCTGCCTGCCTCCTGCAGTAGAGGATAGCCATCTGGATCAACTCGACAACATTATCGAGCGCAACCGACCCCTGCAGCGGGGCAACCACCTGTTCCACGAGCGCCAGCCCTTCGAGGCCGTCTACGCCGTGCGTTCCGGTGCCATCAAGGCCTACACCACCCTTCCGGGCGGAGAAGAGCAGGTGACCGGCTTTTACCTGCCCGGGGAGATCGTCGGACTGGACGCCATCAGCAGCGGACACCATGCCAGCTCAGCTGTCGCGCTGGAAACCACTGCGGTCTGCACCATTCCCTTCCCCGACCTTGAAAAGCTGTCCATGGAGATCCCGGGCTTGCAGCATCACTTCTTCAAGCTGATGAGCAAGGAAATCCAGAGCGACCAGCAACTGATGGTGCTCCTCAGCAAGCGCTCCGCCGAGGAGCGCATTGCCTCGCTACTGCTCTCGCTGTCGGCCCGCCACAAGCGCCGCCGCCTCTCGGATGCCAGTTTCCGCTTGCCGATGTCCCGCTCCGACATCGGCAACTTCCTCGGCCTGGCCGTGGAAACCGTTAGCCGTATCTTCACGCGCTTCCAGCAAATGGGCGTCCTCGACGTCGTGGGCAAGGAAATCACGATCCTCGACCGCGAACAGCTCTGCCAGCTGGCCGAGCCGGTCAACGAACTGAAGGCCAGCCGGGCCTGAACAGGCCCGTCACCAAACCTTGCTTGACCCGCTTCCCGTGCCGCACCAAGATGACAACATCATGTCACGGGGGAAGGGACCACTCATGAACTCGCCCGCACAGCGCTTTTCCAGCTTCAGGGACTTCTATCCCTACTATCTGAGCGAACATGCCGACCGCACCTGCCGGCGCCTGCATTTCGCGGGAACCACCCTCGTCATCGCCATCGTGGCAACTGCCATCGCCACCGGCAGTGCTTCCTGGCTGCTACTGGCCCCGGTGGCCGGCTACGGATTTGCCTGGATTGGTCATTTTGTTTACGAAAAGAACCGCCCGGCTACCTTCAAGTACCCGTTTTACAGCCTTTGGGGAGACTTTGTGATGTACAAGGACATGTTGACTGGCAAAATCCCGTTCTGACACTTCTCGTCATGAACTGACTTTTCCTGTCCCTACTTTCCGAGCCTGTAACCGACCCATGCTGACCGCCGGACAAAAAAAAGAACATCACGCAGCCGTCACGCCGCAGCATACCCGTACCCTTGCCTATATCGTGGCAGGCTGCATCTTCGCCGCGGGTGTCTACAAGGGCTACTACGATACCAACGTCATTGCCGTCATTCCGCTGACCCTGCTCATCCCCTGGGGTGTCCGCTGGCTTGCTGACTGGCTGGAAGACCGCTATCCCGACCAGCAACAGGGTGCCCTCCTGCTGATAGACGCCACCGCCGCCGGCATCGCAATCGCGGCGGCCGGCTACAGTCTGGTGCCCACCCTGACCTTCCTGGGCATCCTGCTGGCCAGTGCCATGGCCTTCGGCAACCTGTTCCTGGTCACGCTGGCCGCCTTCACCAGCCTGACCGCCAGCTTGCTCGGCGGTCTGGTATTCGGCTTCAACATGCTGCCCTACGCGGGAACCCCGGCCGAGATGACCTTTGTGGCCATTGTCGGCTTCGCCTGTTACGTAGGCCTGTCGGCGTTCTACATTCGCGAGCAGTCACGCAACCTCCTGCATGCCCAGAACCAGATTCTCGAACAGCAGGAGCAAGCCATCCAGCTCTCGCGCAAACTGGTGAAATACCTGCCCACACAGGTCTGGGAATCCATCTTCTCCGGTCGCCGCGACGCCCGATTGCAGAACCACCGCAAAAAACTCAGCATCTTCTTTTCGGACATCAAGGACTTCACTGAAACCACGGACGAAATGTCGCCCGACGCCCTGACCGAAATGCTCAACTACTACTTCGACCAGATGTCGAAGATAGCCCTGCGCTACGGCGGTACCATCGACAAGTTTATCGGTGACGCCATCCTGATTTTCTTCGGAGACCCCACCACGAAAGGCGCAAAGGAAGACGCCATCGCCTGCGTGTCCATGGCCATCGACATGCGCAAGCAGATGCAGGTGATGCGCCAGAAATGGAAGAGCATGGGCATCGAGAAACCCCTGCATATCCGCATGGGCATCACCACCGGCTACTGCCACGTCGGCAATTTCGGCTCCGAGTCCCGCATGGACTACACCATCATCGGCCGCGACGCCAACCTGGCGTCCCGCCTGCAGAACGCTGCCGATGTAGATGAAATCCTCATCTCCAACGACACCTACCTGCTGGTCAGGGATCGCATCATGTGCCGCGAGAAGGGTGTGGTACGGCTGCGCGGCATCAGCAATCCTGTGCAAGTGTGGGAAGTCGTCGACTTCCGTGCCGACATGGGGGCCCAAACCACCTGGATCGAGCATGAGGTGGAAGGCTTCGCCATGCTGATGGATATCAACAAGATCAAGAACTACGACAAGGATCGCATCGTGAGGTCGCTGGAAGCCGCCGCCCAGAAACTGAAGGACAAGCGGATTGTCTGATACGACTGCGGCGTCCGCGTACGGGGCCTCAGAGAAACGCCTTGAGCAGATCAACCGCGCGTTGCTGCTCGCCGGCAATCCGCTGCAGCAAGGCCTCACCACCCTCGGTCTGCCCCGTCATGGCCAGTTCCTCAAGCTCCCGACAAAGATCCGTCAGCACTTCCAGCCCCAGATTGGCACTCGCCCCCTTCAGGCTATGAGTGGACTTGCGCAGGGCGTCGGCATCGCCGCGAGCCAGCGCGGCCTGCATGTCCTTCACACGCACGGCGGAATCCTGCACATACGTGGACACCAGCGCCGGAAACTCTCCCTCAAGGATGCTCCGCAACTCATCCAGCAAGCTTTCATCCAGATATCGCACCGTCTTTCTCCTTGTGTCCGGACTGGCCATCATCCCGTGCCAGCGGCAAGTATTTCATGGCACTGCTTGCAATGACCAGTCGCACGCTCCCCCAACCGCTCTCCGGAACGTTACAGGAGACAGGTGGCTGTAAGCAGCTGTACAACCTGCTCCGACGATGTACCACCCGACCCGAGACTCACCCATGACCGAGCCACAACACAGCCCCGACATCGAGGTTTACCTGCAATCTGCCGACACCGCACCGCTGAAGCACTGGCTGGACCAGCGCTTTCCCGAGAGCGCACCAGCCGCCTGGCGACCGGCGGGCAAGCGCCAGGCAAAGGCACTGCTGCGCCACAATGGCAAGCCGGTTCCGGTACTCATCATCGAAGAGGCCAGTCCCGGCTTCCTGTCTGTATGGTTTGACAGCCCGCACACGCCCTGGACCAACGACCGCGCCTGCGCCCACGACATGTTTGCTGACCTCGGCGGCGTCATCCGGGCCACTGCCGGCAGTTGGCAGGAAGGAGAAGATCCGGACAGCTGGTGGGAAATCAGCAGCGCCGGCGAGCGCGAATTGCACTGGCCCGGCTGACCTTCCATCACGCATTTGGCCTCGTCCGGAGCCTTGTGCTTTGCACTGGCACCGCGCCTGCTAGACTGATCTCATGGTTCTGACGGGCAAAGGGATACCGGCACATGACACCCCCTGACAAGAACATCGGCCTCATCCTTTCAGGCGGTGGTGCGCGAGCGGCCTACCAGGTCGGAGTCCTGCGTGCGATTGCCGACACCCTTCCCGCCGGCTGCCACAATCCCTTCAGCATCATCTGCGGCACGTCAGCAGGCGGCCTGAACGCCACCGGACTGGCCACGCATGCCGACTGCCTGCGTGATGGCATCAGCATGCTGGAAGACGTTTGGAGCAACTTCCGCACACATCAGGTCTACCGGACCGACTGGCCAGGCGTCCTGCACCGCGCCGTGCGCTGGCTGTGGACGATGGCCTTCGGCCGCCTGCGCCGAGACCTACCGATTTCGCTGCTCGACAACACCCCGTTGCGCGGCCTGCTGGATGCCCACTTGCCGCTGGAACGCATCCAGCACGCCATCGACCATGGCTACCTGGATGCTCTGTGCATCACCGCCTCCGGCTATTCCACGGGAGAATCCGTCAGCTTCTTCCAGGGCGCCCCCCACTTAAGTCCATGGGGCAGATCGCGCCGCGTTGGCATCCGGACCGCCATCTCCGTCGACCACCTGCTGGCATCCTCTGCCATCCCGATGCTGTTTCCGGCCGTCCGGATCAACCGCGAGTACTTTGGCGACGGTGCCGTCCGACAGCACGCCCCCATAAGTCCGGCACTGCACCTGGGCGCCGAAAGGATCATGGTGATCGGGGTGGGCGGACAATCCGCCAATGCCGAACGGGAGCGCTCGTTGAGCTACCCCAGCATTGCGCAGATTGTCAGCCACATCCTCAGCAGCTCTTTCGTGGACAGCCTCGAGTCCGACATCGAACGGCTCACCCGCATCAATCGCACCTTGTCATTGATTCCGGACGAAACCCGGCACATGAGCGCGCTACGCCCCGTCGATGTGATGGTCATTGCACCCTCGGCCCAGGTGCTGGACACCATCGCCATTCGCCACGCAGACAAGCTACCAAAAAGCATCAAGCTGTTCGTACGTGGCTCCGAAGCCACGCAGCGCTCGGGATCCGGCGTACTGAGCTACCTGCTGTTCGAGGGAGACTATTGCCGAGATCTCATGCAACTGGGCTACACGGACGGTTGCGAGCGCAAGGACGAGATCAGGCGCTTCTTCGGCCTGGACAACCACGGCACGGAGAAGCCCCACAGCAATGTGGTCGAGTTCCGGCGCAACGAAGCCTGAGGATCCGCCATCCCTGGCGAAAGCCTTCAATATTTTTCGGGCACTTCCCGCAGGCGCATAAGGCCTTCCTGGGCCGTGCTGGCCACCAATCGTCCATCCTGCGCATAAATCAGGCCGCGGTTCATGCCGCGCGAACTGGAGGCGTTGGGCGCATCCATCTCGTAGAGCAGCCACTCATCCACTCGGAAGGGCCGATGGAACCACATGGAGTGGTCAATGCTGGCCGCCTGCATGTTGTTCTGCATGAACGACACCCCGTGCGGCAGCATCGCCGTTCCCATCAGGGCAAAATCGGAGGCAAAGGCCAGCACGCACTGGTGCAGGAAAGGGTCATCCGGCAAGCGGCTCTGGGCGCGCATCCAGTGGAAGCGCTTGGCCTCCTGCTTGACCGGCGCAAACGGGTTCACCGGATTGATCGGGCGGATCTCGATCGGTCGCTCGCGGGCAAAGGCATCGCGAATCTTTTCCGGAATCATAGGCGCCACTTTCTGGCGCAACTCGGTTTCGCTGAGGATGTCGTCCGGCCCCTCGACAGCCGGCATGTCGGACTGGTGCTCCAGACCCTCCTCCACTACAGCGAACGAGGCCGACATGATGAAGATGATCTCGCCATGCTGGATGGCCTTCACGTTGCGCGTGGCAAAACTCTTGCCATCGCGAATTTTCTCCACCTGATAAACGATGGGCGCCGCGGTGTCGCCGGCCCGCAGGAAATAACCGTGCAGGGAGTGGGCCAGCCGCCCCTCCACCGTACGTCCTGCCGCCATCAGCGCCTGGCCCAGCACCTGGCCGCCAAACACGTTCTTGCCGACAATGTTGCGGCTGGGACCACGGAAAAGGCCGGCCTCGATCGTCTCGAGCGCCAGCAGGTCAAGGACTTCCTGCATCACCTGGGTCATGTGGTGCCACCTCTGTGAAAAACCGGTCGCAAATCCTAGACGAGAACCTGTTTGAGTGAAACTGCCACTCTCACTATAGCCAGCCTGCCCGGCGCAGGCGACGGAACAGCAGACCGCACAGCACAGCCATCACACCCAACACCACGGGATAGCCATAAGGCCAGCGCAACTCGGGCATCACGTCAAAATTCATGCCATAGAAACTGGCAATCATGGTCGGCACTGCCAGGATGGCCGCCCAGGACGCCAGGCGCTTCACCACTTCGTTCTGACCCACCGTGATCAACGCCAGGTGCACCTCCAGCGCCGCGCTCAGCATTTCGGTGATGGCATCCACCGCGTCATTGATGCGGACAACATGGTCATAAATGTCACGGAAATAGGCGTTCATGTCGTCGGACACCAGCTCATTATCGATGTGCATGAGTTCGTTGCAGATGTCCTGCATGGGCGATGCCGCCAGCCGCAATTGCACCAGGTCACGTTTCAGGTCATACAACCGACGGATGGTGCGCTGCCGGAAGGAACCCTCGAAAATGGCCCCCTCCAGGTGCCGCAGGTGCGCGCGATAGGCTTCGACTACCGGAAAGTAGTTGTCGGTCACGAAATCCATCACCGCATACAACACATAGCCAGGACCGCGCATCATCAACCTGGGATTGTGCTCACAGCGCTCGCGCACGGAGGCATAGGATTGCGATGCGCCATGCCTGATGGTCGCAACAAAACGCGGCCCCAGGATCACATGCGTCTCTCCCAGCCGGGCCTCCTCCCCCATCATGCGCGCCGTGTGCATCACGATGAACAATACATCATCATGCACCTCCAGCTTGGGACGCTGGTGGGCACGATGCGCATCTTCCACCACCAGGTCATGCAAGCCGAACTCCTCCTGCACCTTCTGCATCAGCGCCACATCCGGTTCATGCAGACCCAGCCAGACAAACGTGTCTTCCTCCTCCAGGCTTTCGCTGATGAGATCGATGGGGATATCACGCAACTTCTGTCCGTTGCGCCGATTGTAGACCGCGCAATTCACCACCATGGTCATGACACAGGCATTCCCGAAACTGACTTCAGCAAACAATAACAGGATCAGCGGCCGATGCATCCTCCTCCGCGCATCCTGCCGGCCAGGCCAGGCAAATGGCCTCGTCGGCTTTTGACAAACATCCCCTCATCGCGTACCACTGCCATTTTGCAAAAGGGGACACCATGAGCTGGCAAGGCAACATCCTGAACCGGGTGCTCAAGCGCACCATGAAGCCGATGATGTTCTCGCGTCGACTCACGCGGGCTCGCATGGGAATCTCCGCCTGGAGCATGGAGGTGACGGCCGGCCTGCTTCCCGCGCCTCCCGCCCGCTTCACGCCGCTCAAGGGTGCCGTTCGGGGTGAATGGGTGGAGACCGGGGACAACACCAGCCGCGTCATCCTTTATTTCCACGGCGGGGCCTACATCGCCGGCTCCCCCCGCACCCACCGGCCACTGACGGCAGCGCTGGCACGCGATACCGGGGCCCGCGTCCTCGCCCTTGATTACCGGCAGGCGCCGGAGTACCGCTATCCGGCCTGGTTGGACGACGCCATCAGCGCCTACCAATATCTGCTGGCCAGTGGCGAACGCCCACACCAGATCGTTCTGGCAGGGGACTCCGCAGGGGGCAATCTGGTACTGGCCACCCTGCTGCGCCTGCGCGATCTGGGACTGCCACAGCCCGCAGGGGCCATCTGCCTGTCACCGTGGACCAACCTCGCCTGCAACAGCAAGAGCTTCAGACAGAATCGGCACACCGAGGCCATGCTGGATGCCGATGCCATCGCCGCCCTCGGACGCCACCACATCGGTGCCGGCAACCCCAAGGATCCCTTGCTGTCCCCGGCCCATGCCGATTTTACCGGCCTGCCGCCCCTGATGGTGTACGTGGGCTCGGGGGAGATCCTCCTCGATGACGCCCGCGCCGTGAAGCGCGCCGCCCGCAAAGCCGGCATCCGCATCGACTACAAGGAGTGGAAGGACATGCCGCACGTATTCCCGTTCTTCCACAGCCTGCTGCCCGAGGCACGGACAGCCCTGCAAAGCATGGCCCGTTTCGTCACCGATGTGACCGGCCGCCCTTCCTGAGCTGCCCGTCATCTTTTGTTACATTGCGCCCGGCGGGCCTTCGGCACGCCCTTCGGGCCTTTGTTACCATTCCGCTAATTTATTAGATCAATCAAAGCCTTATAAACATGTCCAAGTGGCTTAGCACCCTGTTCATCTCCCTCGCACGCAAACTGCTCTTCCTGTTTGTGCGGACCAACGTCATTCCCGAAGACCTGGCCCAGTTGCAGATCGACCCCAACAAACCGGTCTGCTACGTACTGCAAACCCGGTTCTTCTCCAACCTGCTTGTACTCGACCAGGAGACCCGGCGGGCCGGCCTGCCGCGGGCACTCAAGCCCATGCAGGGCAATCTCAAGGAAGACCGCTCGCTGTTCTTCCTGATGCGCAGCGACAACCCGACCCCCCTGCAACGCAACCGCTTTGCACACTCGCCGCGCTTCGTCCGCCTCGTCGAGGCCGTGCGCGACAATCCACAGCTCGATGTGCAACTGGTACCCGTCACCATCCTCTGGGGCCGCTCGCCCGACAAGGAAAGCTCCATCTTCAAGATCCTGTTTGCCGACAGCTGGGCTACCCCCGGCATCTTCAAGCAGTTCATCACCATCCTGCTTCATGGCCGCCAGACGCTGGTCAAGTTCAACGCCCCCATTTCCCTGCGCAGTGTTGTCGATGAAGGCATGACCGACGAGATCACGCTGCGCAAGCTCGCGCGCGTGTTGCGTGTGCACTTCCGCCGCCAGCGCGAAATCGCCATCGGCCCCGACCTGTCGCATCGACGTACACTGGTACGCTCCCTGCTCAACACTGCTCCGGTCAAGGCAGCCATCGCCAGGGAGGCTGCTGAAAAGAACATCCCGCGCGAAAAAGCCGAAGAGCGCGCCCTGGGATATGCCGACGAAATCGCCGCCGACTACTCGCACCCCATCATCCGCATCCTGCACATCTTCCTCACCTGGCTGTGGACACGCCTTTATGATGGCGTGGAAGTGCATCATTTCGACGATGTCCGCAAGGCGGCTCACGAGAATGAAATCATCTATGTCCCCAGCCATCGCAGCCACATCGACTACCTGCTGCTGTCCTACGTGATCTACAACAGGGGGCTGGTGTGCCCGCACATTGCAGCGGGCGCCAACCTTGACATGCCGGTGATCGGTTCCATCCTGCGTCGCGGTGGCGCGTTCTTCCTGCGCCGCAGCTTCAAAGGCAACTTCCTCTACGCCGCCGTCTTCAACGAGTACATCCACCTGATCACATCAAAGGGCTACTCCATCGAGTATTTCATCGAGGGTGGACGCAGCCGCACGGGTCGACTGCTGTCGCCGCGCACCGGCATGCTGGCGATGACGCTGCGCAGCTTCCTGCGCGACCACAACCGCCCCATCGTCTTCATCCCGACGTATATCGGCTATGAAAAGCTGATGGAGGGCAAGACCTATGTGGGGGAGCTGTCGGGCAAGCCCAAGCAGAAGGAGTCAATCTGGGGCGTCATCAGCACCGTGCGCAAGATACAAAAAACCTTCGGCAAGGTTCATGTCAGCTTTGGCGAGCCGATTGCCCTTGCCACGCTGCTGGACGATGAATACCCACTCTGGCGTGACACCACGCTGGGCGACGAGGACAAGCCGGACTGGATGACACGCACGATTGACCGTCTGGCCCAAAACATCAACACCAATGTCAATAGCACCGCCACCGTCAACCCGGTCAACCTGCTCAGCCTGATCCTGTTGTCCATGCCCAAGCACGCCATGGATGAAGATGCCCTTGTCCGGCAGATCGAGCTGTACCGCGACCTGCTCGTGCGCGTTCCCTATAGCCAACACATCATCATCACGGATCTGTCCGGCAAGGACGTCATTGCATACGGCGAAAAACTCAAATTGCTGCACCGCATCCGCCACCCGCTGGGCGACATGATCGCGGTGGGCGACGAAGAAGCCATGTTGCTCACCTACTTCCGTAACAACGTGCTGCACCTGGTCACATTGCCCTCGCTGATTGCGTGCCTGATGTTGCACAACAACATGCTGCAACGGGATCAGGTCGTGCAACTGGTTCGCAGTATCTATCCCTTCCTGCAATCCGAGCTCTTCCTGCCCTGGTGCAACGAAAACGTGGAAGGCGTAATCAAGAACATCCTTGATGCCTTGATCGACATGCAATTACTGACGGCGCTCAACAGCGACGGCAGGATTGCCTGTCCCAGCCCCAACAGCGAGGAGTACACCCAGCTCAACGTGCTCGGACAGAGCGTGCGCCAGAACCTGGAGCGCTATTACATGACCGTGTCCCTGCTCACCCAGCAGGGCTCGGGCGGCATTACCCAGAAGCGACTGGAAGACCTGTGCCAGCTGCTGGCGCAACGTCTCTCCATTCTGCACGAGTTCAGCGCCCCGGAGTTTTCGGACAAGGCGCTGTTCCACACTTTCGTGGAAACGCTTCGCGACACCGGCCAGATCCATACGGATGACAGCGGCCACCTGACCTTCGACCACCGCCTGATCGATGTAGCGGAAGGCGCCCGCCTCATCCTGCCGCCCGACATGCGCCAGGCCATCCAGCAAATCACCCGCGTCACTGACGAAGAAATAGAAGCCGCCATGGCAGCAAAGGAACAGAAGGAAAAGAAAAAGCGCTGACCCTCAACTGCACTGGAGAAAAAGGCCGCAACCGCGGCCTTTTTCATTGCTGCAGCGGGCACTCAGGCCAAGGCATGGTTCGCAGACAGGTAGACGTCGAAACGCCCGCTCTTGCCCTCCACCACGAAGTCCGGCTTCATCCCGCCCAACGGCGGCGCCAATCGCGGCCGCTTTACCACCACCCGCTTGCGCGCCGCGTGCAGCGCTGGCAGCAACAGCCCATCCGCATCCACGTCCTCGCCGACCACCGACTGGAATACCTGCATTTCCTTCTTCACCAAGGCGCTCTTGTCGCGGTGCGGGAACATGGGGTCCAGCACCACCACATCAGGGCGCGGCCCCTCAGAAGCCATTGCCTGCAACTGCCCCACGGCATCGCCCGGCACAAACGCAAGCCGCGACAGCAGGTCTGAAAGCTCCGGATGCTGCGCGGCGCGGCGCAAGCCATCCTCGATCAACAGTGCGATGACAGCCGAGCGCTCGGCCAGACGCACATGGCACCCGGCCATGGCCAGTACCGCTGCATCCCGCAACAGCCCGGCCGTCGCATCAAATACTGATGGCGGATCGGCGACACGTACGCCACAGGCCTTGACGATCAGCTCATGACGAACCCTGGCGGGATCAAGCCGCCAGCCCAGAGCACCGTCTGCCAGTTCCACCCGTACCGGCCCGGAGCCGGGCAATTCCAGCGCATACAGGGCCACGCCTTCGTCATCCTGCACCAGCGCCGCACCCGCTGCTGGCAGCGCACGCAAGGCATCCCTGAGTGCCCCGTCATAAACCGTTGCCGGCAAACCCAGGAGCGCCGATAGATCAGGCGTCCTCGCCGAACAGGTTCCGGCCACCAGCAGATGAACACCCATCAGTGCGTAGTCGACCAGTCCACCATGCCGGTGAACGCCGTCAGCAGGATCAAGCCGCCAAACACGATGCGGTACCAGGCAAAGATGGTGAAATCATGGTTGGATACATAGCGCACCAGCGCCTTGACCACCCAGGCCGCAACCAGGAAGGCACTGACGAACCCGACGGCAAACACCGGAAAATCGGCCAGCACGAATTCGCCCCGATGCTTGTAAACGGAGTACACCGTGGCCCCCAGCATGGTCGGGATGGCCAGGAAAAAGGAAAACTCCGCCGCCGCCTTGCGGGACAGGCCAAAGAAAAGCCCCCCGATGATGGTGGCACCGGAGCGCGACGTTCCCGGAATCATGGCCACGCACTGCGCCAGACCCACCTTCAGCGCATCCTGCCAGCGCAAATCATCAACGGTTTGCGCACGGATCACATGATCCCTGCGCTCCGCAAACAGGATAAGAACGCCGCCAACCACCAAGGCCGTGGCCACCACCATTGGATTGAACAGGTGTGTCTTGATAATGCCGATGGCAAAGAAACCGATGACCGCCGCCGGCAGGAAGGCAACGAGCACATTCACGGTAAAGCGGATCGCGCCTTGGTCCGCACTTAGCAAGCCGGCAGCCACCGTGACCAGTTTGCCGCGGTAATCCCAGCACACCGCCAGAATGGCCCCGAGCTGGATCGCAATTTCAAATACCACCCGTTTTTCCGGCGTCCAGAAATTCATCAGGTCCGCCGTCACAATCAAGTGCCCGGTGCTGGACACCGGCAGGAACTCGGTCAGCCCCTCGACAATACCCATGATCAGGGCTTGAAACAGCAATAGAAAATCCACGCTTACTCCTTGATCTGCAAAGGCGACTGGTAAGCCGCCTGGAACTCGGGTGGCATGCGGCGCACCCTGCCCTCTTTGATGTCCACACACACCCAGTGCGTGCGGCCTCGAAACACGGTCTGGCCATCCGACTCACGGACAAACTGGTAGGCACGCCGCGTCGACAACCGGTCGTTGTAGATGATCCATGTCGCCAGCAGCAGGGTTTCGCCCAGAAAGGTGGGCTGCAGGTAGTCCAGCTCATGGCGGCGCGCCACCATGCCATAGCCCAACCGCGCGTAATCCGACTCGTCCAGCCCCAGTTGCCTGGAATGGTCCCAAGCCACGGCCTCCAGCCATTGCAGGTACACCACATTGTTGGTGTGCTGCATGACATCGATGTGCGCCGCTGCCACGGCCACCCGCATCAGGTGCGGGTCCGGAAAATCCCAGGCCATACTGTTCATGTCCCTCTCCTCACCGGCCCGGCAGCTTTTTCCAGACTTCGTCGCGCAGGTACACCGGCAATGCCAGCTCGGGCGCCCGCTCGCCACCGGCGGCATGAAGCTGCAGGGCCAAGGGCACCACATCCTCTGCCGAAGGAAACAGGCCAGCATCCATGCCAGTGATGGTGCACTGGTTGCGCCATTGCGACTCGTAAAGGCCTGCGCCGTTCCCGGCGACAAAAAACTCGCCGCGCAATGCCGGCGGCAACGTCGCCGGCGAGCACAGGTGCTCGTCGGCAAGCGGCTGCATCAACCCGTCATGCTGCACGTAAGCGCCGGCATACACCTCATCCATGCGGGCATCAAAGACCGACAACACCCGCTGCGCACCATGCACGCGCCAGGCGCCCTGTGCCAGGCTCTGCAGGCTGGACACTGGCAGCACCGGCAAATCACGTGCGAAAGCGATCGCCTGCACCGCCGCTGCGGCAATTCGCACACCGGTAAAGGCGCCCGGCCCGCGACTGTAGGCCAGCACATCAATCTGGGCCAGGGACACCCCGGCTTCCGCCAGCACCTCCTCTATCATCGGCAGCAGCAGGTCAGTCTGCAGTCGGGGCGCGTGACGAAAACGCACGCACAGCCCCGCATCATGCCAGAGCGCAGCGGAACAGGCCTCGGTCGAGGTTTCCAGGGCAAGCAGCTTCATGCGGTCGTCTCACTCATGCTGTCGATGAGGGCAAAAAAATCCTGCACCTCCCCCAGCGACCGCGTGCGTCGCATGGGTGGCAGGCTTTGCAGGAAAAGCTGGCCGTAAGGTCGACCCACCAGGCGGGGGTCACACACCATCAGCACGCCGGTGTCGCTCTCGTCGCGAATCAGGCGCCCGGCACCCTGCTTCATGGCGATGATGGCACCCGGCAACTGATAACTGACGAAGGGATTGCGGCCTCGCGTTTTATACGCATCAATGCGCGCGGCGACAACGGGGTCACCCGGCGAGGCAAAAGGTAATTTGTCGATAATCACGCAGGACAGGGCCTCGCCCCGCACGTCCACACCCTCCCAGAAACTGCCCGTTCCCAGCAGAATGCCGTTACCGTGCTCTCGGAAGCGCTTGAGCAACTCCGCCTTCGCCATGGTGCCCTGCACAAACAAGGGGTAGTCGATCCGGCCGCGATACCACTCCGCCGCCTCCTTCAAGGCCCGGTGACTGGTGAACAGCACAAAGGCCCGGCCGCGACTGGCTTTCAATACCGGCAAGCTGGCCTCAAGAACTGCCTGTGTATAGGCGGGGTCACCAGTATCCGGAAGGCCGCGCGGCACGTAAAACAGCGCCTGCTTTTCATAGGCAAACGGACTGGGCAATTGCATGGTCTCCAGATCGGTCAACCCGAGCTGCCCGGAGAAATGGCGGAAATCCTCGTGCACTGCCAGCGTTGCTGACGTGAACACCCACGAGGACTTGCGCCCTGCCACCATGTCACGGAAAGGCTTGGCCACATCCAGCGGCGTCCACTGCAACACGAATCCCTTCTTGAATGTTTCGAACCAGTGCACCTGGCTCTCCGGAGTGTCCCCCGTGAGCTTTTCAAACTGCACGATCAGGTCTTCCGCACGCCGGTGCGCATTCTCCAGTCCCTTGCTGCGGGAACTGGCCATCTCCAGACATGAGGAAAGGTGAGCCAACGCCAGGCGAACACCTTCAATCGCCGGCGGCATCTTTTCCAGGCCGGACACCTCGGACCAGATGCCCTTGCGCGAGTCATCGCCAAATACCAGACGCATGTCCGCCACGCGGTTTTCGAGCTGAGTGGCGGCATCCAGGATCGAGCGCATGTCACCAGCCGCCGTCAACATCTCGCCAACAGCATCCTGTGCCAGGTCGGTCAACTGACGAGACGAAATACTTTCCCCGAAAAACATCGAGGCTACTTCCGGCAGCTGGTGAGCCTCGTCAAAAATGATCGCCGTCGCATCCGGCAAGAGCTCGCCAAAGCCTTCTTCCTTGATCGCAATGTCGGCAAAGAACAGATGATGATTGACCACCACCAGATCCGCCTCGCTGGCCTTCTTGCGGGCACTCGCCAGAGGACACTCTTCGAGGACGGGACACTCCTGCCCCAGGCAGTTGTCGGCCGTACTCGTGACCAGCGGCCAGACGCTCGCATCTTCGGGCAGATCACTCAGCTCGGCGATGTCACCACTGGTGGTCGTGGGCGCCCACTCTGCCACCCGCTGCAACTCGTGCACGGTTTGCTTGCTGGAAAAACGCCCGTCCTGCAGATGCACTTGCAGGCGATAGGGACACAGGTAATTGGCACGCCCCTTCAGCAGCGCCGTCCGCACGGACACACCTAGCGCCTTCAGAATGGTGGGCAGGTCCCGGTGATACAACTGATCCTGCAGGTTGCGGGTACCGGTAGACACAATGACCTTTTCACCGGACAACAGTGCTGGTGCGAGATAGGCATAGGTTTTCCCGGTGCCCGTGCCCGCCTCCACCATGAGGATTCGTTTGTCGCGAATCGCGTCACCCACTGCGTCACTCATGACCAGCTGTGCTTCGCGCGATCGGAATCCGGAAATGTGTGCGGCAAGCCGTCCCTGCTCGCCCAGGATGGCCCGACTGTCAAAACGCTCCGTCATGAGCCCCATCCGCAGTCAAAACGGCATTCTAACCGTTCGCTAGCGCAGCCGCATGCACGATTGGTGCCGATGGAGTACCGACGTTCACCATAAAAAAACCCCGCCGAAGCGGGGTTTTTCTTGCTCAGGAGGCCTGAGGCGCCGGCTTTGCAGCCGGACGACCGCGCCGACTTGCAGCCTTCCTGGCGGCTGGCTTGCGGGCGGCTGGCTTGGCAGCAGCCTTCTTGGCTGCCGGACGGGCAGCCGCAGGCTTGGCAGCAGGCTTCCGGGCTGCCGGACGGCGGGCCGGCTTCTTGGCAGCACGCTTGGCAGCGGCAGCAGCCTTGCGAGCCAGGGCACGCTCGGCAGCCTTGGCAGCGGCAGCTTCCTTCTTCGCCATGGCGTTCATCTTGGCAGCGGCCTTCTTCAGGGCTGCCTTCACCTTGGCAGCAACCTTCTTCTGGGCAGCTTTCACCTTGGCCGCATCGGCCTTGGCGATACGCTTTTCGGCAGCCTTCTTGGCGCGCTCAACTGCTGCAGCACGCTTCTTTTCCAGCGATGCAGCCAGCTTGGCAACGCGGGCATCGGCAGCAGCCTTCACCTTCTCAACAGCAGCATGCACCTTGGCCTTGGCCAATGCAGCCTTGGCGGAACGGGCGGCAGCGCGGGCAGCTTTCACCTTGTCATTTGCTTTTGCTTTTGCAGCAGGGGTCTTGGCAGCTTTTGCGGCAGCAGTAGCAGCACTGAGAGCAGCAGCAGCCTTGGTGGCAGCATCCTGGGCCTTGGCAGTGGCAGCGGAACTCACGGCAGGAGTAGCGCGACGTGCAGCGGGCTTACGAGCAACCGGTTTTTTAGCAACAGCTTTTTTAGTGGTGGGACGAGCCATTGAAGGATCTCCTTCTAAGAGTTTTGAAAAGCAATTTGCCTTACTACGCTTGAAAAAATAGCACAAAAAAAAAGCAGGTGGTAGAAATTACAAGCACTTGGCATTCGTTTTTGGCATTTTTTATTAAAAAAAACCCAAAAACGCATTATCGAAGGAAGAACAACCCGGTTTTTGCAATTCCGGATTCAGTCGAGCGATGATTTTCACGCTACGCCGGACATTTGAAGCAGATGACAAAAACACATCTCGCTTCTCTCCTTTTTAGTCGCCAGGGAGAACCAGAACTTCGCTGGCGGCAATCACAGTCTTCACGTGCGGCGCCCGCGAATAATCAGAAACTCAGGAAGAATGCCCTCCTTCATGACGGCTTGAGCGAATCAAAACAATTCATCCTCATGAATAATCCTCTTCACCGGCGGAGCAACATAATTTGCATAACCCCATTCCAAAGCGCGAAACCACTTCCGCCAAGTCAATTTAACTGGCCATGCGTACAGTTAAATATCGAGAGCCTTTGCCGAAGAACGGGAGCATTGGCGACACAGGCAGGAAACACATCCTCAATCACCGTTCACTCACGCCGCCCGCACTCTGATCCGCTCAAAAAAATGCCCTGCAACATGCAGGGCGTTTGTGAAATATCCAGCCACCATCAACGCTGCCATCACGCCTTGGTGAATGCCTCAAGATGGGGCTTCACCAGTGCAGTCATCAACGCAATGTGGTCAGGGCGGGTATTCAGAGCCGGAATGTACTCGTAGCGCTTTCCACCAGCCTCAATAAAGCCCTCCCGGTTTTCTTCGGCAATTTCTTCCAAAGTTTCCAGGCAGTCCGCTGAAAATGCCGGGCACAGCACCTGCACCGACTGCACGCCATCATGCCCCCAGGATTCCAGGGTTGCATCCGTGTAAGGCTTCACCCACTCCTGACGACCGAAGCGTGACTGAAAGCTGCACTCCCAGTCATCACGATCCAGCTTGAGGGCAGAGGCGACCAATGCTGCCGTTTCCCGGCAGCGATCGGGATAGGGATCGCCCTTGTCGGCATACGCCTGCGGGATGCCATGAAAAGAAAACAGCAATTTGTCAGTACGCCCTGCCCGCTGGCGGTGCGCCTGGACAGATGCCGCAAGCGCTGCGATATACACAGGGTGTCTATGGTAATCCTTGATGAGCACCATGGTGGGCAGGTTGCGGCGGCCAAACTGCCAACGGGAAACTGCATCGTAAACGGGAGCAGTCGAAGTTGCCGAATACTGCGGAAACAGAGGCAACACGACGATCTGCTCCACACCCTGAGCCATGAGGGCATCCATGGCGGACGCAACCGAGGGATTGCCGTAACTCATCGCCGGCACAACGATAATATCTGCTGACGGCAACCCGTTGGCCAACTGCTCCTGCAGCAGCGCACACTGCTCTTTGAGGATGCGCCGCATGGGCGAGTCCCCTTGCTCGTCCCAGATGGACTGATACAGTTTGGCCACCCTGGCGGGGCGAAACGGCAGGATGAACAGGTTCAGGACCAGCCACCACACGGGACGCGGCACTTCAATCACGCGCGAGTCAGACAGAAACTCCCTCAGGTAGCGTCGCACCGCAGTAGTGGTCGGTGCGTCAGGCGTACCAAGATTGGCCAGGACAACACCCAGGCGGCGCCTTGGGATGACAGACATGAAAGTGACTCCGGGAGAAATGTATCGGGATTAAAGCAAATCCGGACGATCCCCAGAAGTATACGGACGTGATTGCCGACCACAGACGGAAATCGCACCACAAAGACAAACGCCGTGCAGGGGCACGGCGCTCAGGGTGACTCGAGTACTTCCCTCTATATATAGAAGGAATACTCAGCCGAGAATGGCAAATACCTTGGCGGAGATATCCTCGACTTGCCCGACGCCAGCGATGCGGCCGTACTTAGGCGCCTTGGCAGAACCGTTGGCAGCGAGTTTCTGGTAGAAATCCACCAGCTGCTTGGTCTGGGTATGGTAGACATCCAGACGCTTTTTCACGGTCTCTTCACGATCATCATCACGCTGCACAAGTTCGTCGCCCGATGCATCGTCCTTGCCTGCCACTTTGGGCGGGTTGTACTTGACGTGATACACGCGGCCGGACGCAGGGTGCACGCGGCGGCCGGACAAGCGCTCGACGATTTCGGCATCGGGCACGTCAATCTCGATGACATGGTCAATGTCCACGCCCGCTTCGATCATGGCTTCGGCTTGCGGGATGGTGCGGGGGAACCCGTCGAAGAGGAATCCCTTGGCGCAATCCGGCTGGGCAATGCGATCCTTGACCAGCCCGATAATGATGTCATCCGAGACCAGACCACCCGCATCCATGATCTTCTTGGCCGCAACACCCAGTTCGGTCCCTGCCTTCACGGCCGCACGCAACATGTCGCCCGTGGAAATCTGGGGGATACCGAACTTCTGCATGATGAGCTGTGCCTGCGTGCCCTTGCCGGCACCGGGGGCCCCCAAAAGGATGATGCGCATATCAATACCACTCCAAAATCAGCTGAAATTCGGTTTCCGGGACAAATAGCCTGCAACAGCACACGGCCACAAGGGCGGACGGGTCTGGATTTACCAAGGTCGGGAGAGAGGGAAAGATACACTTGAGCCCCGGCAATCACAAGCAGACCAATTGGTCATGCCCGCCTGCGCCCCATCATGGAACAATCGAGGAGAGCCGGAGCGTGACCGTCTGTGCCGCCGCCCCCTGCCGCACCGGAACAGCGACCGCCTCGATGTCCCCCGGTCGCTTCTCGGGAGCACCATGCCGGGATATGCGGGCCTCGACCACAATTTCCTGCACGGATGAGAGCGGTCTCTGCGGCATCATGCTGTTGGCATCATCCAGTTCAAGCGTCAGCGGCAACTCCGATGCCTTGCGGCGAACCACCGCCAAGGGCATCGGCGGCCCCTGCAGGGCACGGGCAAACACATAGACCACGTCATCGGCGGCAAACTTGCCAACAACAGCCTTGTCGGCCTGCACGCTCACGACCAGGCGCGCAGACGCCGCCGCAGGGCCAGACGAGAGCTGTGCACGCGCATCTGCCAGCGCCTTGGCCACTTCCTGCATGGCAGGCGAGTTGTCATTGGCCGCATGCTCCTGCCTTGCCTTGACGAGCTGCTCCAGCGCGGGTACCGCCGTCGCAGCGTCACCACTTCGCCACGCCCCCAACCCCAGCAACAACAAGGCCCCCTCATGCGAGGGCTCGCGCTGTACGACCGTCGCCAGCAACTTTCGGCTGAAATCATCCAGCCGTCCCTGATTGCTGAACAGCCGGGCTTGTGCCAGCGTCAAGGCATAGCGGGTTTCTTCAGGCTTGAGCCGCCATGCCCGCTCGAATGCCACCAGTGCCGGCGGCAGCATCTCTGCCTGCGCGTAGGCAACGCCTAGCGTGAACCAGCCCTCCGGCTGCTGCGGGTTACGCTGCAGTTGGTACTGCATGCCCTGGATGATTTCCTGCAGCGAATGCGCCTGCGAGTCTGAATCCGATGGCAGCTTTCCCTGCATCAGACGCTCCGCTGCAGGACTCGCCGACGCCCTCACCTGCCACCACTGCGGCACGTCCGGCGTAAACACCACTACCGCATAAAAGAAGACTGACAGCGCCGATGCCAGAAATGCCAGCGCCACGGGCGTCCGCCACAAGCGTTCATTCCGCACGGGCGACTCCGCCAGATCCACCGAAAGCAGGTTGCGCTGCAGTTCCGTTTTCAGGTCGGCGAACGTGTCAGGGTCAATCCTGCCGGCATCCCGATCCTCTTCCAGCTCCGCCAAACGCTCGGCAAAGACGCGCCGGTTCAACTCCAGCAGGGTAGTCTCGCGCGATTGCGGCACCCGCCACAGGGGCAACAGTACTGCTGCAATCACCGCCAGCGACAGCGTACCCGCCAGTATCCAGAAAAGTGTCATGTTCTCGGCTCAGCCTTTCGAAGATGCATCGTTGTCGAACAGACGAGCCAGGCGCGCCTGTTCTTCCGCCGAAATGGATGCCGGATGCCCGGCGGGCTGACGTCGGATCCGCCAGACAATGACCAGTGCCACCACAAACAGCAACACAAATGGCCCCACCCACAGTACCAGCGTCGATCCCCTGACGGGCGGCTTGTACGTAATGAAGTCCCCATAGCGCTCAATCAGGTACTCTCGAATCTCGGCATCAGAACGGCCCTGCTGCATCAGTTCATAGGTACGGTTCTTGAGATCAGTGGCCACTCCGGCATCCGATCCTGCCAGATTCTGGTTCTGGCACTTGGGGCAGCGCAGCTCCTCGATCAGGTGACGATAACGCTGCTCCTGCTCGGGCGAGTCGAACTCATAGACATCGATCGCGGCCATGGCCTGGCATGCCCAGCACAACAGCAAGGAAGCCAGCATGCGTCTCATGGCTGTTCCCCCGGCAAACGGCGTCCTGCCACCAGCGCCTCGTATAGCGGCTTCAATTCCTCTTCCCACTTCTGTGGCTCCAGCACACCGACAAAGCGGTAACGGATGTTGCCGTCACTGTCCAGCAGATAGGTCTCCGGTGCACCGTACACGCCGAGATCAATACCGAGATCCCCACGCTCGTCGAACACGGAAAAACGGAAAGGATTGCCATGCAACTCGAGATACTTGAGGGCGGTCTCACGCACATCCTTGTAATTCACCCCGACCACCGTCACGCCCTGTCGCGCCATCTCCATCAGCACCGGATGCTCCACTTGACAGGAAATGCACCAGGTGGCCCACACGTTAAGCACCGTGACCTGGCCCTTGATGTCATTCACCGACGCCTGGCGCAGGGGATCCTCGAGCGTCGCCAGGCTGAATGCCGGCATGGGCTTGCCGAGACGGGCCGACGGCAGCGTACTGGGATCAGTTCCCAGACGACTGCCGAGCAGAACCGCCAGTCCCACAAACAGCAAGAGGGGAACGGCATACAACGCGATACGCAAGGGTTTGCTCATCAGACGGGTTCTCCCGCAGAAACAGAACGAGTGGCCGCTGCCTTCAGCCGGTAACGCCGGTCCATGGCCGCCAGGATTCCGCCTGCCGCCATGAACAACGACCCCAGCCATATCCAGCGCACGAAGGGCTTGTGGTACAGGCGCACAGCCCAGGCCTCGCCGTCCAGTGGCTCCCCCATGGCGACATACAGGTCACGGAAGAGGCCGGCATCGATGGCGGCTTCCGTCATGGTATTTCGCTGCACGAAATAGAAACGCTTCTCCGGGTGCATGACAGCGACCTGCCGTTCACCCTTGAACACCTCCATCGTGCCCCTCACCGCCTCGAAGTTGGGGCCTTGACGTTCCTCGACCCCGCGGAAGACAAAACGGTACTCATTCACCTGCGCGCTGTCCCCCGGGGCCATGCGCACATCACGCTCCAGGCTGTAATAAGAGGTGAAAGCCACCCCCAACACGGTAATGACCAACCCCAGGTGCGCCAACTGCATGCCGACATAACTGCGCGACAAGCGACGCAAGCCGGCCCAGGCGCCCGCCTTGGCCGAACGCACCTTCGTGACCAGATCGCGCAGCGATACCAGTACTACCCAGGCAGACAGCACCGTTGCCAGCACGACAGCCGTATCCGCCCGGGCAAACAGGATCAGTGGCAGCACCACGCCAATCACCACGGCCGCCGCCAGGATTTTGCCATAAGGCAGCAACAGCCCGTCGAAACGATGGCGCTTCCAGTTCGCCTGCATGCCGGGCCCCATGAACACCATGAGCAGCAGCGTCAGCGGAACGAAGAGCAAGTTGAAATAGGGCGGCCCGACGGAAATCTTGCCCAGATTGAAGGCATCCGCTACCAGCGGGAACAGCGTGCCGAGGAACACTACCGTGGTAGCGGTCAGCAACAGCAGGTTGTTGGCCAGCAAGAAGGTCTCGCGTGATACCAGTTCATAGCGGGACTCGTTCGCCAATGCTCCGGCACGCACGGCGAACAACGTCAGCGACCCGCCCACCACGACGGCGAGGATGCCGAGGACGAACAGCCCTCGCTCCGGATCAGAGGCAAACGCATGTACCGAGGTCAGCACGCCGGACCGCACCAGGAACGTACCGAGCAGGCTGAGGGCAAACGCAATGATGGCCAGCATCACCGTCCATGCCTTGAACACGCCGCGCTTTTCCGTGACCGCCAGCGAATGAATCAGGGCCGTACCCGCCAGCCATGGCATGAACGAGGCATTCTCGACCGGATCCCAGAACCACCACCCGCCCCAACCCAGCTCGTAATAGGCCCACCACGACCCGAGCGCGATACCCAGCGTCAGGCAACACCACGCTGCCACCGTCCACGGCCGGGACCAGCGCGCCCAGGCTGAATCCAGCCGCCCCCCCATCAGGCCTGCCAGCGCAAAGGCAAAGGGCACGGCAAAGCCGACATAACCCATGTACAGCATCGGAGGATGGAATATCAGGCCAGGATCCTGCAGGAGCGGGTTCAGGTCGTTACCGTCGGGGGGGAAGTCCGGCAGCAGGCGCCGGAAAGGATTTGACGTCAGAAGGATGAACAACAGGAACGACACACTGATACCGCCGAGGATGGCCAGAACACGCGCCACCATGTCGCGCGGCAGGGCCCGACTGAACCGCGCCACCGCAGCGCTCCATGCTGCCAGCACCAGTGCCCACAACAGCAGCGAGCCCTCGTGGCCGCCCCAGACGGCAGACACCTTGTACCAGACCGGCAACTGCGTGTTGCTCTGGCGGGCCACGTAGTCCAGCGTGAAGTCATTCTGGATGAATGCCAGCGTCAGCATGGCGAAAGAGAACACCAGCAAGGCCAGTTGCAGGTAAGCGCCATTGCGCGCCACGGACTGGGCACCCGGGTGCCCTCGCCAGACGCCGATTACCGGCACCACGAACTGCAGCGTCGCCACCACCAGGGCCAGGACGAGGGCAAAATGACCAAGTTCAACAAGCATACGGACTCCGGGCGCGGGGCCCCCATCGGGAAGGCAACGACGGCTCAGCAGTCATTGCTGGCCGGGCCGCGCCATCATATACAGCCACCCTTTCTTGTCCATAAGGCTGATGTAACACAGGCCGGCTCAGGCTACACATTCGGAAACAAAGTGGACTCCGCAAGCAAACTTTGCGCAACAATGCCCCTGATACAATCCCCGGGGCCGCCAGCCAGGCGGTCATGCAACAAGGACTGCTTCAACAATGCGCCCCAACGCTTTAAGCCGCGACGACCTGCTGGCCTGTGCCCACGGCACCATGTTCGGCCCGGGCAATGCCCGCCTCCCTCTTCCCAACATGCTGATGATGGACCGAATCACCCTCATCACGGACCAGGGGGGCTTGTACGGCAAGGGCGAAATCATCGCCGAACTGGACATCAATCCCGACCTTTGGTTCTTCGGCTGCCATTTCGAATCCGACCCCGTGATGCCGGGCTGTCTGGGTGTTGACGCCATGTGGCAACTGCTGGGTTTCTGGCTGGCCTGGCGCGGCAACCCTGGCCGGGGTCGCGCCTTGGGATCCGGCGAAATCAAGTTCTTCGGCCAGGTACTGCCCCACCACCAGAAAGTGACCTACCACCTCGACCTCAAGCGCGTGGTCGAACGCAAGCTGGTGATGGGCATCGCCGATGCACGCATGCTGGTGGACGGCAAGGAGATCTATACGGCGCAGGATTTGCGCTGCGGACTGTTTACCAGTACGGACAACTTCTGACCGTATGCCGGGGCGAAGCGTTGGCAGGGCATTTCCCGGCTTCATGAAAAGAGCGGCGCACCCTCCGTGTCGCCGCCAACAAGAGGATTGACCATGCGTCGAGTAGTGATTACCGGCCTCGGGATTGTCTCCAGCCTGGGAAACGACAAGGCGAGTGTCAGCGCCAGCCTGCGGCTGGGCAAGTCCGGCATCCGATTCAATCCGGTCTACGCCGAAATGGGGTTCCGCAGTCACGTGAGTGGCCGCCCGGACATCGACCTGGACGCGCTGATTGACCGAAAGGACAAGCGCTTCATGGGCGATGCGGCGGCATATGCCACCGTCGCCATGCAGCAGGCCATCGCGGATGCCGGTCTCACCCCGGATCTGGTATCGCAGCCCCGTACGGGTGTCATTGCCGGCTCGGGCGGCGCCTCCTCCCTTAACCAGGTAGAGGCTGCCGACATTGCTCGCAACAAGGGCATCAAGCGCATCGGCCCTTACATGGTGCCCCGCACCATGAGCAGCACCATCTCTGCATGCCTGTCGACCGCGTTCAAGATCAAGGGTGTCAACTATTCGATTGCGTCGGCCTGTGCCACCAGCGCCCACTGCATCGGCAACGCGATGGAGCAGATCCAGCTAGGCAAGCAGGACATAGTGTTTGCCGGCGGCGGTGAAGAGGAAAGCTGGGCCCAGTCCTGCCTGTTCGACGCCATGGGCGCCATGTCCAGCAAGTACAACGACACACCTGAAAAAGCGTCACGCGCCTATGACGCTAACCGCGACGGCTTCGTGATCGCCGGTGGTGCCGGCATTGTCGTTCTGGAGGAATACGAGCATGCCATCCGTCGCGGCGCCCGCATCTACGCCGAAGTGATAGGTTATGGCGCCACCTCGGATGGTCATGACATGGTTGCCCCGAGTGGCGAGGGCGCGCTGCGCTGCATGCAGCAGGCCCTCACCACCGTCAACACCCCAATCGACTACATCAATGCCCATGGCACGTCGACCCCTGTGGGCGATGTCGCCGAACTGCGCGCCGTGCGTGACACCTTCGGGGCGACCACGCCCCGGATCAGCTCCACCAAATCCCTGTCCGGCCATTCCCTGGGAGCAGCCGGCGTGCAGGAGGCCATCTACTGTCTGCTGATGCTGGACGGCGACTTCATCGCCGGCTCTGTCAATATCGATACGCTGGATGCCGCTGCCGAGGGCATGAACGTTGTTCAGAAAACGATAGAAGGGGCCGGATTGAAAACTGTCATGTCCAACAGCTTCGGCTTTGGCGGCACCAATGCGTCGCTGGTAATGCGAAAGCTCTGATCTGCCATATGCGACGCAATGAAAAGGCCGCCACCAGGGCGGCCTTTTCATTGCGTGGATGCCGGCTCAATCCGAAGCAGAACATCCGAGGGCCATGCCGGTGACCGCAAATTCGTTCCGGCCACCGCCATCAACTCGGTCCCGGAAAACACCAGGGGCAGACGCTGACGTTCCCAGGGCGGCACGCCAACCGACTGCAGCAGCTTTTTCAGGTCGTGCGACAAACCATGCCCTCGCAGTCGCTCTCCGCCCTGACGAAACCGCACCGTTTTTGAAGGGTTAGGCATCGTCCATCCCTCGGCATGAAGCACGCGACCATCCGGAAGGCAAAGTGGTACGCGCATGTCCCAATCAGCCGACCATTGCGACGGAGTGACCGCCAGCGGCGTCATGGCATACAGGTGCTGCCGATAGCGGCGCACCTCGCAACCCGGCCACATCACCAACGGCGCAGCGTCTTCGCGCCTGGACATCGCGACGGCCGCCACCTGAGCCAGCACCGCTTCGTCCGGGAGACGGAACCCCTGCTGCTGCAACCAGTAGCGCAGCACCAGCCTCTGTCGTGCCGGCGACACTTGTTGCAAGGCCGGCGCTGCCAACTTGCCATCCGCATCCACGCAGACCGCAGCGGATTCTGCGGCCACCTCCTGCAGCAACTCGTCTGCCTCCTGCAGGCGCCGTGCAGTGGCCGCCAGCGTAACGGCTGCTGCAGGCCAATGCGTCTGCAGGGCCGGCAGGATGTCGTTGCGAAGGAAATTACGGGAAAACCGTGAATCCCGGTTTGACTCATCTTCTATCCACAACAGCGCTTGCTGCGCGGCATAACAACCAAGACTGGCCCGGGACACATTCAGCAGGGGTCGCCACAGTGGCCATGCAGTCCCTCCCGGTGCAGCAATGACAGACTCGACCCGCATGGCCGCCAAGCCCGTCACTCCGCTGCCCCGCAGCAAGCGAAGCAGTACCGTTTCGGCTTGATCCTCGCGATGTTGGGCGAGCAGCAAGGCATCACCCTCCTGCAGCACAGATACCAATGCCGAGCGCCGGGCCGTACGAGCCGCCGCTTCGAGGCTCGCCCCACGCTCGACTTGCACGTGCTGCAGGCACAGCGGAATGTCCCAGGCACTGCAAACCGCTTTGGCATGTGCAGCCCATGCATCCGCATTGGGACTAAGCCCGTGATGCACATGCACCGCCAACAGCTTGCGACCATGCTGCGACTGCCACTGCCTGAGCAGATGCAACAGGACAGAGGAATCGAGTCCGCCGGAAAAGCCCACCACCAGTCGCCGCACTTGCGGAAACCGTCCCAGAAGATCATCCAGACACGCCTTCAGTACGCTTTCAGGCATCACGACAGGCAACCCGTCCTTCAAGAAAAACGCCGGCATGCGCCGGCGTCACCTCACCAACATCAGGCGTCATTCAATCCCGTAACTCATCAGGCGCTCGTAACGACGCCTGAGCAAGGCAGGGGAATCCAGCCCGCGCAGCTTCTTGAGCTGCCTTATCAGCGCCTTGCGCAGACTTTCCGCCATGGCATCCATGTCACGATGTGCACCACCAAGCGGCTCCTTCACCAACTCATCCACAAATCCCAGCTCCTTCAGGCGCTCAGCCGTAAGCCCCATCGCCTCTGCCGCCTCCGGCGCCTTCTCGGACGTTTTCCACAAGATGGAAGCGCATCCCTCCGGCGAAATCACTGAATAAGTGCTGTATTGCAGCATGAGCAGGCTGTCACCCACCCCAATGGCCAAGGCACCGCCCGAACCGCCCTCTCCTATCACCGTGGAAATGATCGGTGCCTTGAGACGCGACATCACGGCCAGGTTACGTGCAATGGCCTCGCTTTGCCCGCGCTCCTCGGCGTCAATGCCTGGGTACGCACCCGGCGTATCAATGAAGGTAAGGATGGGCAGTTGATAGCGCTCTGCCATTTCCATCAAGCGCAACGCCTTCCGATACCCCTCCGGTTTGGGCATGCCAAAGTTGCGGCGAACCTTCTCCTTGACGTCACGACCCTTCTGGTGGCCGATCACCATGACCGGCTCTCCCTGCAGACGTGCCGTGCCGCCAACGATGGCGGCATCGTCACCGAACACGCGATCGCCGTGCAGCTCGTCAAAATCGGTGAAGATGCGATCGACATAATCCAGCATGTAGGGGCGCCGCGGATGCCGCGCCAATTGGGACACCTGCCAGGCCGACAGCTTGTTGAAAATTTCTTCCGTGAGCTTGAGACTCTTGTCCTCAAGTCGCGTGATTTCGTCATTGATGTTGAGTCCGGTACCGGAGCCCACCAGCTTGAGCCCTTCGATCTTGGCTTCCAGCTCGGCGATCGGCTGCTCAAAATCCAGATAGTTCGGGTTCATGCCATCCTTTCCTTAATCCTGATACAGCCAAAGACATGGCCGTGATACCAAGTGGTGCGACACGGCACCAGTCACCGCGCAGACGCACCGCCCCGCCTAGTGTACCCGCGACGCCAGCGCCTCGCGAACCACCCGTCGCCCGGGATTTGCTGCCATTCTTTTCCGTCCCGGTCACTGCGCTTGCCCTCAGTAGAGCACCTCGACGGACTCCTTCCCAAGCTGCTGGCGCAAGCGCTTGAGCAACTCCTCGCTGGGATTCACCCGCCAACCATCGCCCAGCCGCAAGGTCGCCTCGACATCCGGGCGACGGTAGTGCAGGCGGATCACTGCGCCGTTTTGACCCGCCAGGGGGCGATGCCCCGCCAGCAACTGCTGCAGCTCCTGCAAAAAGCGCGAGCCTGCGGCGGCTGCATCGACACGAATTTCCAGGCCGCGACTGCGACT
>JBKHWB010000012.1:0-30827 GCA_046566745.1 Gammaproteobacteria bacterium
CGGAGATGTTCAGGTCGAGTTTGCCGATATGGTAGACGGTGTCGAGATCGTCGTAGCGGCGCTGGATGGCCTCTGCAATCGGGATCGATTTGGCATTGGCCAGCGAGCAGTAGTCGCCACCGGGGCAGGCGATGATGTTGGTCAGATAGCCGATATTGGCCGTGTCAAACCCGAGCGCCTTCAGTTCTTCCCACAGGCTGAACAGGTCAGCCTGGCGCACGTCGGCGAGTACGATGTTCTGTTCGTGCGTCGTGCGCAGTTCGCCCAGGCTGTAACGGTCGGCCAGGTCGGCGACGGCGTCCATCTGCTCGGCGGTGATGTCGCCGGGTGCAACGCCCGTGCGCTTCAGGGACAGGCTCACGATGCGATACCCGGGCTTCTTGTGGTCATGGGTGTTGCGCAGCAGCCAGTTGGCGAAGGCGGGATTGGCGGTGCGCGCGCTCACGAGTGCCATCGGATTGTCATTGAGGGCTTCGTAGACAGGCTCGGTGAAGAATGAGCGCAGGCGTTCGAATTCGGCCGCCGGTACGGCCAGCGGGCCATTCTTCAGATGCGCCCATTCTGCTTCGACGCGCTGGGCAAAGACTTCCGGCGTAAGGGCTTTCACCAGAATCTTGATGCGGGCCTTGTACTTGTTGTCACGGCGACCGTGAAGGTTGTACACCCGCAGCACGGCTTCCAGGTACGAGATCAGTTCCTCGCGCGGCACAAATTCCTTGATGACGCTGCCGACAATCGGTGTGCGGCCAAGTCCGCCGCCGACCAGTACCCGATAGCCGGTTTCACCGGCGGCGTTCTTGACGATATAGACGCCAATGTCATGCACGGCGGTGGCAGCACGGTCCACGGAGGGCAGGGCGCTGACGGCGATCTTGAATTTGCGCGGCAGGAAGGCGAATTCCGGGTGGAAAGTGGACCACTGGCGGATGAGTTCGCAGGTGGGGCGCGGGTCTTCAATCTCGCCCGCCGTCACCCCGGCAAACTGGTCGGTGGTGGTGTTGCGGATGCAGTTGCCGCTGGTCTGGATGGCATGCATCTCCACCTTGGCCAACTCGGCAAGAATGTCGGGCACATGCTCCAGACGCGGCCAGTTGAACTGCATGTTCTGGCGGGTGCTGACATGGCCATAGCCGCGGTCCCAGGTACGGGCAATACGGGCCAGTGTGCGCAGTTGGCGGCTGGACAGCAGGCCATACGGAATGGCGACGCGCAGCATGGGGGCAAAGCGCTGGATGTAGAGGCCGTTTTGCAGGCGGAACGGACGGAACTCGTCCTCGGTCAGTTCGCCGGCCAGATAGCGGTTGGTCTGGTCCCGGAACTGGGCGACGCGCTCATCGACGATGCGTTGGTCGTAGGCATCATACTGATACATGGCAGAACCTTGGCAGGTGGGTTGGCTGGGGTCTTTTTAGGGAGCGAAGAATACAAGCAGCCATCGATAATCAGAAACGCTTTTTTTTAATGGGGTTATTCAGTTCTACTGATGATCAGGTGAATTTATTTTGTCAGACAATAGACCGCGGGTGGCCGGGATTGATAGCATGGCGGCCTGCATTTTCCTGCCGTTGTGACATGGGTAGATCATGAGTTTTCGTGCCTCAGAAAGCCTTTCCGAACAGATTGCCGAGCATCTTGCCAAACAGATCATCATGGGTGATCTGGTCGAGGGTGAGCGTATCCAGGAACTGCGTATTGCCAGTGAGCTGAACGTGAGCCGAGGCTCCGTGCGTGAGGCGCTGCTCGTGCTGGCGCGCAAGCGCCTGATCGAGATCTACCCCCGTCGCGGTGCCGTGGTGTCCGAAATGTCACCGTCCCAGGTGAAGGGACTCTACGAAGTAATCTCCATGCTCCTGCAGGTGACCTGCCGCAAGGCTGCGGAGAACTGGCGGCAACAGGACATGGAGGGGCTGGTGGGTCAACTGCAGCGCCTGCAAACCTGCGTGGACGAGGTGGATGTGGAGGGTTTCCACGAGGGTACCTTTGAGTTCTTCCACATGACGTATCGCTTTGCAAACAATGGCTATATATCTGAAATACTTGATGATTTTCAGCCTGCCATCCAGCGTGCCGCCTATCTGGCGCTGCATGCGGACCGGCGTGACCTGGAAGAGTCGCTGTCGTTCCTGAAGGGGGTGGTGGACAGCATCATGCTGCGCAAGGGCGATCAGGCGGCGTCGTTGATCGAAGAGTTCTGCCTGCACCAGCGCAACCTGGTGCTGGATGCCCTCTTGCGGGTGAAGCAGATCGAGGTGGCGTGGGCGCAGCGCCATCGTCGTTAAAGGTATGACCATTTTCTTGATGTGTCAGGTCTTTCCGCTATAGTGGTCTAACCACTTAATCTTTGCCGGATTCCGTCATGAGCAAGCGCAAGCCGCTGGGCGAGGCCCTGTACGAAGAGTTGAGTCGCGACATCATTCACGGCCGGATTGCCCCGGGCGCCAACCTTCTGCCGGAGCGCAAGATGGCCGAGGCGCGCGGGCTGAATCGGGGCGCGGTGCGTGAAGCCATGAAGCGCCTTGCCCAGATGCGCCTGATACAGACGGTGCATGGCGGCGGAAACCGGGCGACGGACTGGCAGAACGTCGCGGGACTGGAGTTGTTGCCCGATTTGCTGGTGAATGAAAGTGGTCTGCCCAATTTTGCCATGCTGCGTTCGCTGCTGGAAATGCGCGCATCGCTCGGGGTGGACGCAGCCCGCCTGGCGGCGGTTCGTGCTGATGTCGACGCGGTGCAGGCACTGCAGGAAGTGGTGGATCGCATGCGCAAGCGGCCGAACGATGTCGAGTACCTGCAGGGCGAGGTGCAGATGTTTTGGGATCGGCTCGTCAGGGCGGCCGGTAATCAGGTGTACGTCATGGCGTTCAATTCGTTGGGGGTGTGCTGGCACCGGTACGGGGCACACTTGCGCCATTTGCTGAGTGACGAGTTGCGGGCGGTGAACCAGTACCAGGCCATTGTCGAGGCCTGCCGCAAGCGTGATCCTGAGCGGGCCGCCAAGCACGCAGGGCAGTTGGTGCAGATGGCGGCGGAGCAGATCGAGAAGGCGGCCTCCGGCTTCCAGCAGCGACAGTCGGTGAACAACGGCGACCTCTTCGCTTTCTGATGCTGAGCGAGGTCTGGCCTGTGGCATGACCAATTTCACGGGCTGGGGTTGTTGGTGAGAAAGGTGTTTCGGCGTGGAGCCTGACGGCGTTTTTCTGTAGACTTGCGCCGCATTGGTATTGCTGTAAAGCGATCTAGGTTCATCTTTAAGTTGATCGCTTATTGTGTTGTTTTTTAAAGGATTTTAATGTGGATTTCCATGGTGTGTCCGAAGCGGGCCTGCACCGGGTGATCCGGACGGGACAGACATGCGACTGAAGAGCATCAAGCTGGCGGGTTTCAAATCCTTTGTGGATCCGACCACGGCCCATTTTCCGACCAATTTGTCGGCTGTTGTAGGGCCTAACGGCTGCGGCAAGTCCAATGTGATTGACGCGGTTCGCTGGGTGATGGGGGAGTCGTCAGCCAAGAACCTTCGTGGCGAGTCGATGACGGACGTCATCTTCAATGGATCTACCGCCCGCAAGCCCGTGGCGCAAGCGTCCATTGAGTTGGTGTTTGACAACTCCGATGCCACGCTGGGCGGCGAGTATGCCCAGTTTGCCGAAATTTCCATCAAGCGAGTGGTCACACGCGACGCCAAGTCGGACTACTTCCTCAACGGCATCCGTTGCCGGCGCAAGGATATTACCGACATCTTCCTCGGCACCGGTCTGGGGCCGCGCTCTTACGCCATTATCGAGCAGGGCATGATCTCCCGTCTGATCGAGGCCAAGCCGGAAGAGCTGCGCGTTTACATCGAGGAAGCGGCCGGCATCTCCAAGTACAAGGAACGGCGCCGGGAGACCGAGACGCGCATGCGTCACACCCGCGAGAACCTGGATCGCCTGAACGACATTCGAGAAGAGCTGGAAAAGCAGCTGGCACACCTGCAGCGGCAGGCGCAGTCAGCTGAAAAATACAAGGAATACAAGGAAGAAGAGCGACTTCTTAAAGCTCAACTTCAAGCATTGCGCTGGCAGGCCCTGGACTTGCAGGTGGGACAGCGCGAGACCTTGATCCGTGAGTTGGAGATTCGGCTTGAGGCGGTGATTGCCGAGCAGCGTGCTGCGGATGCGGCACTGGAGAAGCAGCGCGAGTCGCAAATCGAGCTGTCTGACAAGTTCTCGGAAGTGCAGAGCCGTTTCTACCGTATCGGGAATGAAATCTCGCGGCTTGAGCAAAGCATGACCCACCAGCGCGAACGTCTGGTGCAACTGAAGGATGACCTGGCCCAGGCGGAGAGAAGCCACCAGCAGGCGACCGAGCACTTGCAGCTGGATGAAGCGCAGCTGGAGGATGTACGAGGGCAGCTGCTGGCGCTGGAACCTGAGCAGGCGTTGTTTCAGGCTCAGGCTGACGAACTCGCCGAAGGCCTGGCAGTCGCGGAAGAGCGCATGCAGCACTGGCAGCAGGAGTGGGAGCAGTTCAACCAGAGTGCCGCCGGGTCTCGCCAGCAGGCTGAGGTCGAGCAGTCGAAGATCCAGCACATGGAGCAGGCCATCCAGCGCTCGCGTGAGCGCGTGGAGCGTCTGGACAACGAGCGCAAGGGGCTTTCAGCCGGGCCGTTGGCGGACGAGGTGGCGGTTCTCAATGAGCAACTGGCTGAAGTCGAGTTGCAGTTGGAGGCCGGCCAGGAAAAAGTGGATGCAGCGGCAGCTGGTATTACCAGTCAGCGTGAGCGCAATAACCAGTTGCACAACGAATCGGATGCACTCAAGCAGCGTCTTCAGGTATTGAAGGGCCGTGAAGCCTCTCTGGATGCCTTGCAGCAGGCGGCCATGGGTCAGGAAAGTGGTGTGACCACCTGGCTGGAGTCGACCGGCCTGTCGCGCCAGCCGCGTCTGGCAGATGAGTTGCAGGTGGATGCCGGCTGGGAACGAGCGGTGGAGACGGTTCTTGGCCGCAGCCTGCAAGCCGTGTGCGTCGAGTCGCTGGGCGCGCTGGCAGACAAGTTGGACGGGCTGGCCAAGGGCCAGGTGACTTTTGTCGAGACGCAGGCGGTTCCGGCTGGCCAGGCACATGCCGGCCCGTTGCTGGCGGCCCATGTCAGGGGCGCGGGGGCAGCCGGCTTGCTGTCTGGCATCTATGCGGTTGACGGCCTGACCGAGGCGCTGGCCTTGCGGCAACGGCTGGCGTCCAATGAGTCGGTCGTGACGCGTGACGGGCTCTGGCTGGGGGCTGGTTGGCTGCGTGTCATCCGTGATGAGGATGCCGAATCCGGGGTACTGGCCCGCAAGCAGGAGCTGGTGCGGGTCGTCGATGAGCTGGCCCAGATCGAGGAGCAGCTGGCGGACAAGCAGGCGGCCCTGGAAGAGGGGCGGGAAGCCTTGCGGGCGCTGGAGTTGCAGCGTGAGGATGCGCAGCGTGCCCTGTCCCAGCTCACACGGTCCCGTGGTGACGTGCAGGCGCAGCTGGGGGCCAAGCAGGTCCGTCTCGAGCAATTCACGGCGCGCTCCAGCCGCATTGAAAAGGAAATGGAAGACGTGCAGGCCCAGCTCAAGCTGGATCAGGAGCAGCTGTCCGAGGCGCGGCTGGTACTGCAGGATGCCCTTGATGCCATGGGCAAGGATTCGTCGCGGCGCGAGGAGTTGCTGCGGGAGCGTGACGCGGCGCGTGAAGCGCTGGATGCTGCACGGCAGCGCTCTCGCGCCGATCGTGATGCTGCGCACCAGATGGCGCTGACGCTGCAGGCTTTGCGTACTCGAGAAACCTCGCTTGTGCAGAGTCTGGGGCGCTTGCAGGAGCAGCTGGCTGCCCTGGCGGAACGCCGTGAAATGCTGAGTGAAAGTCTGCTGGAGCTGGAAAATCCGGGCGGCGAACACCAGATGCAACTGGAGGAGCAGCTCGGCTTGCGCGTAGAGGTCGAGAAGGAGATGGCGACCGTGCGTGCCGAGCTGGAATCGGTACAGCATGAGTTCCGTGAGCACGAACGCAAGCGCCAGCAGGCGGAGCAGCAGGCCCAGCAGGTGCGTGACATGTTGCAGAACCAGCGCATGGAGTGGCAGAACGCCAGTTCGCGTCGCGAGTCGCTGCAGGAACAGATTGCCGAAGACCAGTTCGACCTGCCGACGGTGCTGGAAAACCTGCCCGAGGACGCTACCGAAAAGCAGTGGCAAGAGGACCTGGAAAAGGTGTCGGCCCGGATTTCGCGACTTGGCCCCATCAACCTGGCGGCCATTGACGAATACCAGGCGCAGTCCGAACGCAAGACCTATCTCGATGCGCAGGATGCTGATCTGCGCGAAGCACTGGAAACGCTCGAAAACGCGATTCGCAAGATTGACCGTGAAACCCGCACCCTGTTCCGTGACACCTTTGATCGTGTCAACAAGGGATTGCAGGAGCTGTTCCCCAAGGTCTTTGGTGGCGGCCATGCCTATCTTGAGCTGACCGGCGAAGAATTGCTGGAGGCTGGCGTGGCGATCATGGCCCGGCCGCCAGGCAAGCGCAATTCGACGATTCACCTGCTCTCGGGTGGCGAAAAGGCCCTGACGGCACTGGCATTGGTGTTCTCCATCTTCCAGCTGAATCCGGCTCCGTTCTGCATGCTCGATGAAGTGGATGCCCCGCTGGATGATGCCAACGTCGGCCGCTATGCGCGTCTGGTGGAAGAAATGTCCGAGAAGGTGCAGTTCATCTACATCACGCACAACAAGATTGCGATGGAGATGGCCCACCAGTTGATGGGGGTGACCATGCACGAGCCGGGGTGCTCCCGACTGGTTACGGTCAACGTGGAAGAGGCAGCGGCGATGGCCGCCGTGTGAGGAACGTCACATGGAACTGCTGTATGTCATTTTTGGGGCAATCTGTCTCGTTCTGGCGTGGCGTGGCGTGTCCATGGCCATTGCCTGGCGTACCCGCCTGCGCCTGAAGATCGAACCGGTGCCGCCCGGGCCCGACCCGGACATCACCCCCAATCCTGAATTGGGAAAGGTGAGGGTTGTGCGGCGCTCGGAGCCTTTCATGCCGGTCGCTAGCGCTGCGGAACTGCCTGCGGTCGAGCCGGTCTTCGCCTCGCCGGCACAGTCTCCGGTGGATACGCCGGATGAGGCTGGTCGTGCTGATGCGTCTTTGGTCGGGAGTGGTGTTCCGGTCTGGGCAGAACCCGTGGTGCCCGAGATCGAATCCGAGGAGCCGGTATTGGTCACGCCGGCGGTCGCGGAGGTGAGCGTCCCGGCGATCGTTCAGCAGGACCTGTTTGCCAATGAGCCGATTGCGCCACCGCCCGCCCGCCGTGGTGTCGGCAGCCGGGCTCAGGCATTGTATGGTGATGCATCGTCGGTGGAGCCGGTTCGCCCCGTGGTGAAAGAGGCAACCAGTGCGCCGTCGCTTGCGATCGAACAGGTGATCGCCATTCATGTCGTGAGTCGCGAGTTTCCTTTCAATGGTGAAGACCTGCTGCGGGCTGTGCTGAGTTATGGCCTGCGCTTTGGCGATATGTCGATTTTCCATCGTCACGAGCAACCCTCCGGCCAGGGAAAAGTGTTGTTCAGCATGGCGAAGGCTGTCGAGCCGGGCACGTTTGACCTGGAAAGCATGACCGGCGAAGAAGTGCCGGGGGTGAGCTTTTTCCTCGGCTTGCCTGGCGTGAACAGCATTGTGGCCTATGACATCATGGTGGATACGGCACGCCGGCTGGCAACCGAGTTGCAGGGTGACGTGCTGGATGAAAACCAGCAGCCGCTGACGCGCCAACTGGTTGAACACTACCGTGAACGTGTTCAGGAGTTTGAGCGTCGCCGCCTGATGTCGCGGCCGGCCGGGCGTTGAGGGGGCGGTGTGCAGCGAGAGGTAGCCGTTCGTGAGATTGCCCGCCTGAAGGCGCTGATCCACTACCACAACCAGCGTTATTACGTGCTCGATGATCCCGAGTTGCCGGACAGCGAGTATGACCGGCTGTTCAATGAGCTGCGTCAGCTGGAAGCAGGGTTTCCGGATCTTGTTACACCCGATTCTCCGACGCAGCGGGTAGGGGGAACGCCGCTGGCCGGTTTTAGTACGGTCACCCATGAAGTACCCATGCTGTCGCTGGACAATGTGTTCAGCCCTGACGAGTTTCGTGACTTTGACCGTCGGGCACGCGAGCGTCTGGGTGAACAGTTGCCGCCTGCATCAGACCTCTTTGGCGAGCAGGCCATCCGTTATTGCGCCGAGCCCAAGCTGGACGGCCTTGCCATTTCCCTTCTGTATGAAAGCGGCAAGCTGGTGCGGGCAGCCACACGTGGCGACGGCGCCACTGGCGAGGACATCACGCACAATGTCCGCACGATAAAGTCCGTGCCGCTGTGCCTGCAGGGCGACACGTTGCCGCTGCGTCTGGAAGTGCGCGGCGAAGTCGTGATGCCCAAGGCCGGGTTTATCAAGCTCAACGAGCGGGCTGCTGCAAATGGTGAAAAGCTCTTTGCCAATCCGCGCAATGCGGCCGCCGGCAGCCTGCGCCAGCTCGACCCCAGAATTGCCGCCCAGCGACCGCTGGAGTTTTATGCCTACGGAGCAGTGCAGGCGCAAGGTATTGAGCTGCCCGACTCCCAGTACGATACGTTGCAGCGCCTGGGCCAGCTCGGTTTTCGTATTAGCCAGGAGGTGAGGCGGGGTGAGGGTGCTGCCTTCGTGCTCAATTTTTATGCAGACGTCCAGGCTCGCCGCGACAGCTTGCCCTACGAGATTGATGGCGTGGTCATCAAGGTGGACAGCACGCGCTGGCAGCAGGAGCTCGGCTTCGTATCGCGGGCACCACGTTGGGCAACGGCCTTCAAGTTTCCTGCCCAGGAAGCGATCACTACGGTCGAGGCCATCGAGTTTCAGGTGGGGCGTACCGGGGCACTGACCCCCGTGGCGCGCCTGGCGCCGGTTTTTGTCGGAGGCGTCACGGTCAGCAATGCTACGCTGCACAATTTCGACGAAATCGAGCGCATGGATGTTCGCGTAGGTGACAGCGTCGTCATTTATCGTGCAGGTGACGTGATTCCGAAAGTGGTCAGGGTGCTGCAGGACAGGCGAGCCGCCGGCAGTGCGCCGGTCGAGCTTCCCGTGCAGTGCCCGGTTTGTGGCTCTGATGTCGAGCGACCGGAGGACGAGGCGATTGCGCGTTGCTCCGGTGGGCTGTTTTGTGCGGCGCAGCAGAAAGAGGCGTTGAAGCATTTTGTCTCGCGCCGTGCCATGGATATAGAGGGCTTGGGAGACAAATGGATTGAGCAACTGGTCGATCAGGGCCTGGTTCGTACCAGTGCGGATCTTTATGCGCTGACCAGGGAGCAGTTGCTACCGCTGGATCGGATGGGGGAAAAGTCGGCCGATAACCTGCTGACCGCCATCGCACAGAGCAAGAACACCACACTGCCGCGCTTTCTGTTTGCGTTGGGGGTTCGTGGCGTGGGCGAGGCTACCGCGTTGGCCCTGGCAAAGCATTTTGGCCGTCTTGAAGCGCTCGTCGCCGCGGATGACGAGGCCCTGATGCAGGTGCCGGACATTGGGCCTGTCGTTGCCGAATCGGTTGCCACGTTTTTTCGCCAGTCACATAACCTGGAGGTAATCCAGCGCCTGCAGGAGGCGGGCGTGCAGTGGCCGGCCATCGAGGCGCAGGCCGATCGCGACCAGCCTCTGGCCGGACAGACATGGGTCCTGACAGGGACATTGTCCTCGCTCAGTCGAGATCAGGCCAAGGAAAAGCTGATGCAGCTGGGTGCCAAGGTGGCCGGTAGCGTGTCGAAGAAAACGAATTGTGTTGTGGCGGGCGAAGCCGCTGGCTCCAAGCTGGCCGATGCCGAGAAGCTCGGCGTGGCGGTCATGAATGAAGACGCCCTGCTGGCGCTGTTGGCCAGTCATGGCATCCGGTAGACATCAGGAGCAGTGACGCATGGATCAGGAATCCGTTGTCTATGGCGTGGTGAGGGATGTGGCGTTTGGTACGCAGATGGAGCGACGTGTCCGTCGCGCGCACAATCGCCAGGTAGTCGAGTCCTTGCCGGATGCCGACGGCTGGCCGTTCATCTGCCGGGAGATGTTCGGCATTTCCGGATTTGATGAAATGGGTGGCACCTACCAGACCCAGGTCATCCATTTCGGTGCCAGCTACCGGGCCATCGAATACGAGTGGGAGCTGTGGATGAAGAAGTTCGAGTCCCTGCTCATGCAGATGTACTGGATCAGTGCGAAAGTGCATCTGGAAACCGAACTCTCCGGATTGCATACCTTCATCTGGGAGTGTGCCGGCGATTGTCACGAGCCGGGTCAAAGCCTGCAAGTCCGTTGCGAATGGGAGCGGGAGGGCGGCATCGTTTCGCGGCGCCGCTGATCGTGCCGCCTACACTTTCCTGCGCCGGAGGTCCTTTGCGGCAAAGCGCATGGGATGCAGCGCATCCAGCACGGCGGCAGAAACAGGGGCAGGTTCGTTATTCAGTTCCGATGCCAGGATCTCGGCGGTGAGCAGGCTTTGGCTGAAGCCCTTGGAGCCGTGGGCCACATTCACGTACAGGCCATGTTCCGCCGTCAGTTCCGGATAGTCCATTACTTTGCCATCTCGCAGGCCGACATAGTCCTCACGAAATTTCCTGATGCTGCCCACGGGGCCTACCAGCGGAAGTGCATCCGGACTCTGGCAGCGCAAGGAGGTGCGCCCCTGCCAGCTGTCAGGAGTGGGCAGGCTGTCTGCCAACTCCGGCAGGAATGACTGCTGCTGGGCGTGGTTGCTGCGATGATCATCCGGGGTCACGTCGATTTGCGCGTTGCCCGGATGAAAGGTGGCGCCCAGACAGTGGGTGCCGTCATGCAGGACCGGGCTGATGTAGCCATCGTGGCAGACCACGGTTTTCAGTCGGGCCGAGAGCTCGGAAGCGGCCACGGTGGATATCTGGCCGGCAACCGGCATGAGCGGCAGGAATTCCGTTACCGCCAGTTCGCTGGCCCCCAGTCCGTTGGCGAGAATCACGACAGGGCCTTGCGCAACGATCTTTCCCTGGTCATCCCTTGCCCGCCATTGTTTCCCGATCCTGTCGAGCTGGCTGACGTTCGTGTTGCTGATGACCCGGATGCGGGGATGGTCCAGCAGGTATTGGCAGAAGGCAGCAGCGTTCAGCCAGCCGCCATCGGGGAACCACATGGCTTCATGATGCAGTGGTACGCCGGCAATGGCGGAGGCCTGCGTCGCATCGCAGCGTCGCATCATGAGCGGCTGCCAGGGATGGCTGTCCAGGTGACGTGCGCGACGCGCCTGATGGGGCGTGGACAGCTGCAGAATGCCGCAGGGATTCCAGATGCCTGCGGGCAAGGGTAGCGATGACAGCGTGGACACGGTAAGCAGCCACGCCTGCTGCGCGAAGGCGTTGCCGGGCTGGTCCGCAGGGCCCAGGCGCGGATGAATGATGGCTGCGGGGTTTCCCGAGGCGCCGCAGGCGATGCTCGGCGCCCGGTCGATAACGGTAATGGTCCAGCCGCGCAGGGCGAGCCTGGCCGCAAGCGTTGCACCGGCCACCCCGGCCCCGACAATAATGGCATCCCGCTGCCTGTGCAGGGCCGGCTGTCGTGACAGCCAGGGTTGCGGATGTGTGCCGGCCGGCCTGCCACCATAGCGCCCTCGCAACATTTCACGCTTCTGCCCGAAGCCGGCTACCCTCTCGACACTGAACCCGGCCACCTGCAGACCCCGCCTGACCGCGCCGGCAGCGGTAAAGGTGGCAAATGTGGCATCCGGTCTGCTCAGCCTGGCCATGTGGGCAAACAGCCTGTCACTCCACATGGCGGGATTGCGGTCGGGAGCAAATCCGTCGAGAAACCAGGCGTCGGCAGCACAAGCAAGTGCTGGCAGAAAGTCGTCGATATCGCCTAGAAAGAGGGTGAGCGTTGTGCGCCACTGCGGGAAAACCATGCGGTGGAACCCGGGCAACAAGCGAGGATATTGTTGCTGCAGTGCGTTTGCGAGGTCAGCGAAGCGGGGCCAGCAGGCGTGCGTACGCTCAAGATCCGCCCGTTCCAGCGGGTGTTTGTCGACGGACACGAAATGCAGCCAGCCGGCAGCGGCGGATTCGCGCCACAGTGATACGGTGGCAAGCCAGTTCAGCCCGGTACCGAAGCCGGTTTCGACGATGGTGAAGGATGTATCGGACAGGGTGCTGCTAAAGCGCTGCGGGAGCCGGTTCTGCTCAAGGAAGACGTAGCGGGCTTCACCGTCACCGCCCGCCACGGAGAAATACACATCACCGAAATCGGGTGCGGTCGGGCTGCCGTCGGACCAGTCCAGCCTGGCCGGCCTGATCCTGTTGTCCATCTGCCAGTGTCTTACCAGCTGCTCTTGCGTCGCCCGGCCCCGGAGAAGAACCAGCCCATGAGGAAGCCGATGATCACGGCACCGGCACCTTTCCAGATGCCGTCATTGCTTCGGTCGTGCTTGAGCACATTGTTCTGGATGGACAGGTTCTCCAACTGCAGTTGCAGTTCCTGGTTCCGTGCCAGCAGCTCGCGGTTGGCTTTGTCCACGCGTTCCGCGTTGGCCAGCATCTCCTGCTGGCGACGCTGTTCCAGCGTCACCACGGGAGCGGCGGTGTCCGTCAGGCCGGCGGCCGCCCCAACCGTCGTTGGGGACGGTGATTCGGCGGAAGCAGTCACGGCGGGCACCGCCGCCACCGGACGGGCCACTGCCGGTGCGGGTACCGTCGAAGGGGCGGGTGCTGCGACGGGCACCCGGACTGGAGCGGGCTTGGGGGCGCTCGTCACCGATGCCGGCGTGGCTGGAGCAGCCGGGGCGTCTGCAGGCTCAGCCATCAGCGGGGAGGTGACCAGCAGCAGGGTGACGGGTAGCAGGTGCAGCAGCTTGTTCATGGTCCCCATATCCTCAGGGCAAGACTTTCTTGAAAGGTTTGACAGTCACGCGGGCATACACCCCCGCTTCCAGGTAAGGATCCGCTTTTGCCCAGGCTTCTGCTGCGACCAGGCTCTCGAATTCGGCAATCACCAGGCTTCCGGTAAATCCTGCCGTGCCAGGGTTCTCGCTATCAATCGCCGGGTGTGGTCCAGCCACCAACAGCCGGCCCTCGGCCTTGAGCTGTTCGAGGCGAGCGAGGTGGCGCGGGCGCACGTCGAGGCGGGTGGCAAGCGTGCCAGGGGAGTCTTCGGCAATGATGGCATACCACATGGTCAGGCTCCGGAGGTCGTGTCGTCGTCCTTGGGCAGGTAGCGGCTCAGGTAAATCATCTGGCCAACCAGGAACAACAGTGTCATGCCCAGGCTGCCAAATACCTTGAAGTCCACCCAATACGCTTCGTAGGTAAAGGCAACATACAGGTTGGCAGCGCCGGCGAAGATGAAGAATGCCACCCATGCCAGGTTGAGGCGCCACCATACCGGCGACGGTACCGTGAGGGCATGGCCCAGCATGCGTTCGATGACGACCTTTTCGCCAATGAAGTGGCTGCCCAGGAACACGGCCGCAAAAATCCAGTTGATGATCGGTGCCTTCCACTTCAACCAGGTCTCGTCATGCAGCAGCAGGGTGATGCCCCCGAACAACAGGGTAGCGACCAGGGTGATGACGTGATTCTTCTCGAGCGTGCGCTCCTTCAGCCAGAGCCCGCCGTAGACGGCCACCGTCGCACCGATCAGTACAGCCGTTGCCGGGAAGATTCCGTAAAGCTTGAAGGCGGTAAAAAAGAGAATGAGGGGAACAAAGTCCAGCCACTGTTTCATTTGGGTCCGCTGGGAGTGGTAAAGTGGGGCATCTTATCAGACCCGGACACCGGCGCCATGCCTGTCGTAGATCTTCATACCCACAGTACCTGCTCCGACGGTGCGCTATCGCCCGCGGAACTGGTGCATCGTGCCCATGCGGCGGGCGTGAAGGTGCTGGCATTGACGGACCACGACTCTGTGTCGGGCGTGCCGGAGGCAGCGGCCACCGCATCGGCCTGCGGCATGACGCTGCTGCCCGGACTGGAACTGTCGACCTTGTGGATGAAGTTCTCCGTGCATGTGGTCGGGTTGGGCGTGGATATACGGGAACCGGGTCTGGTGGCGGGTCTGGCGAAGCAGGCCGCGGCGCGAGGCGAACGAGCACTGGCCATTGCCGACCGGCTGGCGCGTGCCAAGCGTCCCGGGGCCTATGAGGCGGCGTTGGCGCTGGCGGGCAATGATCCCGACCGGATCAGTCGTACCCATTTCGCGCAGTGGCTGGTGGAGACGGGGGCGGTCTCCAGCATGCAGGGCGCGTTTGACCGCTACCTGGGGAATGGCAAGCCGGCGGACGTCCCCATGCCGTGGATGGATTTGCCATCGGCTGTTGCCCTGATCCGGGCCGCAGGGGGTGTGGCGGTGCTGGCCCATCCCGGACGTTACCCTTTCACGCGCACCAAGTTGCGTACCCTGATCGGCTTGTTCAAGGAGGCCGGCGGCGAGGCCCTGGAAGTGGCCACTGCTACCGAAAAGCCCGATGTGGTGCGTTACCTGGGGCAACTGTGTACCCAGTTCGACCTGGAGGCATCGCAGGGTAGTGACTTCCATGGCCCGCACATCCCCTGGATTCAACTGGGGCGTTTTCCCGTACTGCCATCAGAGTGCCGCCCGGTGTGGCAGCGCTGGATTGGTGAAGGACCGCACGCATGAGCCAGTATTTCTATGTACACCCCGACAACCCCCAGGCGCGTCTCATCAAGCAGGCCGTCGCGATGATCCGTGAAGGGGCGGTTATCGCCTACCCGACGGACTCGGCCTACGCACTTGGCTGTCACATTGGTGACAAGGCGGCTATGGAGCGGATTGTCAGGTTGCGCGAACTGGACGATCGGCACAATTTCACCTTGCTCTGTCGGGACCTGTCGGATATCGCCACGTATGCCAAGGTGGACAATGCGACCTATCGCCTTCTCAAGACGCATACCCCCGGCGCCTATACGTTCATCCTGACGGCGACCAGCGAGGTGCCGAAGCGCTTGCTGCATCCCAAGCGCAAGACCATCGGCATCCGCGTGCCGGATCATGCCATCTGCCAGGCGCTGCTTGCAGAACTGCAGGAACCCCTGCTGACGTCCACGCTGCAGATGCCCGGCGACGACTACCCGCTGAACGACCCGGAGGACGTAAAGGATCGCTTGGGTTCCCGACTGGACCTGATTGTGGACGGTGGCTATGGCACGCTGGAACCCACGACCGTCGTGGATCTGACGGGTGACTCTCCGGTCGTTCTTCGTCAGGGCAGGGGCGATCCACAGCCGTTTTCCTGAGTAATAGCAGGCCGCATCCCTCCCGCGCTCATGCTTTTTGGGGCGCGGACGGCTATACTTCTCCGCTTGTCATGATTCGCCCCGCAAGGAGTTCCTCTTGAGTGCCATCGCCTCCCAGCAGCGTGTGCTGTCCGGCATGCGGCCGACCGGCCGACTGCATCTTGGTCATTACCATGGTGTCCTCAAGAACTGGGTGAAGCTGCAGTACGAATACGACTGCTTTTTCTTTGCTGCAGATTGGCATGCGCTGACCACAGCCTACGAGAACCCGCAGGGCATCCAGCAGAGCGTGTTCGAGATGGTGGTGGACTGGCTGGCGGCAGGGGTGAATCCCAACAATGCCCAGGTCTTCGTACAGTCCCAGGTGCCCGAGCACGCTGAGCTGCACCTGCTGCTGTCCATGATGACGCCGCTGAGTTGGCTGGAGCGCGTGCCCACTTACAAGGACCAGCAGGAAAAACTGAAGGACCAGGATTTGTCGACCTACGGCTTTCTGGGCTATCCGCTGCTGCAGAGTGCCGACATCCTGATCTACCGTGCCGGCCTGGTGCCGGTCGGAGCCGATCAGGTGGCGCATGTGGAGATCACCCGCGAGGTGGCACGGCGCTTCAATCATCTCTATGGCCGCGAGCCGGGTTTTGAAGAGGCTGTCGAAGCGGCCATCACCAAGATGGGCAAGAAGGCCGCCAAGGTGTATGTCGATCTGCGCAAGCGTTACCAGGAGTCGGGCGACGACGAGGCACTGGCCACTGCGCAGGCGCTGGTGCGTGACCAGCAGAACATTACGCTGGGCGACAAGGAGCGGCTGCTGGGTTCGCTGGAAGGATCTGGCAAGATCATTTTGCCCGAGCCGCAAGCCTTGCTGACGCCGGCATCCAAGATGCCGGGGCTGGATGGGCAGAAGATGTCCAAGTCCTACGGCAATTTTATCTCCTTGCGTGAGCTGCCGGATGATGTCGATGCCAAGGTTCGCAAGATGCCGACCGACCCGGCCCGCGTACGCCGTCATGATCCGGGCAATCCCGATATGTGCCCGGTCTGGCAGCTGCATGAAGTTTATTCGGATGATGCGACCAGGCAGTGGGTGCAGAACGGGTGCCGCTCAGCCGGGATTGGTTGCATTGAGTGCAAGAAACCGGTCATCGACGCGATCAATGCCGAGCTGGCACCAATGCGGGAGCGTGCGAGAGAGTTCGAAGACAGTCCCGACACCGTTCGAAGCATTCTTGAGCGTGGCGCAGAGACGGCCTCGGCGATTGCCGAGGACACCTTGCGCGATGTCAGGGCAGCCATGGGATTGGCTTACCGTTAACGGACGAATCACTCACCGCTGTGAAGCGGCAAAGAGGGCAACATGAGCGGAACACCTCAGGACGACGAACAGGTACTGGCGGCGCTGGCCGACATTCAGGCCGAGTCCGACGTCGCGACGGAGCCGGCACCGGGTGCCGAGCAGGCTGACGTCGCCCCGCAGCAGCAGGAAATGCCGTTTGCCCTGGTCTACGGCCAGGCGTTCATGAAACTGCCCGAAGACCTGTACATTCCGCCGGATGCACTCGAGGTATTCCTGGAGGCCTTCGAAGGCCCCCTTGATCTCCTGCTGTACCTGATCCGGCGCCAGAACCTCGACATCCTCGATATTCCAGTTGCCGAAATCACCCGCCAGTACATGCAGTACGTCGAGATGATGCATGCCATCAACATGGAGCTGGCGGCCGAATATCTCGTCATGGCCGCCGTGTTGGGCGAGATCAAGTCGCGTTCATTGCTGCCCCGACCCAAGACGGAGAATGGGGAAGAGGAAGAGGATCCGCGTGCCGAGCTGATCCGGCGCCTGCAGGAGTACGAGCGTTTCAAGAAGGCAGCTGCCGATCTGGACGAAATGCCCCAGGAGGGCAGGGATTTCTGGACCGTGAAGGCTGCTGGCCCCGATTACACGCGGGAAAAAGAGTTGCCACAAGTAGACCTGCGCGAGCTGCTGCTGGCCTTGCAGGATGTGCTGCGCCGCGCAGACCTGTTCGAGAGCCATCAGGTCTCCAAGGAAACGCTGACACTGCGCGAAAAGATGGGCCAGGTGCTGGAAATGTTGAAGGGGCGTGAATTCCTGCCCTTTGTTTCCCTGTTTACGGTGGAAGAAGGCCGGCTGGGCGTGGTGGTTACCTTCATGTCCATCCTTGAGCTGGTCAAGGAAGGCATCCTGGATCTGGTCCAGACCGAGTCCTTTGGTCCGATTCATGTGAAGGCCAGGGCACAGCCTGCCGAAGGCGAGGGCTATGATCTGGCCGACATTAATGACGACGGCCCCGAGGATGCATTCGAGGCAGCGACCGAGTCCGCCGACGCAGGTGACAGCCCGCAACTGGATTTGTCTGATGATTACTGGGACGAAGATGCCGCTGAAGGTGACTTCGCCTCCGAAGGGGAATGAACGTGGATGCTGCTCTGCTGAAGAAGATTCTGGAAGGGGCTGTTTTTGCGGCGGGCCAACCGCTCAACATTGAGCAGTTGGGCCTGTTGTTTGAGGAAGCGGAGCGCCCGAGCAACAGCGACCTGCGCACGGCACTGGACAAGCTCAAGGCTGAATATGCCGGACGGGGCGTCGAGTTGAAGGAAGTCGCCTCCGGATTCCGCTTCCAGGTATGCCAGGAGACGGGGCCATGGGTGAGTCGCCTGTGGGACGAAAAGCCTTCGCGCTACTCGCGTGCACTTCTGGAAACCTTGGCGCTGATCGCCTACCGCCAGCCCATCACCCGCTCTGAAATCGAAGAAATTCGTGGCGTGTCGGTAAGTTCCCACATCATCAAGACACTGATCGAACGTGAATGGATTCGTGTTGCGGGGCATCGCGATGTCCCGGGGCGTCCGGCACTGTTTGCCACGACGCGGGAGTTCCTCGACAGTTTCAATCTGAAGAACCTGGCCGAGTTGCCCTCGCTGTCGGAAATTCGGGATCTCGACAGCATCAATGCCGAACTCGAGTTCCTGGAGGCCCAGTCGTCCGGTGAGGAGGCAGCAGGCGAACAGGCCGACCTTGATGCCGACAAGCTGGCAGAAGTGATGGCGGAGCTCGAGGACGACATCAAGCGTGAAACACCCGGGGCGAGCCCGGAAGAACAGATCTACGAGTAATGAAACGCGTCGTTACAGCTGGATGGCTGAGACGGCTACGAACCTAACTGTGATGAGTTGTCTGCCCCATGAGTGAAAAACTGCAAAAAGTCCTGGCACGTGTTGGCCTGGGTTCCCGACGCCACATGGAGCAGGCGATTGTCGATGGTCGCGTTAGCGTGAATGGCAAGCTGGCGACGCTGGGCGACCGTATTGAAGACGGTGCCGAGCTTCGCGTGGATGGCCGTCTGGTACAGTTCACGGTCGAGTCCGAGATGCGTCGACGTGTGCTGATTTACTACAAGCCGGAAGGTGAAATCTGTTCGCGCCAGGATCCGGAAGGGCGCCCGACCGTGTTTGATCGCCTGCCTCCGCTCAAGGGCGAGCGCTGGGTGATGGTGGGGCGCCTCGACGTTAACAGCTCCGGTTTGCTGCTGTTCACCACGGATGGTGAGCTGGCCAATCGGCTGATGCATCCCTCCAGTGAAATCGAGCGCGAATATGCCGTGCGTGTGATGGGCGAGATCACCAAGGAAATTCGGGAGAACCTTACGACCGGCGTCGAGCTGGATGATGGTCCTGCCAAGTTTGAGCGTATGTCCGAACTGGGCGGCGAAGGCATCAATCGCTGGTGGCAGGTGGTGGTGAAGGAAGGGCGCAATCGTGAAGTGCGCCGCCTGTTCGAGTCGCAGGATCTCAAGGTAAGCCGTTTGCTGCGTACGCGCTACGGTTCGGTGACGTTGCCGCGTACGCTGAAGACCGGCCGCTGGATCGAACTCGACAAGGCCGATATTGATGCGCTGTCGGAGCTGGTGAAGCTGCGTCCGCGTCGGGGTACCGGCTTGTACGGTCTTGCCAAGCGACGCGTGGAAAAGATGCAGGAAAACCCGCTGCCGGCACGTCGTGGCGGCTTCTTGCGTCAGCAGAAGCGCGATGGCCGCAGCCGTGACGAGTGAAGGACGCACGATAGTGGCTGTCCTGTCGTGTCATGTGGGCTGAACGACCGTGTTCAGACGCCACGTTGCTCCCGTCCTGGTTTATCTCTTCTACCGGTTCCTGCTGCTGACCTGGCGGATTACGCTGGACGAAAGTCCGTCGTTTCGTCAGGCGCTGGCAGAGCGCAAGCCCGTGGTGATTGCCCATTGGCACGGCAACGAGCTGGCGTTGATTCATCTGGCCAGGCGTTACCGCATCGCCACGATCACATCTACCAGCAAGGACGGCGAGTTGATGAACCGGGTATTGCACTGGCTGGGCGCTGAAACCGCGCGTGGCTCCTCTACGAGAGGAGGGGCGAATGCCATGCGTGGGTTGATCAGTCATTGCCGCAAGAATGGCAACAACGTGTCGTTTGCCGTGGACGGGCCCAAGGGGCCGATCTACAAAGTGAAGCCCGGCGTGTTCGAGTTTTCCCGGCTGATGAGTGCGCCCATCTATACCGCATCGGTGGGTGTGTCGCGGCCCTGGATATTTTCGCGGGCCTGGAATCGTGCAGTACTACCCAGGCCCTTTTCGCGGGTGCATGTGAGAATTGCCGAGGGCTTGCCCCCCATCACCCGCGAACACGACCCGCGAGACGCCGCACTGGCGACTGCTCTTGAGGGGTTGCTGCAGGAGGGCGGCCGGATTGCGGGCAATCTAACGCGATGAGAGTGTCGTGAACCGTTCAAAGAAAAACCGGCTTGCGCCGGTTTTTTCATGTCTGCCCTGGGGTCACTTGGGCTGCGCGTCAAGCGACTGCCCGGTGACGCCGGTGCTGTCAGGCCCCATCAGGTACAGGTAAAGGGGCATGATGTCGTCTGGTGTTTTCAGCGTCGCCGGATCTTCGCCAGGATAGGCGGCAGCGCGCATGGCGGTTCGGGTTGCGCCGGGGTTGATGCAGTTCACCCGGATGTTGCTGGTGTTCATGAGTTCGTCGGCCAGCAGGGCGGACATGCCCTCGATACCACACTTGGAAATGGCATAGGCACCCCAGAAGGCGCGGGCACGACGGCCTACCGAACTGGTCGTGAAGACGATGGACGCATCGGGCGACTGTTTGAGCAGCGGCAACAGCGCTTGCGTGAGCAGGAACGGCGCGCGCAGATTGACCTTCATCACCGTATCCCAGGTGTCGGGGTCGTACATCTCGAGCGGCGTGATGTCGCCCAGCACGCTGGCGTTGTGCAACAGGCCATCCAGCTGTCCGAACTCTTTTTCAATGGTGTCGGCGAGTTGCCGGTACTCATGCGGACCGGCCAGTGAGAAGTCTGCGGGCACCAGGGCTGGTTGTGGGCCGCCTGCAGCCTCGATTTCGTCATAGACCTGTTCGAGCTTGGCCAGTGTCCGGCCCGACAGGACAACGGTGGCTCCATGAGCGGCCAGTGCCTTGGCGGCTGCACGGCCAATGCCGTCACCGGCGCCCGTCACCAGTATGATCCGATCGGTCAGAAGGCCCGGAGGGGCGATGTAATCATGCATGCGGGTTTCCTTCATCGAGGGCAAGACGGGTGACTCATTCCAGTCCCAGCAGGCGGGACAACTCAAAGACCGAGTCGACGAGATGGTCGGCGTCCCAGTCGGCCGGAGAGTCGCCGTCCTGGATATAGCCGTAGCTGACGGCCACGGTGATCATCGATGCGCGTTTGCCGGCTTCGATGTCACGCTCGTGGTCGCCTACATAAACGCATTGGTCCGGTGCAACGCCCAATGCCTCGGCTGCCTTGAGCATGGGTTCCGGATGGGGTTTGGTGTGTGTCACCATGTCCGGGCAGATGGCGACCTTGCAACGGTGATCCAGCCGCAGTGCCTTCAGCAGCGGGGTTGTGTAAAGGCTGGGCTTGTTGGTGACGATGCCCCACGGGGTGCCGCGTGATTCAAGCGCCGTCAGCAATTCGTCCATGCCGGGAAACAGGCGCGTTTCGTCCGCAAGGTGCTGCAGGTAGCTGGCGAGGAATTCCTGGCGAATGGCCTCGAACTCGTCCGAATCCGCCGGGAAACGATCCCCAAACCCCAGTGTCACCACGGCGCGCGCGCCCTGCGATACCACTGAGCGCACGGCCTCATAGGGAAGCGGGCGGCGCCCATGTGCAACCAGCTGGCGGTTCAGTACGCCGGCAAAGTCGGGGGCGGTATCAATCAGCGTGCCGTCGAGATCAAACAGTACGGCTTGTGGTGCATGCAAGGTCATGGGGCAGAGTCCCCGTTGGGTGGCCGGCGGGTGGCTACCATGTAGTTGACGTCAACGTTCGACCCCAGCCAGTAGCGTTGGGTGAGCGGGTTGTAGTGCAGGCCGGTCATGTCCTCAAGGTCGAGGCTGGCCGCACGGATCCAGCCGGCCAGCTCCGACGGCTTGATGAACTTTTCGTATTCATGGGTGCCGCGGGGCAGCAGGCGCAGGATGTATTCGGCGCCCAGGATGGCAAACGCGTAGGCCTTTGGATTGCGATTGATGGTCGAGAAAAACACATGGCCACCGGGCTTGACCAGGACAAAGCAAGCCTTCACCACGGCGGCCGGGTCCGGCACATGCTCCAGCATTTCCAGACACGTCACCACGTCGAAGGAGGCAGGGCGCTCGGCGGCGAGTTGCTCCACCGGCACCTGCCGGTAGTCCACCTGCAGTCCACTTTCCAGCAGGTGAAGGCGAGCGACGGACAATGGTGCCGCGCCCATGTCGATACCGGTAACGGTAGCGCCGCGCCGTGCCATGCTCTCGGAAAGGATGCCGCCGCCACAGCCCACGTCCAGCACGGTTTTGCCGGCCAGAGAGGCGCGTTCGTCAATCCAGTTCAGGCGCAGCGGATTGATGTCGTGAAGAGGCTTGAATTCGGAATGGGGGTCCCACCAGCGGGAGGCCAGGGCCTCAAACTTGGCGATTTCGGAAGGATCGACATTCGGAGTGCCGGCCGTCATTTCCTGCTCCTTGCGCGGGCGTAGAAGGGAGTTGTGAAGTATACCGGCAACGCGGCCTCGAAGGGGAGCAAAAAACCCGTTTTCGAGTACCGGAGCGGTTAGATAACCCTCTGATTTTCTGGTAATCTTGGCGTTTTTCCGGGAACCGCCCGCAAGCCAGCGCCAGACTGGCGACAAAACAGGGCTTTGTCGGGTTGACGAGAAGGAGTCGGGGACGCTGATGACCGAATTTGCCAAAGAAATCCTGCCGGTCAATATCGAAGACGAACTGCGCCAGTCCTACCTTGATTACGCCATGAGCGTGATCGTTGGCCGTGCCTTGCCGGACGTTCGCGACGGTCTCAAGCCGGTGCATCGCCGCGTGCTGTTTGCCATGCACGAACTGGGCAACGACTGGAACAAGCCTTACAAGAAGTCGGCCCGTGTGGTCGGGGACGTGATCGGTAAATACCATCCGCACGGCGATACGGCGGTCTATGACACCATCGTCCGCATGGCACAGCCGTTCTCGTTGCGCTACATGCTGGTCGATGGCCAAGGCAACTTCGGCTCCATCGACGGCGACAACGCGGCCGCCATGCGATACACCGAAGTACGCATGACGCGGCTGGCGCATGAACTGCTGGCGGATCTCGACAAGGAGACCGTGGATTGGGTGCCGAACTATGACGGCTCCGAGCAGATCCCGGCCGTCATGCCTACCCGGGTGCCCAACCTGCTCATCAACGGCTCCAGCGGCATCGCCGTGGGCATGGCAACCAACATCCCGCCGCACAACCTGACGGAGGTCGTGAACGGCTGCCTGGCCTTTATTGACAACGAAGACATCACGATTGACGGCCTGATGGAATACATCAAGGGCCCGGATTTCCCGACTGCTGCCATCATCAATGGCCGTGCCGGCATCATCGAGGCCTACCGTACGGGTCGCGGCCGCATCTACATGCGTGCCCGGCACGAGATCGAGACCGATGCCAAAACTGGCCGCCAAACGATCATCTTCACTGAAATCCCCTACCAGCTGAACAAGGCGCGTGTCATCGAAAAGATCGCCGAGCTGGTCAAGGAAAAGAAGCTCGAAGGCATTTCCGAGCTGCGCGACGAGTCCGACAAGGACGGCATGCGCATTGTCATCGAGTTGAAGCGTGGTGAAGTGGCCGAGGTGGTCGTCAACAACCTGTTTGCCCAGACGCAGTTGCAGAGCGTGTTTGGCATCAACATGGTGGCACTGGCCGATGGCCAGCCCAAGCTGCTCAACCTCAAGGACATGATCGAGGCGTTCGTCCGCCATCGTCGCGAAGTGGTGACGCGCCGCACCGTGTTTGAGCTGCGCAAGGCGCGCGAACGCGGCCACATCCTGGAAGGCCTGGCAGTGGCGCTGGCCAATATTGATCCGGTCATCGAGCTGATCAAGACCTCGCCCAGTCCGGCGGAAGCCAAGGATCGCCTGATGCTTCAGGGTTGGGAGCCGGGCTCCGTGGTGGCCATGCTGGAGCGTGCTGGCGACCATAATGCCTGCCGGCCTGACGGACTGCCCCAGCAGTTCGGCTTTGTCGGCGGCAAGTACCATCTTTCGGTCGAGCAGGCCCAGGCCATTCTTGATTTGCGCCTGAATCGCCTGACCGGTCTCGAGCAAGACAAGCTGGTTGCCGAGTACCAGGAGATCCTGGGGCGCATCAAGGAGCTGGGACTTATCCTGGCCGACCCCGAGCGTTTGCTGACGGTGATTCGCGACGAACTGATCGCCATTCGGGACCAGTATGGTGACGAACGTCGTACCGAGATCATTGCCTCGCGTCTTGACCTTACACTGGAAGACTTGATCACCGAAGAGCAGGTGGTGCTGACCATTTCGCATACGGGTTATGCCAAGACCCAGCCGCTGGCCGATTACCGTGCCCAGCGTCGTGGTGGTCGCGGCAAGTCGGCCACGGCGATGAAGGATGACGACTACATCGAGCATTTGCTGGTCACCAGCACGCATTCAACCGTGCTCTGCTTCACCAGTGCCGGCAAGGTGTATTGGCTGAAGGCTTACGAGTTACCCTCCGGTGGTCGCGGTTCCAAGGGCAAGCCCATCGTTAATGTGCTGCCATTGGCCGAGGGCGAGCGCGTTACCGCCTTGCTGCCGATTGACCTCAATGCGTATTCCGGTCATGACGAGGATGATGACGAGGCGCTGGATGACAGCGCGATCGACGTTGTAGCCGAGACCGTGGAAGTTGAAGACGCCGAGAGCGATGACGACGCCGACGATCTGGCCCTGACCGGGCTGGACGAGCCCACCGGGGCCTACATTTTCATGGCGACCGCCAGCGGTACCGTGAAGAAGACGCCAGTCGTGCAGTTCAGCCGCCCGCGCAGCAACGGCCTTATCGCGCTGCGTCTGGAAGAAGGCGACACCCTGATTGCCGCCGCCGTCACCAACGGGGCCTGCGAGGTCATGCTGTTCTCCAGTGGCGGCAAAGTCATCCGGTTCAAGGAAAAGGATGTCCGCATCATGGGGCGTAATGCCCGTGGTGTTCGCGGCATGCGCCTGCCTGCCGGCCAGCGACTGATCTCGATGATCATTCCTGAATCCGGCGCGCAGATCCTCACGGCTTCCCAGAACGGCTACGGCAAGCGTACCGGCCTGGCTGGCTTCCCGCGCCGCGGCCGTGGTGGCCAGGGCGTGATTGCCATCCAGACCAGCGAGCGCAATGGCGCACTGGTGGCTGCCGTCCAGGTGTGTGATGAAGATGAACTGATGCTTATCTCCGACCAGGGCACCCTGGTACGCACGCGCGTGGCCGAAGTCTCTGTCTCCGGTCGCAACACCCAGGGTGTGACGTTGATCAAGGTGGGTGAGAACGAGCATCTGGTCGGCGTGGTTCGCTTGCAGGATGTGGGTGGCGACGACGAAGGGTTCGAGGATGCTGGCGAGGGTGAAGCAGATGCCCTGCCAGAAGCAGAATGATTGATACCGATGCAGAAGGAAGCAGTGAAATGACGCGCGCCTACAATTTTTGTGCCGGCCCCGCCGCATTGCCGCAAGCCGTGCTGAGCGAAGCCCAGAAGGACCTGCTGAACTGGAAGGGCAAGGGCATGTCTGTCATGGAGATGAGTCACCGCTCCAATGACTATGTCGCCATCGCCGAGGAAGCCGAGAAAGACCTGCGCGACCTGCTTGATATTCCGGCGAATTACAAGGTGCTGTTCCTGCAGGGTGGTGCATCCATGCAGTTCGCCCAGATTCCCATGAACCTGCTGCGCGGTCACAGCACGGCGGATTATGTGAACACTGGCATGTGGTCGGGCAAGGCCATCGCCGAAGCAAAGAAATACTGCGACGTGAATGTCGTTGCCAGCGATGAGCACAACAAGTTTCGTGGCGTTCCGGCATTTGATACCTGGAAACTCAACTCCAAGGCGGCCTATCTGCACTACACCCCGAATGAAACCATTCACGGCGTGCAGTTCAACTACATTCCCGAAGTGGATGTGCCGCTGGTGGCAGACTTCTCCTCCAGCATTCTTTCCGAGCCGCTGGATGTGTCGAAGTTCGGCCTGATCTACGCCGGTGCCCAGAAGAATATTGGCCCGGCCGGCATCGTGGTCGTGATCGTGCGTGAAGACCTGCTGGGTGATGTGCTGCCTGGCACGCCTACCATGCTGGACTACAAGGTCGCGGCCGAAAACGGCTCGATGTACAACACGCCGCCGACATTCAGCTGGTATCTGGCGGGCCTGGTGTTCAAATGGTTGAAAAATCACGGCGGTCTCAAGGCCATTGCCGAGGTCAACCACCGCAAGGCTGCCAAGCTGTATGAGGCAATCGACAGCAGCGGCGGTTTCTATTCGAATCCTGTGATCCGCTCCTATCGCTCCATCATGAATGTCCCCTTTGTGCTGGCCGACGCCACTCTGGAGAAGACCTTCCTGAAGGATGCCGAGGCTCGTGGCTTGCTCAATCTCGCTGGCCATCGATCGGTTGGTGGCATGCGGGCCAGCCTCTATAACGCGGTGCCGGAAGAGGGGGTGGATGCGCTGATCGACTTCATGAAAGAGTTCCAGCAGCGTCTGGGCTAAGGTTGAACCAGGTGCTGCACGACGAGCGTGCAGCACCTGTCCTGTTTGAGTCCGGGATGAAGGAATATGAGCGAAAAACTGACGCTCGATGATGTTCGCCAGAAAATTGATGCGCTGGATACCCAGATTCAGTCGCTGATTTCCGAACGTGCTCGCTGTGCGCAGCTGGTGGCCGAGGTCAAGAAGGCTGAAGACCCGAATGCTACGGTGTTCTATCGCCCCGAGCGTGAGGCGCAGGTGTTGCAGAGGGTCATGGCCCGCAACGAAGGCCCCTTGCACCCCGAGGAGATGGCGCGACTGTTTCGGGAGATCATGTCGGCCTGCCTCGCGCTGGAACACCCGATGCGCATTGCCTTCCTCGGGCCGAATGGAACATTTACCCAGACTGCCGCGCTCAAGCACTTTGGCCACTCGGTCGAGACGGTGCCGATTGCGTCGATTGACGAGGTGTTCCGCGAGGTCGAGGCAGGGGCTGTCAATTACGGCGTGGTGCCGGTCGAGAACAGTACGGAGGGGGTGGTGACGCACACCGCCGACTCGTTCATGGCCTCGTCGGTGAAAATCATCGGCGAAGTGCAGTTGCGCATTCATCACCACCTGCTGGTGGCCGAGAGCACCCAGCCGGATGCCATTTCCCGCATTTATTCGCACCAGCAGACACTAGCCCAGTGCCGCAAGTGGCTGGATGCCCATTACCCCAAGGCCGAACGCGTCGCGGTGTCCAGCAATGCCGAGGCGGCACGTCGCATCAAGGGCGAGTGGCATTCTGCAGCGATTGCCGGCGAGACGGCCGCGGAGTTGTACGCCCTGACAAAGCTGAACGAGTGCATCGAGGACAATCCCAAGAATTCCACACGCTTCCTGATCATCGGCAACGAGGCAGTGCCGCCGTCCGGCGATGACAAGACATCAATCATCGTGTCGATGCAGCAGAACCAGTCCGGTGCGCTGTACGACATCCTTGAACCGTTCAAGCGCCGCGGCATCAACCTGACCCGTATCGAGAGCCGTCCCTCGCAAACGGATGCATGGTCCTATGTTTTCTTCATCGACTTTGAAGGTCATGTGGATGATGCCCCGGTCAGGGAGGCGTTGGCAGAACTGGAGCCGCGCGTACGTGACCTGAAACTGCTCGGGTCTTATCCCAAGGCTGTTCTCTGATTTCGAGACGGCAGGTGCTGACTGCCGTCATGGAGCCCTTCGTGTCATGTGATTTCGTTGCCCTTGCGGCACCCGGTGTACAGAAGCTGTCGCCCTACCAGCCTGGCAAACCCATCGAGGAGCTGGAGCGGGAGTTGGGCATCAGTGACATCATCAAGCTCGCCAGTAACGAGAACCCGCTGGGGTGCTCGCCACGGGTGCTGCGCGCCATCGACAGCGGTCTTTCCGAACTGGCGCTGTACCCTGACGGGAACGGTTTTGTGCTGAAGCAGGCGCTGTCAGAGTTCTACAAGCGACCGCTGGCTGAGATAACGCTGGGCAACGGCTCCAACGATATTCTCGAATTGGTCGGCCGTGCATTCCTGCAGCCGGGCGACGAAGCCATTTATGCCCAGCATTCGTTTGCCGTGTACCCGCTGGTCGTGCAGGCCGTCGGCGCCACCGGCATCACGGTACCGGCGGTGAACTGGGGGCACGATCTGGCGGCCATGTCCAACGCCGTCACTTCCAGGACTCGTGTCATCTTTATTGCCAATCCCAATAACCCGACTGGCACCTGGGTGGAAAAAGACGCACTGGATGCCTTTTTGAGCGCCGTCCCGGACAGCGTGCTGGTCGTGCTGGACGAGGCGTACGGCGAGTATGTTGATTCAGCGGATTTCCCGGATGGCCTGGAATACCTCAACCGCTATCCGAACGTGATTGTCAGCCGCACGTTCTCCAAGGCCTATGGCCTGGCAGGGCTGCGGGTGGGCTACGCCTTTGCCCACCCGGACATCACCAACGTGCTGAATCGTGTTCGCCAGCCTTTCAACGTGAATTCGCTGGCCTTGCGTGCCGCCGTCGCGGCACTGGCCGACCAGGATTTTGTGGCACGCTCTCGCACCCTCAATGCGGCCGGCATGAAGCAGATCGCGGAAGGGGTGCAGGCGATGGGACTGTCGGTCATTCCTTCGCGCGGGAATTTCCTTTGCGTGCATCTCAAGCAGACGGGCCTGCCTGTTTATGATGCCCTGCTGCGCAAGGGGGTGATCGTGCGCCCGGTAACCAATTACGGCATGCCGGAGTACCTGCGTGTCACGATCGGTACGCATGACCAGAACGAGCGCTTTCTGGCCGCCTTGAAGGCGGTGCTGTCATCATGACGCGCCCGGCTTTCCAGACGGTCGCCATTATCGGATTGGGCCTGATTGGCTCCAGTTTTGCTCGTGGGCTGCGTGAGCACGGTTTGGCGGAACGTATCACCGGCTCGGCGCGCAGCCAGAAGACCTGCGCGCTGGCAGAGGCCATCGGTGTGGTGGACGAAGCGTTTGCTGATGCTGCGGAGGCAGTGCGGGATGCCGATCTGGTGTTCCTGGCCATGCCGGTACAGTCCACCGAAGCGGTCTTGCGTGCCATCCAGCCGGCGTTGCGAACGGATGCCATCATCACGGATGGCGGCAGCACTAAGGGCAATGTAGTGGAGGCGGCCCGCCGCGTTTTTCAGACCTTGCCCGCGGGCTTTGTTCCTGGTCATCCGATAGCCGGTTCGGAACAAAGCGGCGTGCTGGCCGGGAAGGCCAGCCTGTTTGATCGCCACAAGGTGATTCTCACGCCGGTGGCCGAAACCTCGCCACAGGCGTTGCAGACGGTACGCAAGGTGTGGGAGGCGCTCGGCGCTACCGTACTCGAAATGGGTGTCGATCGTCATGACGAGGTGCTGGCCAAGACCAGCCACCTGCCGCACCTGCTGGCGTTTTCCCTGGTGGATACACTGGCGCGCGAGTCGGAGAATCTCGACATCTTCCGCTATGCGGCTGGCGGATTTCGCGACTTTACCCGCATTGCCGCCAGCGACCCCGTGATGTGGCACGACATTTTCCTGGCCAACAAGACGGCCGTGCTGCACGCGTTGCAACATTTTTCCGATGGCGTGGCACAGTTGCGTACCGCCATCGAGCAGGGTGACTCTGAAGCCCTGCTGGGCGTTTTTACGCGCGCCAAGGCAGCGCGGGAACATTTCACACACATGTTGGCCGGTACGGCCTATGCGAAGACCATGAAGAGCAAGAACATCGAATTCCTCGTCCAGCCCGGAGGCTCCCTGAAGGGCCATTTCCGCGTTCCCGGCGACAAGTCCATTTCCCATCGTTCCATCATGCTGGGCTCGCTGGCCGACGGCGTGACCGAAGTAACAGGTTTTCTCGAGGGCGAGGATGCGCTGGCCACCTTGCAGGCGTTTCGCGACATGGGGGTTGTCATTGAAGGCCCGCATAACGGTGAAGTGAAAATTCACGGTGTCGGCCTGCACGGGCTCAAGGCACCTCCCGGGCCGATCTACTGCGGTAATTCCGGCACCAGCATGCGTTTGCTCTCCGGCATCCTGGCCGCACAGTCTTTTGATACGGTCATGACCGGCGACCCGTCGCTGAGCAAACGCCCGATGGAGCGTGTCGCCAAGCCGCTTAGGCAGATGGGGGCAGAGATCCAGACCACCGGCGAGAAGGGTACGCCTCCGGTCACCATCAAGGGCGGCAAGCGGCTCAAGGGCTTCGATTACGTCATGCCGATGGCCAGTGCCCAGGTGAAGTCCGGGGTACTGCTGGCAGGCCTCTGGGCGGAGGGTGAGACCGTGGTGACCGAGCCGGCTCCTACCCGTGACCACACCGAGCGCATGCTGAGAGGCTTTGGCTATGACGTTAACGTGCAGGGGGCGACGGCCAGCATCAAGGGTGGTGGCAAGCTGACGGCAACCCGTATCGACGTGCCGGCCGACATCTCCTCGGCGGCCTTCTTCATGGTGGCCGCCAGCATTGCCGAAGGCTCGGACATTGTGCTGGAGCACGTCGGCATCAACCCGACCCGTATCGGCGTCATCAATATCCTGCGTGCCATGGGCGGCGACCTCACCGTGATGAACGAGCGCGAGGTCGGCGGCGAGCCGGTGGCCGACATCCGCATCCGCAGCGCCAAACTCAAGGGTATCCACATCCCGGAAGACCAGGTGCCCCTGGCCATCGACGAGTTCCCCGTGCTGTTCATTGCAGCGGCCTGTGCCGAAGGCACTACCGTGCTGACCGGCGCAGAAGAACTGCGCGTCAAGGAATCGGACCGCATCCAGGTGATGGCGGATGGTCTGACCAGTCTTGGCGTCAAGGTACAGCCCACGCCTGACGGCATCATCATTGAGGGCAGCCCCATTGGAGGTGGCCGCGTGATCAGCCATGGTGATCACCGTATCTCCATGTCCTTCACGGTGGCGGCCCTGCGTGCAACCGGGCCTATCGAGATCGAGGACTGTGCCAATGTGGCCACCAGCTTCCC